>JBEKWL010000111.1:0-12446 GCA_049513095.1 Terriglobales bacterium
TGCGAATAGGTCAAGATGCCGTTGGCATCGTTGTCGACATTCGCGGTGATAAAGCCCGGCCCTACGACGGCAAAAAACAGCAGGAGCCGGAGCTTCCAACTTCTCAGGAATTTCATGCGCACAAGCCACAGGCACGATCAAATTGGCAAAACAGAACGATCAGAATAAATGCTGAAAGCGATCTCTGGATAGATGAATCTGCAAAAGCGAGCAATTTTTTGTGCGAAGGTGCAGCTGCCGAGCTGCGCTCGGCTTGGACAGCCGAGGGCGGCTGTCCCTACGCGGGCGAGGGCGCCCGTCCCTACACGAGCGCACTACAGCTTGGCTCGCAGCATCGCTATTACGTCATCGGGGGTGATCACGCCGGTCAGTTGGCTGTGTTCGTCGATCACCGGCAAGGTCAGCAGGTTGTACTTGTCAAAGAGTTCGGCGAATTCCGTTTCTTTGGCGTCTTCGTGGCAGGAAATGAGGGGCTCCTGCGACAAGGCCAGGAGCGGAGTGGAATAGGACGACAGAACGATCTTCACCAGCGGCACCGCGCCGGCCAGGGTCCCGTGAGAATCGGTCAGATAAATGGTGCTCATGTTTTCCATGCGGCCTTCGAAAGTACGCATGGACTCGATCGCGTCGTGGGCTGTGGCCGTCACCGGCAGGGCAATGAACTCGGTGGTCATGCGGCCGGCAGCTGTATTCTCTTTGAATTCGAGCAGGTCGGCGACTTCCTGGCGCTCTTCGGGCTGCATCTGCACCAGGATTTCTTCACTCCGCTCATCGGACAGGTCACCCAAAAGGTCGGCAGCCGCGTCGGGTTCCATCTCCTCGACAATGTCGGCGGCCCGGTCGGAATCGAGCGATTCCACGACCGCTTTCTGCACCTTGGGTTCGAGCTCTTCCAAGGCGCCGGCGGCGACGTTTTCGTCCAGCGTCTCGAACACAGCTTCGCGCTCATCGGGAGCCAGTTCTTCCACAATGTCGGCAATGTCGGCGGGATGGAGCTTGGCCAGCCGTTCATGCGAAATCTTCAGCTTGACGCGCCGGGCGGGATCGGTCTCGATGAGATCCACGAAGTCCCAGGGAATATCGCGGGGAGGAATCCGCAGGAGCAAGGCGCGAAGGGCAGCCGCTGGAATCATGCCTTTGAGGAGGCGGCGAACGGCGCCGCGCGCGCCCACATCCACACCGCCAACTTTCAAAACCGAGCGATTCTGCGCGATGTCGTGATAAAAATCCACGTCGTTCACGCGCACCACTTTGCGGCCGTGCACGTCAATCACCTGCTGATCGAGCAGATCGCGACTGAGCAACAGGAGTCCTTCGGAGCCATCGGCCACCGTCCATTCCGCGGCCGCAGTGGAAGCCCGAATGCCGCCATTGATCGCGGAAACGGCAGTCAAGGGCAACACGCGGTTTCCCGCGGGCGTTTTGACGATGAGGGCGGCAACGCGAGAACGGTCCTCCTGTGGGGCGAGGGCCACCTCGCGCACCCGGCCGCTGGCGACGCCGGAGGCGTCATAGACGGTCGAGCCCAACAGTTCGCTCAATGAGACGGTGGCCATCTCCACGAGAATACTCAAGAGTGCGGGCGGACGCCAGATGAATTGGGGCTTGTGGTCGAGAAAATCTTTAACCACAGAGGGCACAGGGGAACAGATGGAAATGCCGGACGGAAGCCTCTGAGGGGGGCCGAGCTGCGCTCGGCTTGGAGGGGGTCAATCGGCTCCGCTCAGACGTAGTAGTTTGAACTCGACCTTCCGGACAACCTTGGCAAGTCTCCACGTATCGGACACGGACTGGTGTCCGATCGGGGGGTTTTGAGTGTAATCGAGATGTTACGACAGCTACCGCCGACGCTGCTTGTGCGAGGACCTGTGGGAAGCTAACATTTGGCTTGTGGGACCGCCAGCCAAGAAAGGGTCAAACCTTATGGAGTTCGTAAAGATTCCAAGGGGGAGCTTCATGATGGGGTGTTCCCCAGGAGACGCAGAATGCCACGCCGAGGAAAAGCCGGCACATCGAGTGGCCATTGCAAGGGCCTTTGAGTTGGGAAAATATCTGGTGACGCAAGAGCAGTATGAAGCGGCGACGGCGGCTAATCGGAGATCTTCCAAAGGTCCAAATCTGCCCGTCGCGGGTGTGAGCTGGGATGACGCGCAGCGTTTTTGTGAGGCGCTCAATGGTAAGCGGGACGGCTACCACTATCGCCTCCCGACAGAGGCAGAATGGGAATACGCGGCACGCGGCGGAGATAGTTCCTGCCGGTATGGACCATTAGTTGAAGTTGCATGGTTCCATGACAACTCGGACGGTACGACCCATCCAGTAGGTGAGAAAAAGCCAAACGGATTTGGACTGTATGACACGTTGGGAAACCTCTGGGAATGGGTGCAGGATTGGTACGGGGAGGATTATTACAGCCACAGTCCCGAATCCGACCCGAAGGGTCCAGAAAGCGGAGAGTATCGCGTGTCGCGCGGCGGCTCCTGGCGTGGAATTGCCAGAGGGCCTTCGCGCGTCTCCTCTCGCTACTGCCTCAAGCCCACTGTCCGCAGCATCGTGGTCGGGTTCCGTTGTGCACGCGAAGTGGTCGCCTGAACTTTTTCTTTTTCTTGATTGACGTAACCAGGCGTTTGCACTCAAAATCCCTCACCTAAGGGGTTTGCCTGACAGTTAGCGACCCCATCCGACAGCATCATGTGCAAGGTCAAGTCTTGGCTGTCACAGCTCAGGACAGGCTCCGCCCCACACCACACCAACCAAACCTTACCTCTCTAACAGCAGAACCTTTTCCGCTTCATCTATCTCGGTTAACTTGACCTCGATCACTTCATTCGCGGTCGTCTGCACGGTTCGACCTACAAACGTGGCTTCGACTGGCAATTCGCGATGGCCGCGATCAATCAGCACCAGCAGCTGCACCAGGCTCGGGCGGCCATGGGAAAAAAGGGCATCGAGGGCAGCGCGCGTGGTGCGGCCGGTATAAAGCACGTCGTCGACCAGTACGATCTTCTTACCCTCGACGGAAAAGCCGATTTCCGTTTCCTGCACCACGGGTTTGGGGCCCAGTGTGGAAAGGTCATCCCGATAGAACGTGATATCGAGCGTGCCCACGGGAACTTTTTTCTTTTCGACCTGCTGGATCATCTTGCCCAGCCGCTCGGCGATCGGAACTCCTCGACGGCGGATTCCAACGAGTCCCAAGCCGTCAACGCCACCGTTTTTTTCGAGGATTTCGTGAGCCAACCGCACCAGCGTGCGTTCAATCTCCGAGCCCGACATCAACTGTGCTTTTTGTCTGAATTCCGCTTTGCGAACCGCGTTCTTCTTGATAGTCATGCCACGAGTACCTTATCAAAATCGGCTTGGGTTCGGGAAATATCTTGCGGACATTTGCAATGTGCTGCGGCTCCTCCGCCGCGTCTGAAAATCTCCAGGACTCGGCTACGGGCTGGTCCCAGCCGGGCCTTCCTTCTTGTGCTTCGTGGAAAAGAGGAATTGCATCCCCAGGTAGCCGAACAATTGCGGCTGGCCGCTCGAAAGTCCGCGGAAGCTGCGCCCCGCCATGAATAACAGCACAAAGTGCTCTCTCAACTTGTAGCGGCCTCCGCCATCATAGGTTGTCCAATGGTTGGAACCATTGGTGTTGGCGGTGGCATACAATTCGCCATCCAGCTCCAGCCGTTTGCTGACCTGTCGAGCCACCACCACTCCGGTCGCCCAGGCCGCGCTGTTGTTGCTGGCGAACCAATAGCCGGCTTCAGGATTGATCTCGACCGGCCCAACCTTCTTGGTTACCTCGATGGGAAGAAAGAACCTGACGCCGGAGTCGACCAGTCCGCGCTCCACCGAGGATGTGGGGTTGTTGAACTCGAGCTGAGGATAAGTCGAGATCTCGAGGCCCTTCTCATCGTTCTCATGGAAGCGCCACTTCACGCCCGCCAGCGATTTGCCCAGGCCGCTGCGCGTCGGCCCGTCGTCGGTACCAACCACGAGATACGGCACCTGGTACTTGAGCTGGAGGCGCGGACCGAGGCCTTAGTTGATGTCCAGGATGGGAGCGTTGAAGATGCGCTCGTCGGGATGGCGCTCGGCGTAGAGCGCGGTGTTGATCTCCCAGTTGCCGTCGCCGGGAGTGCCGGGATCATCGGTGATGAAGGGCGGGCCGCCCTGCGCCGCAGCCGGCAGCGAGAACGCGGCCAGCATTATCAAGAGCGAGCTCGCGAATATGTGGGCTGAGATTCTTACGCGCAGCATGGAGAGGAGGACGCCGCTAATTGGAATTTCGTTGTCGACCCCACGCATGAATGTCCGGGCATGATTTTAAATCAATGATTCTAAATCAATGCGTGACCGACAGCTTTTCGTGAGCGTCCGGCGAGGCCGGAACTCCCGCCATGCGCGCCAAAACATCGAACATGACGGCAAAATCCAGTTTCTCCCAGCCCATGCCGCGCGCGGCGGTCAGAAACTCGTTGCTGACGGCGGTGGTGGGAACAGGAACATTCAGCTTGCGGCCCAACTCCATTGCCAGGAGCATGTCCTTCTGCATCATGTTGACGTCGAACCACGCTTCTTCCGGTTGCTGCAAGACGAAAGGACCGCGGTACTGAATCAAGGGGGACGCGATCGCGCTGTGAACCAGAACGTCGACCGCAACTTCGCGCGGAATCCCACTCTTCTCCGCCAGCAGCACGCCTTCGGAAAAAGCCAGCATCTGCACGGCCAGGCTCAGGTTCACGGCAATCTTCATGGCCAGCGCCATGCCGTTGTCCCCCACATGCGTCACCTTTGGTCCAATATCCAGAAGCAACGGCTGCAGGCGCTCGAAAGTTTCCTTGCGGCCTCCGACCATCACTGAGAGCTTGCCTTGTTGCAGCGTGATGACGCTGCCCGAAACCGGCGCGTCCACCATGTCAGCGCCCTTCTCGCGAACTTTCGCAGCCAGTGCGCGGCTCGCATCGGGGCTCACGGTGCTCATGTCAATGTGGAACTTGCCGGCGCCAATGCCGGCAAGCAATCCCTCCGGACCGTCCGTCACCGCCGCGAGCGCTGCGGCGTTCGTGACCATGGTGAACGTCACATCCGATGCCGCCGCCACTGCCTTGGGAGACTCGGCACACTTCATGCCTTTGTCGATCAACCACTGCGCCTTGGAGCGCGTCCGATTGTAGCCGGTCACGGTGTGCCCTTTTTCGAGCAGGCGGGCTACCATGTTGCCACCCATTACACCGAGACCGATGAACCCAAGTTTGGCCATACAGCAATTCCTTTCGGTTATGAATTCGGCCTAACATCGCGGCATTCGCGTTTTTGGCTACTGGATCCAAACCGTCTTGATGTTCACAAACTCGCGGATCCCTTGCACGGCCAGTTCGCGCCCGTGGCCGGAATACTTCACCCCGCCGAAGGGCAGTCGCGGATCGGAGGACACCATCTTGTTCAGGAAAACCATGCCGGCCTCGAGTTCGTTGATGAACCTCTCGGTTTCCGCCGGATCGTTAGTCCATGCGCTGGCACCCAGCCCGAAGCGGCTATCGTTGGCGATCTGGATGGCGTGATCCACATCCTTCACGCGAAAAATTGACGCCACGGGGCCAAAGAATTCTTCCTTGTACGCCGGCGAATCTTTCGGAATGTCGGTCAGCACCGTCGGCGCGTAGAAGTTCCCGGGACGATCCAGGGGATGGCCACCGGTCAACACACGCGCTCCGGCGGCCACAGTTTTTTTCACATCGGCATCAAGCGTAGTCACAGCGTCCGCGCTGGAGAGCGGACCGAGCTGCGTACTCTCATCGAATGGATCGCCCACGCGCAAGTCCTGCATGCGTTTGACGAATTTGCGCTCGAATTCGTCGGCAATTTTTTCCGACACGATAAAGCGCTTGGCCGCAATGCACGACTGACCGTTGTTTTGAATGCGCGCCTCGACTGCCGTGGCGACAGCCGCATCCAGATCGGCGCTGGGCATCACGATGAAAGGGTCGCTGCCGCCCAGTTCGAGCACGACTTTCTTGATGCGCCTGGCGGCGGAAACTCCGACTTGAATTCCCGCCTGCTCACTGCCCGTTAAAGTCGCGGCGACGACACGGGGATCGCTTAGGATGCCATCGACCGGCCCCGACCCGATCAGCAGCGTCTGGAACTCGCCTCCGGCAAAACCGGCGCGGCGCAGAATGTCCTCGATCTTCAGCGCGCACTGCGGAACGTTCGAAGCATGTTTCAGCAGTCCGACATTACCCGCCATCAGCGCCGGCGCGGCAAAACGAAACACCTGCCAGAAGGGAAAGTTCCAGGGCATGATGGCCAGGATGGGGCCAATCGGCAGATAGCGGATGAAGCTGCGCTTCGCTCCCGTCTCCACAATTTCGTCGGCTAGGAATTTCTCGGCGTTTTCCGCATAGTAGCGGCATCCGGTGGCGCACTTCCGCGCCTCGCCCACTGCTGCCTTCAGAGGCTTGCCCATTTCGAGCGTCATCAAACGGGCGCAATCGTCTTTTTCCTTTTCCAAAATTTCGGCCGCGCGCATCATCTTGCTCGCACGTTCCGCGAATGAAGTCCGCCGATGTTTTCGGAACGCGGAGGTCGCCAGTTGCAACTTCTGCTCAATTTGCGACGCGGTAAGAGGCTCGAAGTTTTTCACGACTTCGCCGGTTGCTGGATTAATGGTCGCTATCGCCATGATGATTTCTTCCCCTTCGTTTGGTGGCTCCGTCCCAATTGTAAGGCCTAAGCGAGTCGCTTCCAGTTGCAAGCGTGTCGTTCGGTCTCGGAATTGATCGTTGCCTGAGTATGTTCAAAGCCTTGGTCAACCTGATTGGAACCGAGTTAGCAACACTGGTCCACTCGGGGGCGCTTCCGATTTTTTGCGAGGCGATTTTTGAATGGGAGAAAAGCGGGAAGCGAAAGACGGCGGGGTGCGCGCGTATGGGCCGATAGTGGCAGCGCGGCTGGCGGTGCGGCTGGAGGTCAGCCAGACTCGAGTGCGAAATCGCCTTCTCTCGGGCTTCTATCGCACGCAACTCTTCCCCACTCGCCAGCCTGTACGCCGCAGCGTCATAACCCGCCTATGCACGTAGAGTAGCGGGAGGCGTGGGGCTAACCTCCATGAAGTGAGCGGTGACACTTGGCACACAATGTGATCAGGTTGTCTTCGGAGTCGGCACCGGATCGGCTGCGAAACTGTTTGTGATGAATTTGGAGGTTTTCAAGACTCCCGCAGTACTGGCACTGCCATCGATCCCGATGCAAGACTTCTAGACAAAGCTGGGAGTACGAATCTGGGTCGAGCCGTACAACGAAACGTTTTGGCTGGATTGAGGTCATGAGGCCTTCTGGTTCGCGTGGGCCAGAAATCTTTGCTTTTGTTCGCCAGGCAAGAACCGGTAGTAGCGCGAGATCGAGTTGAGCAGGATCTCCGGGTTGCCATTGTCCAGGTGCGCTCCTGCAAGGAAGTCGGCGCAAATCATCTCCAGGCAGTAGCCGCGCGATTTGTCCGTGCCCAGCATCAGAGCTGCTGTCTCGATCGCCTGCTCGATGACCGGGATCTGGCTCTTGTAAACCTTGAAGTAGATCAGCTCCGACGGCTCCTCTTCTTTTCCCGTCAGTTCCTTCTCCACCTCCCGCCGAAAGTCCTCCTTCGGCAGCTCGCGGGCTTTGTGCAACCAGGTTGCACAATCGAAGTGCTGACCGTCCCGGCGCGCGACCTTTGCTAGCTCCAGCCCCTTCGTCCACCCCACCTCTTTCAGTTCACGTCTCGCCTGCGGCGGCAGGTGCTCGTGGATGGACATGAGGTAGTACGCCTTCCTTCTCGATTCCGGAAACCGCCTCGCCAGGAATTCATCAAACGAACTCAGGTTCTCCAGCCTCCAGTACTGTCCCGCCCGCACCTCGCACAGATACCTGCCGAGCTCGACAAAGCGAGTATCGCGCTCTGCCTCTTTCTGCCGTTCCCACGCCAGGATCTCGTCGATCTTGGTGAGGACAAACAGCGCGCGCTTGCGATTGAGCTTCGGCGGCATCGGCATCGGCCTAAAACGAAAGTTCGTCAAACAGACCAAGGTCAACTCCGGGCTTGCGCACCAGTGCAGCTTCGACCAAGTCACGCTTATCGAGGCAGAGCCCGATGAAGGGGCAGGTGGTACAAGGATTCTGTGGAAAGCGGATGCCGCTGTGCGGCAGGAACAGCCCGGACTCGATCCGTCGGACCGTGTCTTCGACCAAGGTTGCGAACTCCTGCCGCTGCTCGTCAGAAATGGTAGCCCGGAGGTGCTGGACTTCAACCAGTCGCTTGCGGACGAAAACAACTTCGGCAACTTCGTCGATTCCGGTCATCCACGAATAGCAGACGAGTTGCGGGTCCAGCGCGGAAATGCCGGCCGGCTCCTCCGGATATCGTGCGGACGTGGTCTTCCATTCCAGAACGCAGGGCGTGCCGTCCAGTTCACCAATGGCGTCGACGTAAGCGACAAAACTGTTGCCGGAAGCCAAGGTCCGATTGAACTGAATCTGCTGGGTGGAACGAGGGTGGCGAATGCGAACCCGGCCGTCCTGAGCGAAACGTTCGAGCAACTGGATGCCTTGTTGCAGCATACGGTCCCAGGTGTCGCTGCCCGCGTAGGTCAGGCCCATGTCCTTGCACACGCCCCACTGCTCGAACAGCACAGCCGCCGGGTCTTCATGGCGAAAGAGGGCGGCGACGGCCTGTTCGAACGCTCGGCCAAAGAGCATGGCGGCGCGCGTGTCTTTCTCTTGCCAACCGTCGAGGTAGCGGTGCCGGTAACGGCGCGGACAGCTAAGGTACTGGCTGATCTGGGTGTAGGAGTAGTTCATCGGGAGACCTCCGCGGTGTTGGAGCGAAAAGAGCTCGATACCGGAGCCGCGGACAGTTCTTCCCACTGGCTGGCTGGAGCGAAGCCGTCGAGATTGATGAGCGAGATGCCGTTGATCACGGTGTGGCTGATCTTGACGACACCGCGGAGTCCGGGCAAAGCCTTCTCATCGACCTGCTCGTGGGCCAGGAGTTCCGGGTCATAGAGGAAATCGCGCAGGAACCAACCCAGCTTCCACATCGCTTTTTGCGTGCAGTAGAGACGACCGACAATAGGCTGCCCGGCCAGCGTCCGGGGTTCAAGGATGGAGAGTCGGAGGACATAGAAGGGTTTGTGGGCGTGCCAGCGGAACTGGGCGCCATCGACTCGCGCGAGGAATACTCCGTCGGGAATCTCCGGACGAGAATCGCGGGCAGTTTCGGCAAGTCCAGGGACTTTGCGGTTCATGCGACTACCTCCCCCTTCGGGCGCGCGTAGCTATTGAGCTGGCAGAGCAAAGCGTTGCGGTCCTTCTCGGCCCAGTCGGCCAGCTGCTGGACGAAGTTTTCCACCTGTCCCCTGCTGGCCTCTCTGAGAGTTTTCGTGCCGCAGAAGTCGACGGCATAGGCCTTTACGAGTTCGGGATCGAGCTTGTGCTGGCGGATGATCTGGCACAGACGGTCGCGGACCTTCGGGCCACCGCCATTCCCGTTCCCATTCGCGTTTTGGGGAGGAAGCTTTTCGACCGGATTCGGAGTCGTTCCGATTTCCTCTACTGAGCAGAGGCCGATCCCGTAGGCCTTGCGCAGGGCCCGATTGACTGCCCGGGTCTCGGCCACACGCATCTCGGCGCCACGGACGAGCGCGGAAACATTAGAAGGATCGGCGTCGCCGTAACCGACAAAGCCTCGACAGGTTCGAGACTTGTAGACAATGGCTCGGAAAGCGTAGCGACTCATTGTCTGATCGGACAGCTGACGAACTGGCTGCACCTGCATTCCAGAGCAGTGGCAACGCTTGGCCAAGCGGATCAGCCCAGCGTGGGTCACGTACCAACCACCACTGAGAAGAAGGAGGTCTCCACACTTTAACGAGAGCGAAAAATTGCGTGTCAGTTCTCGCAATTGTTCGACTTGAACAGGCGGCAAATTCTGGGATACGAATCGTTTCACAAAACGTAAGTTTTCCGCGATTAGTATTTGCTGACTCTTCGAGCACCGGAACTTCATCGGCGTTCTCCTTTGGTAATCAATGGTGAACATTGTCTACCATTCCTGCCACTTTGTCAAGTGGAGAAATGATTTGCGAGGTGTAGATGAAAGTTCTAGAATCCACGCAGCTTATGACAGCCAAAGACGAACGGATTGGATTCAGAGTCTCCAGCGAGATCAAGGTTGCTCTATTGCAGATTGCTAAGAAGGAAGGCCGAAGCTTGGCCCAGGTTTGCGAACTGCTTCTCAGGGGTGGAATTCACGAGTACGAGAGAGAAGGATCCAGATACCTCCATCGCTCTTTAGAGCGGCCAAAAGAAAAGGGCAAGTAGTGCAACCGTTGGGTGGTCGCCTCCCCACTCCGCCAGGTGGGCCAAAACCCTAGAAAGCACCGCGGCGGGACCCGCAACACAAAACCTGATCGCCGTGAGATTCCCCCCAAGGTTTGACATGAGACGGCCCTGGGGCAAGCCAGGGGCTATCGAAGATCTCTATATTCCACGATGCAGCCAAACCTGTTCCGAAATATCAGGGAGTCGTATTCCCTGATATCTGTGAAAAATTCCCTGTTTGTTCAAGGGTCATCACGCGAACAAATCCAGCGGAATCAGTGCCATATGAAGCATGGTGCGGTATTTTAGGCCCCCAGAATAGAGAAATTCCCTGTATTTTTCCCTGTTTGCAGGGAATTCTCGCGGAGAAGGGTTAGAGCGAGGGCTCTTGTCACGCAGTCTGGCTGTCGCGGCCGCTGGCGGTGTTCCAATTCTGTGGGCACAATGTCGAATCTTGAGGGGTGCACCACAGGAAGTTCCGCCCCTGGGCCCAGGATCTGCCTGCCGGCAGACTTTCATACGACAAGGGATCCAGACGCGAGGGAGCGGCCCTTTGGGCGAGCGTAGGAGGGCCGCAGCGGAACTAAAATTTTATTTCGAAACTTATTTTTCGACCTACATTTTCGAACTATGTTTATTTCGTACTGTTTGAATCCTACAAACGTCTCATTCCGCCGTAGAATGTTGATGTCCTACGGAAGAAAGGCACCGGAACCCGGGAGAACGCTTTATAGGTTTGCACTTCTGCGGTAAATCACTCCCGGGTAAAGACTATCGAAAACTAAAGTGAGGCCACGATGAAACTGATCCTGATGCTTGCTTACGCTTTTGTTGCTGTGTCGTCATTGGCGAACGCTGTGGCAAATCCGCAGACATTCAAAACTTCCTCAGGAGAGGTCAGGATCACTCCGCTATATCATGCCAGCACCCTGATCGAGGCGGGAGGCAAGACCATCTATCTCGACCCGGCCAAACCTGCAAAGATCGCCGGGGCCCCGAAGGCGGACCTCATTCTGATTACCCACATTCACCAGGACCACATGGATCCGGCTTACATCGCCGAACTCAGCAAAGCCGGAACGGACATCCTGGCGCCGCCCTCCGTGGTGGCAACGGTCAAGACTGCCAAGCCGATTTCAAATGGTGAAACCAGAAGGTGGCAGGGCTGGACCATTGAGGCAATCCCCGCCTATAACCTGACGCGCGGACCAGCCCCAGGCAAACTCTTCCATGACAAGGGACGTGACAACGGATACGTGCTCAGCTACGGCGGAGTGCGCTTCTACTTCTCCGGCGACACGGAAGGTATTCCGGAAATGCGCGCCCTGAAGAACATCGACGTGGCGTTCGTTTGCATGAATCTGCCTTACACCATGCCTCCTGAAGAAGCGGCGGAGGCGGTGAAGGCATTCCACCCCAAGATCGTCATTCCTTATCACTACCACGGCTCCGATCTCGCCGTATTCAAGAAAGGGCTGGAAGGGACCGGAATCGAAGTCCGGTTGCTCGAGTGGTACCCGCAATAGGGGATCGGGACGCCGCCGGTAAGGGGTAAAAGTGCTCCTGGTGACGATATTGACCAGAAGCAATTCCACGACACCGAACCTTGAAGAACTCACACAATCGGGCCCTGGGGGCGCGTGAGCGCTCGTGGCCGAGCGCCCTCACACCCCAAGTCCGATATGAAACATCCAGTTCCGGACCGCAGTGTCTTCCGGAAGCTAGGCTGCACTGGGCGCTTTTCTTCCCGCCAAAGATGCCGCCGGTATCGCCGGGCGCTTGGCCAACAGTTCGCAGATCAGAGCAACTGCCGCCAGACCCGCCGCCGTGTAGAACGCCATCTGGTAGTTCTTGTACTTGTCGTAGAGCAAACCGCCGATGCGGCCACCGAGCAGCCCGGCCACACCCCAAGCAGTAAACAACATCCCGTAGTTTATGCCCGCATTCTTCGTGCCCCAGAAATCAGCGGCGGCGGCACCATTGACCGACAATTGCGTGCCATAGCACCAGTACACGATGAACAGCATCACGAACAGTCCCAGGACGTTGCCTCCCACGAAATACAGAATGGGCATGGCAACCATGGAAATGCCGATCAT
>JBEKWL010000112.1:0-12339 GCA_049513095.1 Terriglobales bacterium
TGGCAAGTTCTGCCTGGTACAGCCTTAGCAGCAAGGCGCTCTGCTTCCTCATACGTTCAATGGTTCCCAAATGGAGTTGTTCTTCAGACTGCATAGTCTATCGTACAGGTTTTTCGAGAGAATAGTCCCCCGACGACCGAAGTGACCCGATCCCAGCAATACACAGAGGGGCAAGCCGTTGACAACGGTGGCGCACAAGCCTAGCATCGCACTGAGCAAGCTACCTCCTTCTTACTCGTTCAGGTTCTCTGAACTAAGTCGGCGCATCTGAAGTTTTTCCCCTTAGCGCCCCTCTGAAGGAGGAACTGCATTATGACACTATTAACCGGTGGGGAATCAGAACACCATGACGACCATGACAACGATGAGTCCGTCATAAAGCCAGAGACCGATGAGGAGCGGGCGGCCGCTCGAGATGCGCTAGAAGGCAGAGGTGAGGCGCATGGCTGCGGTGCGCGATGGTCCGATGGCGTTGCCGGAGAAAAGACCCCCGAAGTCGATGACGTTAAGAATGTTGGTAAGGTTCTGTCCATCGATCTGAAACCGCACACTCAGACGCTCCGACTTATAGACATCCGCGCCCGCCGAGGCATTGAGCTGAAAGGCAGGATAGATGCGCTCGCGGGCAAAGTTAAGGCGATCCAGCACCTGCTGGCCGTAATCTTGTAGCGCTCGCTGCGGGGTGCCGGTGAAATCGAAGGGCAGCCCGGTGTCGTATTGAATTCCGCCCGCGATCCAGAGGCGCGGTTTGACCTGGTAGCGGAGGCGTCCACGAACGGTGTGGCGCTGATCTTGGGAATCGGGGAAATGGCCGGTGAGCCCTTCCGCCGCCGCGGCGTCAGTACCCAGAAACAAGCCGCCCGTCACCGGAGCCCAGGCATTGCCGAGGGTATAGGAATAGCTCACGAAACCCGAAAAGCGGCGCCAGTCGGGAAGATCGAGTTTCGCTTCCGCTCCATAGATGACGGCTTTGCGGAAGGCAATTGGGTAACTAATGCTGGTATTTTCTAGCAGATTGTCGTCCCCATAGTTGGACACCAGGCGGCGGAAATAGTTGGCGTCGAGCTTGAACTTTGCGAGGAACACCTTGGTTGCACCGGCTTCGTAGTAATTTCCTTCGGAAACTTCGACCGGTCGTCGCAGGAAATTCGTTGCGTCGATGGATTCAATTGTGGTCGAACTCGAAAGCAGGATGTTTTCGAAGGAGGGCGTCTGAAAAACGCGATCATAGGAGAAATGCACCAGTAGCGCAGCGGATGGGATGTAGCGCGAAATCGCCAGGCGTGGGTCCACGCCGTGGCGGTTCAATATGAGCTGGTAGTGGTCCCAGCGCAGCCCGGCGTTGATGGTCCAGTTTTTTAGACGGATCTGGTCCTGCACGAATGCGGATTGCTCGAGATCTGGGCGACTTCCCAGAAAACCGAAGGTCGCAGGTGTGCCGGGATCAAATTGCGTCGGATCGGTAATGATGTAGTTGAAATTTTCGTTTAGAAACAGGTTGTCCGACTCGACCCCAAACTTCCACTCGTTGCGCCCGTGATCGACGGTTGCGGTCCCCTTGAAGTACGCTTCGCGGAAAAAATTGTGGTGAAAGATCTCGATGGGTGTCGACTCTGGGTTGGAGTTGAAATCGTTCGCGTTGTCGCGGGCCATCGCGCGAAAATCGGCCACCGCATAGGATGAGAAGGTGTGCTGGTAGGAGGCGATTCCCATCGTCTCAAAGTTATCCGCCGTCTGGCGCTGGCCCGCGGCTTCCTGTACCTGTTCGTTCGGAATGTCGTAGCGCGACAACTCATGGCGGACGCTGAATCGCAAGCGATCTTTCGGCGTCAAGTCGCGCTCGTAGTTGACCGAAAAATCCCCCAGCGTACCCGTATTCGAATAGTTTTGCGACACTACCGGATTGAGATAGTGGTCCGTCATGCTGCCGCTGGCGCTGGCGCCGAAGGTATTCTTCCCCCAAACATACTGGCCATGTGCCGTAGCGCCGGCCGCATCGAAGCTGCCGCCGGAAAGCACCAACTGGCCGTGGAATCCTGGCTGCGCATCTTGCAGCGTGTTCACCTCGACCACGCCTCCCATTTTTCTGCCGTATTCTGCGGGAATGCCCGCGGTATAGATGCTCAGCGACTGCATGTCGTCCGCGTCAATCGCCGGCCCGAAGCTGGGCGAACGATTGTCGGTAAGAGGGATGCCGTCGACCACAAACTGTGTCTGATATTCCGAGCCGCGCGGATGGAGCACGGCATTTCCCTCGTATAGCCAACCGGGCTGCGAATTCACCAGATCCTGGAGGGAACGGCCCGGGATCGAGCTGAGCCGATTCTGGATGAGGTCGGAACCAATCTGACTAACGGCGCCAGCTTGATCGGGATTGATCAACGTATTGGCCGCACTCACGGTTACCGCCTGATTCACGGTACGCAGCTTGAGTTGGACTGTGTATTCGGTCGGAATCGAGGAATGAATGTCGACAGATTCCGATATCTGGGCAAACCCAGGCTGCTCGATTTCAAGCTGATAGATGCCGTAAGGCAGGCGCTGCACATTCAAGCGACCCTCATCGCTCGTTGCCAGAGTATTTCGATAACCATTCGCTTTGCTGGTGATCTGAACTGTGGTCTTCACAGCAAGACCGGCCGGATCGCTCACTTTGAGGCGCAATTCGCCGCTATTGCTCTGGCAAAAGAGCGGCATCGCGCAAAGGAACAAAATAGCAGCTAATCTAGTCATGAAGAATGGGCCCTTGTAGTTTAGCTGTTCTCCGGCGAGGGATTAACACGCGTTTCCGGGCGCGATGGTTACCTTGGGAGGTCCACACACAGACTCGCGGACTTTTGGGGCAGTGATGGCGGTCACGCTTTCTTGTGAGATTCGAATTCCCATTCGGGGGCTGCTGGATGCGACAATCACGTTGGAGAGGCTGTCTGGGCCCGAAAGACTGCTACAGTAAGACAATGCACACCGACGAGCCGGAGGTGCAAATGAAAATTTAAGGAGAGGGCTCGCTATGCGCATCGCGGTGGTCGGTTCCGGATACGTCGGGTTGGTGACGGGAGTGTGTTTTGCGGATTTGGGACATGAGGTCATCCTGGTCGATAACGACGAGAAAAAACTCGCGGCACTCAGTAATGGCGAAGTGCCGATTCATGAAAAGTTTCTGCCCGAGCTGCTGGCGCGGCATCAGGGCGAGCGCATCAAGTTTTCTGGCGACTTGCAGGCGGCTACGCGAGAGAGCGAAGCCGTGTTCATCGCGGTCGGGACACCGCCGACCGAAAGTGGGGATGCGGATCTCTCCTATGTAGAGTCGGTGGCGCGGGAAATTTCCGGAGGCGTCGACGAGTACAAGGTGGTGGTGGAGAAAAGCACGGTTCCGGTGTATACGAGCCAGTGGATCCGCACCATTATCATGAGAAACGGGGCCGATCCGTCGCACTTCGATGTGGCTTCGAATCCGGAATTTCTGCGGGAAGGGACGGCGGTTACAGATTTTCTCTATCCCGACCGCATCGTGGTGGGGGTCGAGAGCGAGCGGGCCGCGGAGGTCATGCGCCAGATCTACGGGCCGCTGACGAGCGGTTGGTACTACGGGCGCGGGAATGCGATTCCTCGCCCGGAAGCGGTCTCAGGCAACGCGCCGCCGCGGCTGATCGTCACCAGTACAAAGAGCGCGGAACTGATCAAGCACGCTTCCAACGCATTTCTGGCGATGAAGATTTCCTTTATCAATGCGGTGGCGTCGATCTGCGAATCGGTGGGGGCGAATGTGCAGCAAGTGTGCGACGGGATTGGAACGGATTCGCGGATCGGACCGCGATTTTTGAATCCGGGGATCGGCTATGGAGGGTCGTGCTTTCCCAAGGATCTGATGGCGTTTCGGGCAGTCGCGAAGGAAAACGGATACGACTTCCGGCTGCTGGAAGAAGTGATTCGTATTAATGAAGATCAGCGGCGCCGGTTTTTGCGCAAGGTGCGGGGCGTGCTTTGGACTTTCCGGGGCAAGCGACTGGGCGTGCTGGGGCTGGCGTTCAAGGGCGGGACTGACGATATTCGGGAGTCTCCAGCGCTGCTGCTGGTGCAGGAACTGCTGCGCGAGGGCTGCCGCATTTGCGCCTACGATCCAGCGGCAATGGAACGGGCAAAAGAGGTGCTGACATCCGGTGTCGAGTTCGCGTCGGATGCATATGAGGCGGCGACGGGCGCCGATGCGCTGCTGATCCTGACGGAGTGGGAGGAGTTCGCCGCGCTTGATCTGGAACGTCTGCGCACGCTGGTGAAGTATCCGATCGTGCTCGATGGGAGGAATCTGTATGATCCGGCGGTGATGGTGGAGCACGGATTCTCTTATTACAGTGTGGGGCGTCCGGCGGTGCTGACGGAGGAGTTGACAGCGGGGGCGCGTCCGAAGAAAAAGGAGCGCGCCTGAAATCGTGAGTACGCGACCCATGAACACGCGAGCCGTGAACGCAAAACGTGCGCTGGTGACGGGAGGGGCAGGCTTTCTGGGATCGCACTTGTGCGACGGATTGCTGGGCGATGGCTATGCAGTGGTCGCGGCGGACAATCTGCTTACGGGGCGACTGGCGAACATTGCGCACCTGCGGAACGACCCGCGATTTGAATTTGTGGAGAAAGATGTTTGCTATCCCGCCGACTGGGGCCCGTTGGATTATGTCTTTCACTTCGCGAGTCCGGCAAGCCCGGTGGACTACGCCGCGCACGGGATCGCAACGTTGCGGGTGGGATCGTATGGGACGTTTGAAGCGTTGGAAACGGCGCGGTGGTGCGGCGCGAAGTTCATGATGGCATCGACCTCGGAGTGCTACGGGGATCCGCTGGTGCATCCGCAGACGGAGACGTATTGGGGGAATGTGAATCCGATCGGGCCGCGGTCGGTGTATGACGAAGCAAAGCGGTTTTCGGAGGCGGTGACGATGGCGTATCACCGCTATCACCAGGTGGACACGCGCATTCTTCGCATCTTCAATACGTACGGACCGCGGATGCAGATCAACGACGGGCGCGTAATTCCGAATTTTATGTGGCAGGCGCTGCGGGGAGAAAACCTTACGGTGTATGGAGACGGCAGCCAGACGCGCAGCTTCTGCTACGTGAGCGATGAAGTGGATGGGATTCTGCGCTTGGCGCGATCCGCGGAGCATGAGCCGGTGAATATTGGGAATCCGACGGAGTTCACGATTCTGGAGTGCGCGCGGAAAGTGATCGCGACGACGGAGTCGGCGAGCCAGATCAAGTTCGAAGCGCTGCCGCAGGACGATCCGAAGCAGCGGCGTCCGGATATTTCGAAAGCAAAGCGGCTGCTCGGATGGGAGCCGAAAGTGGGGTTGGAGAGCGGCCTGAAGCTTTCGCTGGAATATTTTCGCCGGGCAGTGGCGGAGAAAGAGCAGCCGGCGTAGTCGGAACGGCGCCTCGAACGTCTGCCAAACTGCAAACCCCAGTGGAATGAGAACTCCCGCTCAGCGGGGTTGTTCGTCCAGCGCCGGACCGGTGGAGAGAACGGCGAGCAGGCGCAGGATTTCTTCGCGCTCGCCGGAATCGTGGAACATGAAGCGCACGCCCATGCCAAAACCGGGATGGGTGGCCAGCACCTGCCCCCTGATTCTCAATTTCGTGTCGGCAGTGCGGACCAGAATCTCCACACCCGACCGCCCCGAGAGTGGCGTCGGCATTTCGACGTAGCAACCGCCCTCGCTGATATCGGACAGGGTGCAGCGATTGGGGACGCTGGTGCCGAGACTGTAGACTTCCGCTCCGAGTTTGCAGGCGAAACGTTGCTCTCCGCGGCGGTTGCCGGCATTGGCGAGGTGGGTGGAATCCTTTGACTCGGACCTCGGCTCGCGCTCGGAGCGAGACTGGGCCGCGGACGACTGAGCCCCAGAGGATCGGCCGGCAGACGGCTGGGCCGGCAATCCTTTTGCCGGGCGGCCATTATTCTGCTGAAGCCAGGTCTGCATGAGGCGGCGCGAAGCCTGGGGCACGTCGAGGAAACGAATTCCGGTGCGGCCGCTCGAGTCCTGCCAAGCCACCTCACCCGACAAGCGGACCAGTTGTTGCTGACCGGGAAGAGCGAACTCGAAATAAACCCTGCATGCGGACGGAAGGTGGTTGGCGGTGTGGAACGAAGTTCCGCCGTCGCTGAGGTCGGTCAAGACGGCGTTCAGTTCGGGCGCTCCGGGATAGGCGACGTTGGCGGTCGAATGGAGGGGCGCGCGCGCCGCGCGGCGGCGCTCGCGGCGCATGAGGCTGTGGGCAGCGCGCAAACTGATGCGGGTGCGCTCGGAAGAGAGCGGGCGATAGAGGACAAAGTTGGCGCCGAGCCCGAACACGGGTCGGGCGTTGAACTCGCTATCGACGACGGCAATCAGCATGCTGGCGCGGTTTTTAGCGGACTGACGCAAGCGCGCCAGGAATTCCTCGGAACTCTGGTCGGCGCGATAGTCGAGGACGATAGCATCGAAGTGCTGGCTGTCGAGCAGTTCTAATCCGCAGGAGATCGAGGGCGTATGCTCGACCGCCATCCCCAACTCGGACAGGATGAGCGTGAGCAGACTCGCTGAACCCTGATCCGGGCACACCACGAGGGCGCGTAGATCCATAGTAATAGCATGGTAAGAGAGAGTCGGTGCCGACGACAAGTTACCTGTGTCACGGTAGGGCGTGCCAGGTCGCAACTTTAGTCATCTTTCGGTTTCGGTTGGCGGGGGATAAGCTGACAGGACGTTGGTGGGGTTTTGCTTTGAGCGCAAGCCTTCATTTCGCGGGCTCAATTCCGAGCCTGCGGCGTGCGCGCGCCGAAACGGAGCCAGCTTCGCAAACGAGCGCCGCATGGCACGATCGTAACTCCCCTGGAATTACCTTACTAAGAGACAGTGTACGAATGGCCGGTGTACCCCGGTACTTTGACGTATTGCGGAACAGTTCCTACCATCGAGTTAGTCAGACCTGTGTCGATACGGCGATCCGAAAAGGGTCGCGGGAGATACTGGGCTGACGAATTCCAGTTATACAAGTTTGCTTTAACGATTTTGTTTTACGGAGCGGAGAACCGCAGGAACGGCAAATGCTTATGAGAAGCCTGGAAACAAATGCGTCGCTTGGCAGACGTCGGGAGCGCGGCTTCAGCTTGATGGAAATGATGATGGTGGTGGCGATCACCATCATCGTGTCGGTGGTCTCGGTCGTCAGTATGGTGCCGCTGATGCATCAGCAGCATGTGACCAATGCGTATAACACGACGATGGCGGCGATGCGCCTGGCGCGCGACACCTCGGTAGCGCAGCGGGCATCGTACTCAGTGACGTTTTCCAACAGCGTCACGCCCAACACCATCACGGTAGGTCCGACGGTAACCGGATTTCAGGGCGATCAGAATTCGGTGGTCTATCAATTGCCGTCGGACGTGTCGTTCATCGCGCAAAGCGGGCTTCCCACGGCCTCCACGGCGGTTCCGGACGGCTATGGATCGGGAACGGTGGCCATCGATTTTGGCTGGACGGTTAACGGCGTCGGCACCGGAGGAGCCACCACGATTTACTTCTGCCCGGACGGTTCGTCGCAGAGGGCGCCGGGCACGAACGGCGACGGAAGTTGTCCGGGCACTTGGGATGGAGGCGTGGTATACCTCGCGCGCGCGGGAGACATCTTGAGTTCGCGAGCAATCACGCTGTGGGGCGGGACGGGCCGCGTTCGAGGATGGCGGCTCTACGGCGTGTCGGGAGGCTATCAATGGCAACGGCAATGATGGAGCGCGGCGTGAAGACTGGCGCGCGAAAGCAAGCGGAGAGCGGATTCTCGCTGGTCGAAGTCATGATCTCGATGGTCATCCTGACGGTGGGACTGGTAAGTCTGCTGGGTGTGTTCGGGCTGGCCATGGCTTCGACGCAGACCTCGCAGCAGGACATGATCGCCAAGCAACTGGCGAACGAGGCGTACGAGAGTATCGTGACCGCGCGCAATACGTCGCAGATTAGCTGGGACGCAATCCAGAATACTTCGGGCACCCAGTACTGCACCACCACTCCCTCACCCTGCGGCATCTTCGTGGGCATTTCGACCAGCCCGCAATTTCAACCGATCTACAACGCGGGAGCGGACGGAATCTTTGGGACGGCAGATGACTCGGCCGCAGGCGGGGAAACGCTTGAAGAACCGGGACCCGATGGGAAGTATGGGGACGCGGACGACGTGAAGATCCCTTTGACTGGGTATCAGCGCGCAATTCAGATTTCGCCGGTGTACGACGTGAACAACAACATAGAGCCTTCGCTGCGCAGCGTGACGATCACCATGCAGTACACGACTACGACGACGCGCCTGCCGAAAACCTACATTCTGAATTCGTTCATTTCGCAGTACCAGTGAGGGGGGCCATGAGCGATCGATCGACAAAGCGCGAGAGTGGATTCAGCCTGCTGGAGATGACGATCGCAGTGGCGCTGGGTACGCTGGTGCTGGGCGCGGCGGTGCAACTGTACAGCCAGGCCGTGGCCGCGACCTGGACGGTTTCGCAGCGGGCGGAGTTGCAGCAGGATTTTCGGGCCGCCTCCGACATGCTGACCAAGGACCTTAGCCTGGCCGGCTCGGGCCTGGGCAACGGCGCGCAGATCCCCTTGCCCTCCCTGATCACCACGCCGGAGTATGGCTGCGATCAGACGAAGTGTTACCTCGGCAGCAGCAACATTAGCGCGGGGACGTATCCGTTGCAGGGTGCAACGCCAACTCTCTACGGGCTGATCCCGGGATACACTCTCGGGCCAACGCTTTCGAGCAACCCAAACGCCACCGATGTGGTCACGGTGGTGTACGCGGACACGACGTTCTATTTGAATTGCTACCAGGCGACCGTGTCGGCTTTGGGGCAGGTGACCTTCGGGCCGGCCACCGCACCGGTGAACGGTGTCGTCCCGACTTTTCCTCCGACGAATTGCTTGCCGAGCGGCGTGACCACGCCGCAAGCCGTGAACGACACGATGGTGGGGCTGACGCCCGGCGATCTGGTCTTGATGACCTTGAACGGCACCCAAGTAGTGGGCGAAGTCACGGCGGGCACCATTACGACGGGCACAAACGCAGTGGGAACCACTTACATCGTCCCCTTCGCCAACAGCGACGCTCTGAATATGAACCAGACAGCCGCCGGCGCCACCGCCGGCCTGAACGGCGGGGCGCTGAACGCTACCGGAGCGACCCCAGTGCGCCTTCTGGCAATCACCTATTACATCGACAACACGGTCAGCCCGGCGCGACTGATGCGGCAGATCAGTGGACACACTCCGATGCCGGTAGCAGATGGCCTTGCTTACATGAAGTTCAGCTATGACCTTTACAACGACACCACCAATACGCCGGCGGTGAACCAGCCCAATCCCGGCTCCGGCGATGCCAACGATACGGCTTCGAATTCGCTAAACCCCACCGACATCACCAAGATCAACATTCTGCACATGGCAATGAACAGCACGCTGCACGGCACGAGCGGCTATCAGGGATTGGATTTGGAAACTTCGGTAAGCGCGCGAAATCTGACGTACAGCAACAAATATCCAATTCTTCCCTAGCAACTAGTGATGAAGACGGCGAAGGGGAGTAAGACGAGTAAGAACGAAACGATGGGGAGCGAGGCAATGGGGAGCGACACCATGGGGAGTTACGGTATGAAGAGCGCGAGACGGCACACCCAAGGATTCACGCTGATTGCGTCCTTGCTGATGTTGCTGCTGCTGTCGGGGATCGCCATCGGGTTGATGATGATGGTCAACACCGAAGGCAAAGTAGGCGGGAGCGACCTGCAGAATAACGCCTCTTTTCGAAGCGCCGAGGGTGGCATTGAGAAAATGACCTCCGACCTGGCCAGCGTGTTCCAGAATGCGCAAGCCCCCACCGTCGGCCAAATCTGCGGCGTCGGCGGACCAGCTTTTGGCGGCTCGGCCGCCAACGAGCCGACCATCGCGGGAATCACCTGGAAAGAATATCAGGTGACGCCAGGTGCGCTGGGGGCGGCATGCCCGACCCAAGCCCAGTTTAATCAATTATATAACTGGGGAAACGTCTCGTCCGGGCCGAACCAGGGTTTGTATGCGCAGATCATCCCCGTTAACATGCTGGCGACGGCGGACTTTCCGGGCGGGCAGGAAGTAAGCATGATTCGGAACGCGCAGGTGGCGTTGATTCCGGTGTTCCAGTTTGGCGTGTTCTCGGAGAGCGATCTGTCCTTTTTCCCCGGCCCCGCGATGGACTTCGCCGGCCCCATACACACCAACGGGGATCTGTACCTTGCCGGCAAGGCAACCGTGACCTTTCACAGCCAGCTGTCGGCATACGGCAACGTGGTTCGGACCGTGCTGGCCAACGGAAATTCCACAAACAGCAACAGCTATACCGGCACCATATATATTCCGACCGCCAATGCCACCAATGCCTGCAGCCCAACGACGACGAGTTGTAAGGCAATGGATGCCATCACCGCCTCTTCCTACGGGGACGCCAGCGTAACGGGCGGGGGGAGTACTTCGGCGCAGCCGTTATCGACATACAACGGCACCAACGCCTGGTTCGCGTTTTCCAAGAACACCACCAGCCACGAGATCATCAACGGGAACTTTGGAAGTACTGCGACTAACGATACGGGGACGGGGGCGGTGCAGCTTTCGATGCCCTTTGTCAACGGGACTACCCACCCGTACGAAATTATTCGCCGGCCATCGGCAGGCGAGGCCGCCACGTCGGCTCTGGGCCAGTCGCGCGAGTATAACATGGCGCAGATTCACGTGCTGCTGAGCGACGATCCGGCGGACTTTCCGGGCGGAGCACAAAGCACGGACGTCCGGCTAGCGAATGTAACGCAAGCGATGGTGACCGCAAACTCGGCTTGGACCAAGAGCAATCCCTATGGGATTTCGATAGCTACTGCCAATACAACGCTTGGGGCGCCATCATCTGGCAGCTATAGCCTGTACTTCGCCGCCGCCTCGAACGCGTTTCCGGACACGACCAACTGCGTTGGGACGTACTGCACGGCTGCGTTGGCGTCGGACTGGCCCTACTATCCCAAGAAATGGACGCCTCCGGCGAGTCAGGCATTGGATTCCAACTGTACCCTGCTCTGTCCGTCCAGCGCAACGACCAGCGCCCCGCTTAGTCCCCTCAGTAGCACCACCAACGGCCCGCTGACGGTTCAGCCTTGCCCCCCGCCAAACGCGACCCCCGCGGCCAGCGTGCCTGCCGGCTGTTCCACTGGGTCGACATATCCGTATTACGCCGTGGGCACCTCGGCGGTCACGACAAACGCAACCGCCATGGCTGCCGGGACCACAAGCTGGAACCTGATTGACGGCTGGCTGCGGGTGGAATACCTGAACAATTCCAACCAATGGGTCCCCATAACCAATGAATGGCTGCAACTGGGATTTGCGCGGGGCACAACACCGCCTACGGCCTCTGGTGGAGGTACGCCTGCGGGTGGGGTTCAAAATCCGATCAATCCGAACGCGATTCTGCTGCTGCAAGAACCCGCGGATCGCAATGGAGACGGCGTGGTCGATAGTGTCGGCAAAGCGCCGAAATGTACCTCAACGACTGGTTGCAGCACATGGGACAATGCGCTGCCGCCGGAAGTTCAGCCCGACTCGACTACCAACAGTCCTTATTTCGGACTAAGCACCGCCACGGCGCAGAGCATCAGCATGTACAACTGGTATCCCATCAACTTTTACGATGCCCGCGAAGGTGAAAATCGGGACAACATTCTGGCGGACGACAGTTGCACGACCAACGGGGTGATGAACGCCGTCGAAATCGATGTGGGCAACCTGAAGCGATGGCTGGCGAACACATCCGGAAGCGGCCCAAGTGTGAATTATCTAAATCAGAATGGCTACGTGCTGTATTTCTCGGATCGCCGGGGCATGTTGTTTGACCCGAATCCCCCTCTGGGAGGCGCAGCGGCGAAATCTGGCGACTCGGGACTGGAAGACGTGATCAACGCCGCCAGCGCCAACGGCACACCCGACGGCGCACTGGAAACCCCGGCCGCTAATTCTCCCGAGGACGTGAATCAGAACGGATTTTTGGACAACTTCGGCGCGTTGAACCTGGGATTGGGCTTCTATAACGGCGCTACCAACCTAAATACCGCCATCAACACCCCGGCCAACCCCGATCCCTTCGGTACCGCGGCGGGAAGCGCCCGGATTACGACTTGCAGCAGCACCGCGCGCAAGAACTGGGTCAGCGGGGCGCGGCACGTTTTGCGGCTAGTGGATGGTTCGCTGGGCAACGTACCGTTGCGAACGGACGCCGCTGCGACCGTGGATAGCCCTG
>JBEKWL010000113.1:0-12139 GCA_049513095.1 Terriglobales bacterium
GAATGCCTATTCCATTGCTGCCGCCTGCTCGGGCACCACCTCCACGCTGGAGGTGATCTGAAACGCCGGTCTCAGCGAGCGGTACACGGGACACCCTTCAGCGTACACGCTGTGAACGCGATCCACAGTTTCGCGGACTTCGTCGGGATTCGCGGCGCGCAGGTGAAACGTCACGTGCACTCGGCGGATGATCAGGACCTTGTTTTCATCTTCGACTTCACCGCGCACGTCAGCAGTGAGGCGGCCTTCCTTAGCATTGATCTTGCGCGCATCCAGCGCGCCGGCAAAGGTGCCGAGCATTCAACCGCCCAGTCCGGCGACGACGTAGTCGATCGTGGATGCGTGCGACTCGCCGAAACGTGACATGTCCAGACCGTAGTGCTTCGCGATCTCGCTGTGTACGCTGAAATAGACAGGCTGAGCCTCGCCGGGCAAGCGCGCGACGCGCAATGGTCCCTTGATGCGCTCGATGTGAATGTTAGAGACGTAGGCAACGTCGGCCATAAGAAACCTCCGCGACAGTGTAGTGCGGGCCCCGGCTGGGGGGCAATGCAGCCATTGTAACGGGCTTTCCGCTGCTACCCACGTAATTCGATCCTACTGAAACGGCGACATGGCAATGCCTCCAGATTGGTCCCGATGAACGCCCTTGTGGCCACCGACTATCAACGTCTATTGATTGGCCAGAAACGGGCTTCGCGGAGATCAATGGCGATCTCCCCGAAGAGGGGATATTAGAGGCCCCGAAGGGATTCGAACCCCCAACCCTCAGATCCGAAGTCTGATGCTCTATCCAATTGAGCTACGGGGCCGTCCGCCGAAAGTCACCTTGCAGTGAACCGGCGGAGTCGATTCTACACCGCAGCCAAGCCCGAATGCCCACGGAAATCCGCGCTGCGTTGTAACATGAAAACGCACCATCAAAACGCATGTCTTTCGTGCCCAATCCCGTGACCCACACCAGCTCGCGCCTGCTCGAGTTCGAGACGCTGCGCGACTTGCTCACAGGCTACGCCTCTTCGCCCTTGGGCCAGCGCCGGATCGCCGAACTTCTGCCTTCGCTCGACCATGCATGGATTGAAACCCAGCAACAGTTGACCACGGAAATCCGCGAGTATCGTCGCGTCGGCGGACGTTTCGAATTTGCCGGGCTGCCCGAAGTCCGAAAGCTGATCGAGAAAGCCCGCATTGCCGGAGCCGCTCTTGAAACCAGCGAGATCCGCGACGTTGTGCTGGTCGCCGACCGCGCCGCCGAGTGGCTCGAAATCGAGCGTCAACCTCCCGCCGCGATGCGCTCCGAGTGGACCGCCGTGGCCGCGCTTTCCGCCGGCATCCAGGATTTCACCGGTTTCCTGCGCTCGTTCCGTAACAAGATCCTGCCCGACGGCACGCTCGACGATCGCGCTTCTCCCGAACTCAGCCGCATTCGCCGTGAGATCGAGAAGCAGAAGCGTCAGATCCAGGAATCGCTGCGCGGCTACCTGCGGAAACTCGCCGAAGGCGGCACCGTGCAGGACGAACTGATCACCATCCGCGGCGAGCGCTTTGTGATCCCGGTCAAAGTCGAGCAGAAACGCCGCGTGCAGGGCGTGGTGCACGGCACCAGTTCCAGCGGACAGACCGTGTTTGTCGAGCCCCTCGAAACCATCGAGCAGAACAACGAACTCGTCCGCCTGCTGGATGAAGAACAAGCCGAGGTTCATCGCGTCCTGCTGGAGATGACGCGCCACATTGGCGAAAACGCCGACGCCATCTTGGCCGCCGCCGACATCCTGGCCGAACTGGAACTCCAGTTCGCCAAAGCCCGCTTCGCCGAAGACTACAACTGCGTAGCGGTGACGTTGTCCGAGGATCGGCAAGACTCGCGTGGGGCCCGGCTGATTCTGCATCGCGCAAGACATCCACTACTGGAGCGTAATCTAAAACTGAAGAACGCGAAGATTGTCCCCATCACCATCGAACTGGAAGGGGACCACCGCCAGCTGGTGATCACCGGCCCCAACACCGGCGGCAAAACCGTCTCTCTGAAAACGCTTGGCCTGCTGGCGCTGATGGCGCAATCCGGCATTCCCGTTCCCGCGGATCGCGCCGACATGCCGGTTTTCGACTCCGTCCTGGCCGACATCGGCGACTATCAATCAATCGAGCAGAATCTGTCGACGTTTTCGGCGCACGTCACGAACATCGATTTCATCTCCCGCACTGCGACTGCAAATTCGCTGGTGCTGCTCGACGAACTAGGTTCCGCGACCGATCCCGAAGAAGGCGCGGCGCTGGCGGTTGCGATCGCCGAACATTTTCGTAAAGCCGGATGCATGATCGTGATTGCGACGCACCACACTTCGCTCAAAGTTTATGGCGCGAATACGCCCGGAGTGACCAACGCCTCGGTCGGCTTCGACGAGTCCACGCTGCAGCCGACCTATGAACTGAAGATCGGCGTCCCCGGAGCGTCCGCCGGAATCAACATCGCACAACGGCTCGGGTTGAATCTGGCGATCATCGCTTCCGCGCGCTCGCGCCTCGGTTCGCAAACTCAGGATGTCGCGCGCTTCCTCGACCGCCTGCACTCCGACCTTCGCGATCTGGAAAATGAGCGCTCGCGCATGAAAGCCCGCGAGCAGGCGCTCGACCGCGAGAAGACGCAACTCGCATCCGAGGGCCGCAAGGAACAGCAAGCCAAGATTCGCGAGATGGAGACGAAGCTCGAAGCTCTCTTCCGCGACTTCGAGTACCACGCGCGCGAGACCGTGAACGCCGTGCAGGACCGCGCCGCCGCGCAGAAATTATCGAAAGACGCCGAACGCCGCATCGCCAAAATGCGCCGCGAATTTCGCGAGCAGTTCGATGCCACCGTTGTCGCGCACTCGACCGGCGCCGATCGCGGCGACCCGAACGCGCAGCCCAGCCTGGTCAAGCACGTCTCCGAAGGCGACACGGTGAAGCTCAAGTCGACGGGCCGCGCCGCCGTCGTCAAAAAGAAAATTGGCGACAATCACTTCGATGTCGAAATCGGCTCGATGAAAATGCGCATCGCCCGCGAAGATATCGCGGAAGTGCTGACGCGCCCTTCCGATTCGCCCGTCGAGGCCGCTCGCGCCCGCGGGATCAGCGTCTCGCTCCAAAACGAATCGAGCGGCCGCAACATGCCCACCGAAATCAACGTCATCGGCCGCACCGTGGACGAAGCCACCAGCGAAGTCGAGAAATTCGTGGACCGCGCATTTCTGGCCGGCATGACGCGGGTGCGCATCGTCCACGGCAGCGGCATGGGAATTTTGCGCAAGGCCCTGCGCCAGTATCTGAAGAAACACCCGCACGTCGAGTCCGTTACTGAACCGCCATCGAACGAGGGCGGCGGGGGCGCGACCGTAGTCGAGTTACGGGTGTAGTCTCTTGTCCCGTAAGTTCGCGGCTGAAGCCGCGCCCCTTCAAAGAAGGATTCCTCAGAAGTTATTTGCTTTTTGTTCGCCCTGTGGCATACTGCGGTGCAGGCGCTGCCGAGCTTCGCTCAGCTGGACGGCCGAGGCGGCCGTCCCCACACGAGCACAGCAGATGCCGGGAAAATTTATTTTCGGACTGGTTTTCCTGCTGTGCTCCTCATACGTCCACAGGCGGAAATAGATTACGATGCAACGCACTCACTTAAACATCGTGGCGACTCTCGAAACCACCATCGGCCGTTTGCCGGCGAACATTGAAGCCGAGCGCTCCATCCTGGGCGCCGTGCTTCTTGACAATCACGCCTTCAACGACGCGGCCGAGCACCTTAAGCCGGAAGACTTTTCCATTGACTCGCACCGGCGCATTTATTCGCGCATGATGGATCTGGCCGAATCTTCCCGGCCCATTGACATCATTACGCTGGTTGAAGAACTGGAGCAGAAGAAGGATCTGCAAGCGGTCGGCGATGTTGGCTACATTTCCGGACTGCTGGACGGGGTGCCTGACCGGCCTTCCATCGAGCATTACGTCAGAATCGTCCGCGACAAGGCCATTCTGCGCGGGCTGATCAACGTGTCCAATACCGCCATCGCCAAGGCCAGCGAGCAGGCCGATCCGGCCGACGAAATTCTGAACGAGGCTGAAGCCGCCGTCTTCCAGCTTTCGGAGAAGCGTATTGGCAAAGGGTTTCAGGGCATCAAGGAGATCGTCCGCAACTCGTTCGGATCGGTGGATGCCCTGCTCAAGCGGGGGCAGCGCATTACCGGCCTGGCCACGCACTACACCGATCTCGATGAGAAGACCAGCGGCTTCCAGAAGTCCGACTTGGTCGTTCTGGCGGCTCGGCCTTCCATGGGCAAGACCGCGCTCGCCATGAACATCGCCGAGAACGCCGCCATCGACGACGGCAAGGTAGTCGGCATCTTCTCGCTCGAAATGTCGAGTGAGGCGTTGCTGCAACGCCTGCTTTGCTCGCGCGCCATTGTCGACGCGCACAAGATGCGCACCGGCTCGCTCTGGGGCGACGACATGAAAAAAATCGTCCGCGCCATGGAGGAACTCTCGAACGCGCTCCTGTTCATCGACGACTCGCCCGGCATTTCGCTGAGCGAAATGCGCGCCAAGGCCCGCCGCCTCAAACATTCGCAAGGACGCCTTGACCTGCTGGTCGTCGACTACCTGCAGCTCATGTCGGGCGGCAGCAAGCGCTTTGAAAACCGCACGCAGGAAGTTTCCTCCATCTCGCGCGGACTGAAGGCTATCGCCAAAGAACTTCAGGTCCCCGTCCTCGCCTTGTCGCAGCTTAGCCGCGCTCCCGAGAGCCGGGGCGGCGACCACCGGCCGCAGCTCTCCGATCTGCGCGAATCGGGCTCGATTGAGCAGGACGCCGACGTCGTCATGTTCATCTTCCGCGAAGAGCTCTACAAGCAGGACGACCCCGATCTCAAGGGCCGCGCCGAAATTATCATCGCCAAGCAGCGCAACGGGCCCATCGGCAAGTTCAATCTCGCGTTTTTACACAATTCCACGCGCTTCGCCAACATGCTCGAAGGCAACAACGAACCCGGCGAGTGAGCCGGAAGCGGCCTCCCGAAGGACCGTAGTCCGGTTACGGACTGCCCAGTTACTGACTAGTGACCGGGGAACCGAGTTTGAGACACCCTACCCTGTGGAAAACTTTGTGGATGCTAGGGACGCAGCGGGGAGCCAAGCGACACCGACCGTCCGGTGAGGATATTTCAGCACCATCTCGGCCTTCATAAAGCTATGTTTCTAAGTTGGTTAACCATTGTTTCGGCGGCAATCGCCGGAAACGCTTGCGAATCAGCACTTTCGTCACAAAACTGAGATTTGCACATATATCCCAAAGTAGGTGGCCCTCATCTCCAGCGGCTGGTGCCCGCGTAAACTGCCCGTCAGGGCCTCCTAAGGTGCGAAAAACCGGGGTTTTCATTAGCGCTTGCTGGTCACAACCAACGGTGACGTGCCTCATGGCGGCGGTGCTCGCCAAGGCATACCCTTTTATAGAAAGGAGGAGACTGGATGTCCTCCTGTCTGAGTCAGCGTGGCTCCGGAGAGCGCTGGCGTTTTCTTCTCTTCCAGCCCTTCGGTACACGCAAGTTCTGGTCTTCACCTTTCCTCGTGGTCGTCAAGGAATTCTGGCCAGCTCCGGCCATTCGCGCCTCATCCACCAGTGAACGTGCGGAAGGATGTGCTTTCTTGATTCGGATCGCAAACTCTTATGCCTTCTAATCCTTTTTCCCGGAGAACCTTCTATGCTGCGTCTCGATACTGGTAATACAGGTTTCATGATTCTATGCACCAGCCTGGTCATGCTGATGACACCCGGTCTCGCATTTTTCTATGGCGGCCTGGTCGGGCGCAAGAATGTGCTCGCCATCATGATTCAGAGCTTTGTCTCGATGGGCTGGACGACGGTGATCTGGTATTTGTATGGCTATTCGCTGTGTTTCAGCGGCGACTGGCATGGGGTCATCGGCAATTTCCACAACGCATTTCTGCGCGGCGTCGATCTCACAACCCCGTCGCCGAATAACACGATTCCCGCTTTCGTGTTCATCGCGTACCAGATGATGTTCGCGATTATCACTCCCGCGCTCATCTCGGGCGCGTTCACCAACCGGGTCACGTTCAAGGCCTACATGCTGTTCCTGACCGCTTGGCTCACCTTTGTTTATTTTCCGTTTGTGCACATGGTCTGGGGTGGAGGCTTTCTGCAGAAATGGGGCGTGCTGGATTTCGCGGGCGGCATCGTGGTGCATAACATCGCCGGCGTCGCCGCTTTGGCGTCCGTGCTCTATGTGGGGAAGCGGCACACGGCGGATCGCGGCCCCCACAGCATCCCGCTGGTTGCCCTCGGAACCGGCCTGCTGTGGTTCGGATGGTACGGCTTTAACGCCGGCAGTGAAATGCGAGTCGATTCCGTGACCGCGACCGCATTTCTCAATACCGATTTGGCCGCATCATTTGCGGCTGTCGCCTGGATGTTTGTGGCATGGATCAATGAAAAAAAACCGAAGCTCCTGGGCTTGCTCACGGGAGCGGTTGCCGGACTGGCGACGGTCACTCCCGCGGCCGGATATGTCTCTCCCACTACCGCGGTCATCATCGGAGTAGTTTCTGGAGTGGTCTGCTACTACGCGGTGGAGATGAAAAACAAACTGCACTGGGATGACGCACTGGATGTTTGGGGAGTCCACGGTGTCGGCGGCTTCCTCGGCATCGTCATGCTGGGAATCTTCGCCAACAAGCAATTTAATCCCGAGGGGGCGAACGGACTGCTCTACGGCGATCCGACGTTCCTCCTGAAACAGGTCGTGGCCGTGACTTTCGCTTCGGTATGGGCCTTCGTGTTTACCTACGCGATGTTACGCATCATCGATGCGTTTACGCCCGTGAAAGTCGACGAGATCAGCGAGGCAGTCGGCCTCGATGAATCCATCCACGGCGAGCATGCCTACGAGGAGACTCCCGAGCACGATCTCGTACATGCAGGGATACGGTAGGAAAATCTGATTAAGTGGCTTGAAAAGGGGCATGGCTTCCGTGGAAGCCATGCCCTCAGTTCTTGTGCCTATAGAGACGGGGTCTGCCCAGTCTCGGAACTACTTTGCTGGGATGTAGCTCAAATCCGCACGGAACTCGACAACTTCGTTGTAGGTGCTTTCAATCGAGCCGTTGAGCCGTTCGATCACTGACATGGCTTCCTGCTCGCCGAACGCTTCCCGCAGAATATCGCGCAGCGGCTTGATGTTGGGATCGTCCTCGAACGAAGCCCAGTTGGCGTGCTCTACGAGGAGAACATAGGTGCCGCCAGGTCCGCCGTTCGCCAGCCTCTCCCACCGATAGTGCAAGCCCCACTTCGTTTTTTGCGCGGCGTCGTACATTCGGGCTATGGCGCTCCGAAAATCGTCCCCTTTGCCGAATCGAATGTGGAAGGTAGTGGCGCTCATGTATTTGCTGCCTGTCTCGGGGCCGGGATTGCTCACTTTGGGCATCGTCTCGAAGTAGGCTGCGGTGCGTTTCTCCACGTAGGGGGCGATAACCTTGTTGTACTCCTCCTCATCGGCGGCATCGGGGACGGCGGGTTTATCGAGATCGGCCCAGTGCTGGCCGGATCGCCCCACGATATAGGAGCCTGTATGCTCGCCCGCCACCACTTGCAAAACAAATAACATCTGCGGGTCCTTTTGCTGTTTGTGCCAAGCGGCTTTGGCCTTGCGTCCTTCTTCGTATTGCTTGGTCATGCCGTTCTTCGGTGTTTGAAACTCCAGTGCGGTGACGGTGCTGGGCTCTCCCTGCGCGGCCGCAGAAGTCGCAAGCAGGAATACGCCGGCGCAAATTGACAAAAACTTGCTGAATTTCATTTTTCTCTCCTAGTTTTGGATTTGAGACCGAAATTTCTGATTTAGCCGGAATCCCTTTTTTGACTTCAACAGGGCGATCAGTGTACACCATCTCGCCTGTTCGCAACATGGTGACTCACACTTGTGACGATGTGCTCCGGAATCCGCGAGCGCCGGGGAGTGCTCCCGGCGCCGGTGGATTTATGAGATGGCTTCTACTTCAACGATGCCATATCGATGACGAAGCGATACTTCACGTCGCTTTTCAGCAGGCGTTCGTAAGCCTCGTTAATCTGCTGAATTCGGATCCGTTCGACGTCACAGGTAATTCCATGTTCCGCGCAGAAATCCAGCATCTCCTGCGTTTCCCGTATGCCGCCGATGAGCGAGCCGGCAAGCCGGCGCCGATTGAAAATCAGGCCAAAGCCTTGAACCGGCGTCGGGGTTGGAGGCGCTCCCACGAGTGTCAGCGTCCCATCCCGCTTCAGCAGTTTGATGTATGCATTCAAATCGTGCGGGGCCGAAACCGCGTCCAGGATGAAGTCGAAGCTGGCGAGATGTTTCTGCATCTCGGCTTCATTCCTCGAGATTACCACTTCGTGAGCGCCGAGCCGGAGTGCGTCCTGCGTCTTGTTCGGAGAAGTCGTAAACAATACGACATGGGCGCCGAACGCATGGGCGAATTTCACTCCCATATGACCCAGGCCGCCCAGGCCCACGATGCCCACCTTCTGCCCTTTCTTTACATTCCAGTGCCGCAGCGGCGAATACGTCGTGATGCCCGCACAGAGCAGAGGAGCCGCAGCCGCCAGATCCAGATCCTTGGAGACTCGCAGCGCGAATCCCTCGGTGACGACAATGCTCTCCGAGTAGCCGCCGTAGGTCACGCCTCCGATCTGCTTGTCTTCCGAGTTGTAGGTGAAGGTCGCCTTGTTCTCGCAAAACTGCTCTTCTCCCGCGCGGCAACTGGGGCACACGCCACAGGAATCCACCAAACAGCCCACCGCTGCAATATCGCCTTCCTTGAATTTCTTGACTGCGCTGCCCGCTTTCACCACTCGGCCAACGATTTCATGGCCCGGCACGCAGGGATAAACCGTGGGCAAGGCGCTTTCCCATTCGTTGCGCACCTGGTGCAAATCGGAATGGCAGACCCCGCAGTACAGAATTTCGATCTGGATATCCTGAGGCCGCGGAGTGCGACGCTGGATCGAGCCCGGCGCCAGCGCCGAAGTCGCGCTCCGTGCGGAATAGACTTTTGCCGGATAAGTTTTCTGGGAGGCCGACTTGGTTTCATCGAGTAGGGCGGTGGTTGAAGCTTTCTCGGGCATGTTGGTTTTCTCCTTACTTATATGCGACTCGAAACAACCCGTATACGACTCTAAAAATTCCTTCACTGAACTCACCAGCAGGATCCGTCAATGCCATAGCACAGCGCGCCGTTCATCCGAGCAGGGTGCGTGGACAGAACAGGGATCAAGGAGTTGAAGTTGTGCTGTTGGTTCCCGGTGGGCTGAGCTACTTAAGACTGAGAGCTGTGAGCTGACAGCTAGTTACCCGCTGTCCTCGCCCACCTTCAGCAGCGCCAGGAACGCTTCCTGCGGAATATCCACGCGCCCGATGCGCTTCATCCGCTTCTTGCCTTCCTTCTGTTTCTCCAGCAGCTTGCGTTTGCGGCTGATGTCGCCGCCGTAGCACTTGGCGATTACATTCTTGCGGATCGCCGGCACGGTTTCGCGGGCAATGATCTTGGCGCCAATCGCCGCCTGAATCGCCACCTCGAACATCTGCCGCGGGATCAGTTCTTTCATCTTTGCCGCCAGCGCCCGTCCCCGATCGTAGGCAAAGTCGCGATGGATGATGGTCGACAACGCGTCGACCGGCTCGCCCGCGACCATGATGTCGAGCTTGGCCATCGGCGACACCCAGTTGCCCGACAGATGGTAGTCAAGCGAAGCGTAGCCCCGCGACACCGACTTCAGCCGGTCGTAAAAATCAAGGACGATTTCATTCAGCGGCAGCTCGTACTGCAGCATCACGCGCGACGAACTGACATACTCAAAGCTCTTCTGCTTGCCGCGCTTTTCCTCGACCAGCTTCAGAATGCCGCCGACATATTCCTCGTTGGTCAAAATCACCGCCAGAATCACCGGCTCTTCCACCTTCGCGATCTCGCTCACATCGGGCCAGCGCGAAGGATTATCCACTTCAATCACCTGGCCGTCGGTCTTCGTGATCTGGTAACGCACACCCGGCGCCGTCGTGATCAGCTCGAGATTGTATTCGCGCTCCAGCCGTTCCTGGATGATCTCCATGTGCAGCAGGCCCAGAAAGCCGCAGCGGAAGCCGAATCCTAGCGCCACCGAACTTTCCGGCTCGAAGAAGAACGACGAATCGTTCAGCTTCAATTTTTCCAGCGCCTCGCGCAGTTGCGTATGTTCATGCGCGTCCACCGTGTACAGTCCCGCGAAAACCATCGGCTTGATTTCTTCAAACCCGGGCAATGCCTGCAGCGAGGGCCGGTCATCGTCGGTGATGGTGTCGCCGATCTTCGTATCCGCCACGTTCTTGATGCCCGCGATGATGAATCCAACTTCGCCCGCCACCAGTTCGTCGATCTCCACCGGCTTCGGCGTGAGCACGCCCAGAGTTTCCACCTGAAAAACGTGCCCGTTCGACCATAGCCGGATGTTCTGCCCCTTGCGCAACGTCCCCTCGAAGACGCGCGCCAGCACCACCACTCCGCGATACGGATCGAACCACGAATCGAAAAGCAGTGCTTGAAGATGCCGCTCCGGCGCGCCTTTTGGCGGCGGAATTCGCTTCACGATCGCCTCGAGCACATCGGGCACACCCTGGCCGGTTTTCGCGCTGATCAGCAACGCATCGGTCGCATCGAGGCCGACCGCGCCCTCGATCATCTCCTTGGTGCGCTCAACGTCGGCGCTCTGCAAGTCGATTTTGTTGATCACCGGAATAATTTCGAGGCCATGATTGATCGCGAGGTAGGAGTTCGCCAGCGTCTGCGCTTCCACTCCCTGCGATGCGTCCACCACCAGCAGCGCGCCTTCGCAGGCGGCCAGCGAGCGCGAGACCTCGTAGGAAAAATCCACGTGGCCGGGAGTATCGATCAGGTTGAGCTGATAAATCTGTCCATCCTGCGCCGGATACAGCATGCGGACGGCATGAGCCTTGATCGTAATGCCGCGCTCGCGCTCCAGGTCCATCGAGTCCAGAACCTGCTCCTGCATTTCGCGCATGGCCAGCGACCCGGTGAGCTCCAGCAGCCGGTCGGCGAGCGTGGATTTCCCGTGATCAATATGCGCAATGATCGCAAAATTGCGGATGCGAGCGGCTTCCATGGAGATATGTTGATTCTAGCAGGCGGTTGCAGAGCGGTTATGTGGCACGGACACTCTTGTCCGCGAGCGGTTGGCGCAACCACAAATCACGAAGTAGATTGAAACCCCAAGAAAAAGGGGCGCGGTCGCGCGCGCCCCACTTCTTCAATTTGACTTTTGACTTCTGACTTAGTCCCTTACACCGTCCATAAACGCCCGCAATTTCCGCGACCTTGATGGATGCCTTAATTTCCGGAGCGCCTTTGCCTCAATTTGCCGGATGCGTTCGCGGGTTACTGCGAACGACTGGCCGACTTCTTCGAGCGTGTGCTCAGAACCATCTTCCAGTCCGAAGCGCATCTTGATGACTTTTTCTTCGCGAGGTGTCAGCGTGCGCAGCACCTGCGAAGTCTGGTCTTTGAGGTTGACATTGATCACCGCCTCGGCCGGTGAAACTACTGCGCGGTCTTCGATGAAGTCGCCCAGATGCGAATCTTCCTCTTCGCCGATCGGCGTTTCGAGGGAGATCGGTTCCTGCGCAATCTTCAGGACTTTGCGGACCTTAGCCACCGGAATGTCCATCCGCTTGGCGATTTCTTCCGACGTCGGCTCGCGTCCCAGTTCCTGCACCAGCTGCCGCGACGTGCGGATCAGCTTGTTGATGGTTTCGATCATGTGCACCGGGATGCGAATTGTACGCGCCTGATCGGCAATGGCGCGGGTAATTGCCTGCCGAATCCACCACGTGGCATACGTCGAGAACTTATAGCCGCGGCGGTATTCGAACTTGTCCACGGCTTTCATCAGGCCGATGTTGCCTTCCTGAATCAGGTCGAGGAACTGCAATCCGCGATTGGTGTACTTTTTCGCAATCGAGACCACCAGGCGCAAGTTGGCTTCGATCAGCTCGCGCTTGGCGTGCTCGGCGTCCATGTCGCCCTGGATGATCTCGCGCTGCGTGCGCTTGAGCTCCTGGAACAACAGGCC
>JBEKWL010000114.1:0-11886 GCA_049513095.1 Terriglobales bacterium
ATGGATGGCATTGGCCCGCGCCTTACCGGTTCACCCAACCTGCGCCGGGCCAACGAGTGGACGCGCGATCAATTGGCTGCGATGGGTTGCAGCAACGCCCATCTCGAAGACTGGGGTGAGTTTGGCATGGGCTGGCAGCAGCTCAACACCTGGGTACGGATGACATCGCCGGACACGGCCGTTTTCATTGCCCAGGCCGCGCCCTGGTCGCCTTCCACCAACGGCGCGGTCAATGGCCAAGCCATTTGGATTGATATCAAGGACGAGAAAGATCTCGACAAGTACAAAGGCAAGCTGGCCGGGAAGATCGTTTTGCTGGGAGCAATGCGCGAGGTGAATCCGGTGGATAAGCCGCTGTTTACGCGCATGGACGACAAGGATCTCGCCAAAACTGCCGATTTCCCGCTGGAAAAGCAGAAGGCTTACTCAGACAGGAGGCAGGAGTATATGAAGCGGGCGGCCCTGCTCGATAAAGCCGGAAAGTTTCTGGCCTCTGAGCATGCGCTGGCGACTCTTCTTCCCAGCCGCGACGGCAGCGACAGCGGCGGCTCCGGCGGCACCATCTTCGACGACGGCGGTCTGGGAAGGTCCGCCTACAAGCGCGATCACGCCAATCCCCTTCCCGTAGTGGTGGCCGCGATAGAGAACTACGGACGCGTTTACCGGCTGCTCAAAGCCAATGTGCCGGTTAGCATTGAAATGAATGTCGATGTCAAGTTCTTCGATGACCATGAGCACGGCTTTGACACCATCGCCGAAATTCCCGGCACTGATCCCAAGCTCAAGGATGAGGTGGTCATGGTGGGTGGCCATCTCGACTCGTGGGCGGCGGCGACAGGCGCAACCGACAACGGCGCCGGCACCGTGGTTGCGATGGAAGTTATGCGGATTTTCAACACGCTGCAAGTCAAGCCGCGGCGCACCATCCGCATTGGTCTCTGGACGGGAGAAGAACAGGGACTTTTTGGTTCCCGCGGCTACGTGACGCAGCATTTCGGTTACGTGCCGCGTTCGACCGCTCCCGATCAACTGGAGAAGCCGGAATCGATGCGTAAACCTGCCGGTCCGCTCGTAACCAAACCTGAGCAGCCGGAAGTTTCCGGCTACTTCAACGTGGACAACGGTACGGGAAAAATCCTGGGGATTTATCTGCAGGAAAACGCCGCGATCGCCCCCATCTTTGCGCAATGGATGGAGCCGCTGAAAGATCTCGGCGTAACCACCATCACCGCGCGCAACACCGGGGGCACCGACCACGAATCGTTCGATGCGGTCGGGATCCCCGGATTCCAGTTCATTCAGGACCGCCTCGACTATGAATCGCGCACGCATCATTCGAACATGGACACGTACGAACGCTTGCAACCCGGCGACCTGGCGCAGGCGGCGACCGTGGAGGCGATCTTCGTATATAACGCTGCCATGCGCGATCAGATGCTGCCGCGCAAGCCACTGCCCCATCCTGAACTCGAAGAGCAGCGCTCGGCTCCGCTCAAGGTGATGCCCGGAGCATTGGATCCCGCGGAAGGGTCCAGGAATTAAGAAAATAAGTAGCGGCGAGCCTTTGGAGTAAATCAGGAATCTACTGAAGCTCTTGGGCCTTAAGCGGCGTCGCTAAAGCTCCAGCAAGAGTAGTGGTGATGGTCGTTGAATCCACGACGCCGACCGAAATGGAACGGCTACTGGATTTGCAGGGGCCGCCGCAAAGTGAAGCTGTAAGCGGACCGGTCATCGAGGACAACTTCTCTCTCTTCGCCCCCGGCGCGCTTAGCCAGCCCCTTCATGAATCTGCCCACCTTGTTTTTGCCTTTGATCTTGGGCCCGAAACTCCGGATGGAAGTCACGACCGCCAGATCCGCGTTGTCGACATTCACCGAGGTTAGTTTGAGTTGCAGATTGGCCTCGCCCGCCAGCGCACCAACGGGTCTGACGAACGCAACCTTGCCGGTGACACTCGCGCCTGCGGCAATCGCGGTCTGACCGTCGACGACGACATCTTGATCCAACGTGGCCGAAAAGCTTTGGCCCACCTGGCTGATCTTGGAGCCGAGTTGTTCGCCGAGGCGAACGGTTAGCGTGGTCCCAGCGGGAACAACCAGCGATTGGGCCGCAGCGGCTGCATTCTCATCGGTTGGCGCTTGGGAATCGGCTCCCGGGGCTGGATTTTGTCCAGGCTCCGTCACTGGCGTACTGTCAGCAGGAGGAACGGCTGGCTGGCCTCCGGTCCCTGCGTTGGAAGAGTTCGCTGACCCGCCTGCGGGGGGCGTGGTCACGGGATTCTGCGAAGTTGCTGGGCCGCTGTTCGCGGCGCGCCGGCGTGACACTCCGTCGAAGACCAGAGCCGCGGCAACCACTACCGCCGCAAGTCCAATTACGATGATTGTCTTCTTACTCATTGCTACACTCCGTCGCCAGACACTCTAACAGGCTGCGGAAAAACTCGGTGTTGCACTTGATTTTGGGTGGCGCAGCGGTTTACCGCTGCGATAACTGGCTCATTTTCATCTACGGCTTTAGCCGCTGAGGTCACACTTTTTGCGCGGGAACGAGTTTTTCCGCAGCTCGCACGGCGAAGGCGACTTCGCCGAAAGGATTTGCTTCCTGACTTTCCACCGCATAGCAGACGTGGATAGCCGCTCAGCCCGGACGCCCCAAAAGTCACGCGGGACTCTACTGCCCCATTCAGCCGGCGCTTAAGTCTGGCCCGGCAGTGCTCGGATCTCTGGCCGCAGCGCGGCGACACACATGCCGTTCATCGTCATCACCCGAACCTTTCGAGTGCTTCAACGGGAAACTGAAGGCCGACTCGCGCCAGGTCTAGCCCTGCTTCACTTCCCCTTGCCCTTTTTTCCGCCCGCTGGGGCTGCGTGACCACCACCACCGGAGTGACCAGCGGGTGCCGAATGGCCACCGGACGCTCCATGGCTAGCAGACGCTCCATGACTAGCGGGCGCTCCATGACTAGCGGGCGCTCCGTGACTAGTGGACGCTCCATGACTAGCGGGCGCTCCATGACTAGCGGACGCTCCGTGACTAGCGGGCGCTCCGTGGCTAGCGGACGCTCCGTGACTAGCGGGCGCTCCGTGGCTAGCGGACGCTCCGTGACTAGCGGGCGCTCCGTGGCTGGCGGACGCTCCATGACTAGCAGGCGCTCCGTGGCTAGCGGACGCTCCGTGACTAGCGGGCGCTCCATGACTAGCGGGCGCTCCATGACTAGCGGACGCCGAATGGCTCCCGGCCGCTCCATGGCTCCCATACGCCGAATGGCTGCCGGCCGCTCCATGGCCAGCGGACGCCCCATGACCAGCGGACGCCGAATGGCTCCCGGCCGCTCCATGGCTCCCGTACGCCGAATGGCTCCCGGCCGCTCCATGGCTCCCGTACGCCGAATGGCTACCTCCCGCCCCATGACCGCCACCCGCATGAGCAGCGGCCGCCCGAGCGGCCCCCGCATGAGCGTGGGCATGAAAGCCTCCTGGGACGCCGCGACCACCATGTTCGAACGCGCCCCTGTCGTGATCGCCAAAATGCCCATGATTGTAGACCGACATACTGTTCGAAATGTAAGTGTTGCCACCAAACATTACGGTCCCGCCTCCCCAGGAAGGCGCCCATGCGCCGAAACCCCAGCCGAAGCCCCCAAAGACACCAACCGAGATGCCCGCGTAGAAGCCAAGTCCGACTCCCACCACGAAGCCGGGCGGAGGCGGCAGCACAACCCACCCAGGGTAGGCCACAAACAACGGCCCCCAGACGGTCCAGGGATTGTAATAGGGAACGTAAACCACAGCCGGATTGACCGGCACAATCGAGATCACGCCGGCGTCTACAACCACACGCTGCTGCGTCGTCGTAACTAGCGTGTTCGACTGCTGCGCCTGCAATCGCATGGCCTGGACAGCGTTCATGACGTCTCCGGGCTGGTTGTAATAGGCGTTGCCTAGCTGCGCCGTCCAAGCGGTGTTCTTCGCGAGATTGTCAAGGACGGAAGGAAACGCTGTGAGGCCTTTGATGGCCGGATCCCAATCCATAGCGTTCGCCCCGGCCGCGCGCTGATCCGGGGGCAGTCCCATGTTCTGGTTCAGCCAGGTATCCGCCGCGGCAATCTGGTCCGGATACGTGGCGCCAGTCAATACTTGAGCGACCAGCGAGTCCGGGTAGAGAGCAATCGGGGCCACCAGTTGATCCAGTTGCGTCGCGTCCAGTTCGACGTACGCAGATGCTGGCGCTTGCGCGTACAGATCCAATTGTGTCGCCGGAATCAGCAGCAAAGAAAGCATGAGCGCCATCATTTGGCGCATGGCCTGAGAGAGGAAAATTGTGCTCTTGGAATTCATCGTCTGCGTCCTTTCGGTCCTATTGCTCCAACCACCGGGATACATTCTGGCGTCCAATCCATCTTTGGACTTATCTCAATCCCGCATCGTTGATTCTTGCGGCTAGGTGGAATCTGCTGGGCCGTTGCCATACCCGCTAAGCCTGAATCTCCTTTTTGATCCCGAAAACGGCTGCTATTTTCCCCTCAATCCCTGTTCGCGTCAAGGTGAAAGAATTTTCATCCGCATCGCTTCTACGGCACAAGATTACGCAACAGCACAACCGAAATTGCGCCATTTGCGGCCCACTTTTGCTTGAGGAATCGCAGACCGGCCTCAGGTCGGTGATCGTCATGAACTGGTGTGCGGGGCGGGCTGTTCCGTCTTAACAATTGTTCGTGGCAATGGTTACGAATCTCGGCAAGTAGTGGCTCAACCTCATTCCCCTACGTCGCTCAGTTCAGCAAGTTCGCTCCGGATTTCTTCTAACCGATCTTGTCTGAGGTAATATCCAACTTTGGCTCTGCGGCCGTGGGCCTTCTTCTTTTCCCAAAATAGCCTGTTGGCGTAATGGATGGAGTCGATCTCTTCGCTCAAAACCGCCATTCTCGCTTGCCTTGTGCCTTCGGGTCCCATGGTAACCCCCGGTCTGCATCACATCGCTGATTGGCCCCGAGAACTCCAGGTTATTCGCAACGCGGGAAGACCATAATGACGGGAATTATAGGTACCTATAGCGCTATCATTGCAGACTTTCCCGTCTTGGGCAACCACGAAGGTGTAGATCTCTTACAGTTTTGAGTCCTTCCGTTGAGATGAGCTCTGCTGCAGGAATTGCTGCGGGGGTAAGTAGCCGAGGACTTGCTGAAAGCGCGCGGCGTTGTAGATCTTTTCCCGTTTGCCCTGGGTCTGGTGAAGAGCGGGCAAAGGCTCTAGCTCAAGTAGTCCAGACGATTGATTCCCAGCCGCTGCATCTTGTACTGCAGGGTGGTGCGCTTGAGTCCAAGCCGGGCTGCCGCCCCTGCCGGACCCGACAGCGCGCCCCGGGTCTGGCGGAGAATTTCGATGATGTGTTCGCGTTCCCTGTCGCGCAACGTACCGTCTGACTCGGAAGGCTGACGTGAGATTTCCCCGCGCAACTCGTCGAGAGGCGGGCTCAAGCGGTTGCCTTCCGACAGGATCACCGAGCGCTCGATAAAATTCTCCAGCTCGCGGATGTTTCCCGGCCACCTCCAGCGCATCATGGCTTGCACGGCCTCATCGGGGATCACGTCGATTCGCTTGTGCAGCCGGGCAGCGCATTTTTCGACGAAATATCGAATCAGCATGGGGATGTCCTCGCGCCGGTCGCGCAACGCCGGCAGATGCACGGGAAACACGTGCAAGCGGTAGAACAAGTCCCCGCGGAATTCTTTCTCTTCCACCGCACGAACCAGATCGCGATTGGTGGCGGCGATCAGCCGCACGTCCACCCGGATCGTCTTCGTTCCTCCCAGGCGTTCGAACTCCTGGTCCTGCAGAACGCGCAGCAACTTGGGCTGCAACTCCAGCGGAATTTCTCCCACCTCGTCGAGCAGCAAAGTACCCTTATCCGCCAATTCCAAACGGCCGAGCTTCTGGCTTATCGCTCCGGTGAATGCTCCCTTTTCGTGGCCGAACAACTCGCTTTCCAACAGTCCCGTGGGGATGGCGGCGCAGTTCACCTTGATGAAGCTGCGGTCCTTGCGCCGGCTCATGCTATGAATCACGCGCGCTATTCGTTCCTTGCCGGTCCCGGTTTCGCCGGTGATGAGGACGGTGGAATCGGTGTCGGCGACGATGGCAGCGTAGTCCAGCACACGTTTCAAGGCTGGGCTGTTGCCAATGATATCGTCGGCCCGGTTCGCGATCCGGATTTCGGACTCCAAATAGCGCTTTTCCTGGGTCAGGCGGTCCTTGAGTTGCGCGATCTCGCGATAGGTATGCGCATTCTGGAGCGCAGCCGCGATCTGGTTCGCTACTTGCTGCAGATATTCAACCTCCGACCGGCCGAAAGCACGCTCCATGGTGCTGCTCGGATTCAGCGCTCCCCAGATCCGATTGCCCGCGATCAAGGGCACACTGCAAACCGACCGAATCCCCAGTTTGTACATGGCTTTCGCCAGGGGCGCTTTCATCTCGCGCAAATCGTCCGCCGTGAAAAGCTCTACATTTCGCGTCTGGATCGCCCGCCCCGAAAGTGCTTCCTCAATCGGAACCTTAGCGTCGCTGTTGACGAAAGGCTCCCACTCCTTAGCATCTCCAAATAGGTGCACGCTTTTGCCATCTTCGTCCAGCAGGCCCAGGACGGCGCGCTCGTAGCGCGCGATGTTCCGAAGACTCGAAAGAATGACCGGCAACAGCTTTTCCAACTCCAAACTGGAACTCAATTCACGGCTGATTGCGACCAGGCTCTGCTGTTCCTCAAAGGCGCTGTAGGCTCTATCCTTCTCCAGCACAAGCGCTCCTATCAGCGCGACGCGAGAGAGTAATTCGACGTCTTCGTCGTTCGGGGCCCCGGGAACGTTCTTGCCCAGGCCCAGTGCTCCAAAACGGTGCTCACGCGTACTCACGGGAAGGGCGATGTATGACCGGACGCCGTGATTGAGCAGCACCGGCACGAAGCCGGGAAAGCGCTGCTCGCGCTCGGTATCGGGAATGGCGACCAGTTCCTGATGTTTCCATACCCACCCGGTCGCTGCTTCGTCCACGGGGAAAGGGTCAAACTCTCCACTTTCCTTGTTCCTTTTCCAGTAGGGAGTCAGCATGCAATCCCGGCGCGGGTCATGCAGGGAAACATTCAGCAATTCGCCCGCCGTCAGGGCCAGCACCGGGGGAGCGAGTTCTTTGAATGCGTCGGGCAGGCTCTTGGCTCGCACTACCAGGTCGGTGATCTCGAGTAGCCCCCGATACCGGTTGCGTTCTGACAAGGCATCTTTCTCGGGCGCGACTCCGCCTTCTGACATGCAGACCTCCCGCACCTGCGCGCGTGCAATATGTCGGGCAGCTTGCTTTGAGCAGGAACTGGCGGTCATCGCAGCTTGCCAAGCCGCCGGGACTCAGTTCAACATCGCGGTAAGCCGCAGGCGTCGGTTCCTTTACTTGGGAACCAATCTCATTCTCCCCGGTCGGGGACCCCTTCAGGTTCTGCGACACCGTTTTCCCGGATTGGTGCCTTCCCGGAAAGAAAATTCCTACCCCATCTCCCAGTCATAAGCAAGGCAGCGAGTTTGATTGTTACGAAAACCGAACAGATGCTTGCGGGGACCTACCCCCTTGATGCGACCGCTGATGTCTGTCTGGATTCATTCTGAGGAACCTGCCCAGTAAACGTGCGGGCTTTTCTGTTCCAAAATCAGGAAATCCAGATGGAAGCTCGAGTTCATTGCGACATCTAAACCGGTGATAGAATGTCCTCAGAGAGGTCAGCGGTTGTGCAACTTAATGGTGGGCAGAGGCTGCGGACGCTGAGAGAAGCCCTCGGATACCGGATGAGGGACGTGGAACTGGCCAGTAATCAGATCGCGCAGAGATTTGAGAATGAGGAATTCGCAATTCCGCCCAGCCGCTTGTCCGACATCGAAACCAAAGGCATAATCCCGAGCATTTTTCGGCTCTATTCGTTTGCCGCCATTTATCGGCGAGAATATCGGGAGTTGCTATCCTTTTACGGCCTCGAGCTTGATGACATCTCAGCGGACATTGGCTTTGGGCATCCGCAGAAGTCTCACGTGTCCGAAGCTCTGAGCAACGTCAGACAAGTGCGGATGCCGACCAGGCTCGATCCAGGATTCTCACTCCAGAAAACGACGGACTTGGGACGCGCCATCGAGCAATGGGGTACTGTGCCCATGTCTTATCTTGCGCAGTTTGCGGACGACCGCTACACCTATGGGTATATTGGATCGGAAGATTTCACGATGTATCCCATTCTTCCGCCGGGCAGTTTCGTGCAGGTAGACGGAACCAAGAACAAGGTAAGCGAAGGAACATGGCGTTCGGAGTTCGAGCGTCCTATTTACTTTGTGGAAATGCGCGATGGATATACCTGTTGCTGGTGCTCCATCAAACGCGACTCCATCGTCTTGCAACCGCATCCCCTGTCTCCCGTTTCAGTGCGAGTTCTTAGATACCCGCAGGAGGCCGAGGTTCTGGGGCAGGTTGTCGGGATTGCGATGCGCCTCGGAGATTGGCATTATCCCGACTTTCAACTAACGCAGAAAGTGCGCTCAGCACTGACCTCAGATGCGCCAGGGCAGATGGGGAGAGGGGCTTAGGTGGACAGTGCGTCAGCGATTCCAGCAACTCTCTTTCTGTTAGATGCTCGTTCGAGCATGACGCCGGCACGTCTTTAAGCAGCACAGCCAAAGGTTTCTTCAACACGTCACAGATTAGTACCCGATGCGACGCACGGATTGCACATTGTGCGGCATCGTCGCCGTACACTTTCGCCAAACCCCAGTGCTCGTACCTTCCAGTGCCCGTTCCCTTGCCGTCATGCAATCTGCCAACGTAGGAAAGTCTGCCCAACAACCCGGAGACAGCGCCTAGGGTATTCGCTTCAAAGTCCTCGAGAGCGGATTTCAGTCTCATCTAATTTACGAATTCCGAAAACACATCGGAAGTTAGCTAAATGCAGAAAACCCCTCTAACGCCAGCAATGTATCACGGTGCGAATTCTTTCGCAAAGGAGAACTACCGTGAAACGATTCCTGCTGGCTTTGGCTGTAATTACCCTGTTTATCACAACCGCGGCGCTTCCAAGTCTGGCCGATCCGCCCATGCCCTACTGTACCCCCCAGGGCTGCGAGCTGCCGGGGTAAGTAAACAATTGCGGCGGGTTTCTCAGTTGAAAAGGAGCAATGTCAGGGCTATAGTGCACTGGAATGCTCCTCATGAATTGGCACAGGGTGCTGTTTCTTTTCCTCTGGATCTCGCCGCATGCTCTTCTCGTTGTACTGGCGGTGATTCTTTGCAAGCGCCGCTTATACCGCGAATTCCCATGCTTTTTCGCCTACGTGTCTTACGAGATCGCCGGCTTCATGGTGCTGTTCACTTTGTATTGGTTCGCTCGGCATTCCGTCGCGGGTATCACTGCGAACCAGTATGCGTATGCTTATCCCGCCGCGCTGACGTTTAACATCGCTCTGCGTTTTGGGGTGATTGATGAGGTTTGCAAAGATTTGTTCCGTGAATCCCAGTTTCTGAAGGTGGCAGCGAGGCGATCGCTGCTATGCGTCACCGGGTTGCTGCTTGGACTGGGTGTTCTGCTCGCTGTCTATGCGCCTGGGGACATTACTGTCAGGTGGCTTGCCGGTGTGTTCGCCGTGAATCGGGGAGCGGCTATGGTTCAATCTGGCTTGCTCCTTTCCTTGTTGCTCTTTTCCCGCTTCTTGGGTGTGACCTGGCGTCGCCATGCATTCGGGATCGCGCTGGGTCTCGCGGTCCTGACAAGCGCTTATCTTGCCATTTACGGTCTTCGCGCGGAATTCACCAGCAGGGCAGGCACGGACTTCTTGAATTTGCTCTTAAACGGCACCAACCTCGTTTGCGTTTCGATCTGGATCGGGTATGTGCTCGCGCCCGAACCTGAACCTGCGTCTCTGGCAGTTGTTTCCCATGATGAGGTGGAGACTTGGAACACGGAGTTGCAACACTTGCTCAAGGATTGATCTCCGCTTGGACTCTTGTCGCGGTTGCGTTCTTCGCGCTGGGGATCCTGGTTTATGTCGCCATCCGCAACCGCACGCGTCGGGTTGATTTAGAAAAAGCTGTCCAAGCGTTCCGGTCTCTCGACATTGCGGCCTTCAGAAACCTGCTCGACTCAGCCGAGGACGCGTTTCTTCGCGATAATTTATCGCCAAAGAAATTCCGCGAGATTAAGCGACAGCGTGCGCGGGCGGCACTCATCTATGTATGGGAAGTAGGAAGGGCCGCGACGGCGCTGGCAAAGATTGGTCAAGCCGCGCAACGGAGTTCCGACCCAAAGATCCGAGCGTCCGGGGTTCAGGTGGCGGAGAGTGCTTTTCGGCTTCGCTTGCAAACCCTCGGGGCTTGCCCCCACCTGCTGACCGAAATCCTATTGCCTGACTTGCAAGGCCGATCGCTTCCGCCCTTGGTGGATCAGTATGAGCGCGCGGCAGAAACACTGTTCCGACTCGGCAGATTTTCATCTATCGAAAGCCGTTCCTGCAATCCTTAACTCTTCCCCGATTTACCCACCACTTTTTCGGGTGCGGCGCGCTCAATGTGACGATCGTCACTGCCGGGTTAGACCGTTCCGCGGTTGGACCGTTCCCAAGTTTCGCAAAGGGCCTCAGTTGCCACAGGCACGTCGCGTTCCAGTCACACTGGTGGGTGATTTGAGTCACTGACGCGGCGTTGCCGGTAGGACGATAAGTATTGATACATTTGCTCAAGCGCTCCCAGAGATCGTGGAGCAGGTGTGGAGCACGTAAGGAAGCCAGGTCCAAGCCCGTTTCGAACGCAGTAATAACAGATTGTTGGGGACGAGAACCACGTACTACTAATTCAAGTCCGGTAGGAGGCACAACATGGCAGCTCGACTTGCCGAAGAATGGTTTGCCATATGCGGAGGTTGTGAAGTCACCATCCTCGATATCGGTGAACCGCTCATCGACGTACTCAAACAAGTACAAATCGTGCACATGCCAGTCCTGATGGATCACAAGCTTTTTGGTCAGACTGGCGAAGGTACAAAGATGGAGATCCCCGAGGCGGATGTCGGGCTGATTGCTGGAGGAATCCGCAACGAAGAAAATAAGGAACTGGCGCTGGAGATGCGGAAGAAGTGCAAGATCCTGATCTCACTAGGTTCTTGCGCCTGCTTTGGCGGGATACCGGCGCTGGCGAATCAGTACAGCACAGCAGAGATGTTGGAGAAGGTCTATCGTGACAGCGTGAGCACGGAGAAAAACGGCTTACCGCACGAGCAGATCCCCGCTCTGACGGATCGAGTCTATGCCCTCCACGAAGTGGTGAAGGTGGATGCCTTTCTGCCCGGATGTCCAACGACGCCCGAGATGGTGACCGCAGCGCTATTGGCTCTGATCGAAGGCAAGCCGCTGCCCGTGCTGCCGGCGAAGAGCGTTTGCGACGAGTGCCCCACGAGGCGTGAAAAGAAGGCGGCCGCAGGGGGCGTGAAGGGTCACCTGGATCCGCCGGAATTCAAATTTGGAGCGCCACTGACCGAAATGCGCTGCCTGATGGAACAGGGCATCCTGTGCCTGGGCCCGGCAACGCGTGCCGGCTGCGGTGGCAGCGACGGCAACCCGCGCTGCATCCGCGCCTACATGCCCTGCGAGGGCTGCTTTGGCCCGCTGTCGGACAAAGCCAACCCCATGGTGGATATGATGGGAGCGCTTTCTTCCATCGGACTCGATCCCAAGCAGATTCCGGATCGGGCCGCTACCTTCAACCGTTTTGCTGGCTCGGGCCGTCTGCGGCCGATGCCCAAGAGGTGATCCATGGCAAAGACACTAGTCATTCAACCTGTCACGCGCGTCGAGGGCCACGCCAAGGTGACCATTCA
>JBEKWL010000115.1:0-11798 GCA_049513095.1 Terriglobales bacterium
CCGGAACTGACCCGGATCGGCAATAAGGTGAAGCCGGAATGGTTGCGGGCATGGTTGCGCAATCCGCGTGTCTACGATTCCGGAACGGCCATGCCGCACTACCGTTTCACCGATCCGCAACTCTCCCTGCTGACTGCCTTTCTAGGCAACAAGACGGATTCCGATCTGCTGGCCAATGTGCATCTTGACGCCGCCACGCCGGAGCAGATTGCGCACGGCAAGCTTCTGGTCACCGAATACGGCTGCGCCTCATGCCACGAGATCAGCGGCATCAAGAAGCCGGATAACTTTGCTCCGGAACTGACCCGCATCGGGAGCAAGCCGTTGACGCAGATTATTTTTCTGCCTGGAATGGCGCACGCTATACCGGATTACATTGCGGCCAAGATCCGGCAACCGCGTTCGTTTGGAGCGGCACTGAAGATGCCGCAGTTCAGCCTCGCGCCCGCGCAGATTGATGCGTTGACGACCGCGCTGCTCTCGCTCACCGACCGGGCCCATGACTTGCCACTGGCACTGACCGTTCCGGCGAAGCCGCCGTCGAATTACGAACCCGCGGGCAAGGCTGGACAACTCATGGCGGACCTGGCTTGCTTCAGTTGCCACGCCATTAACGGTCGCGGCGGCGACATGGCTCCCGACCTGACCTGGGAAGGCAGTTCGGTGCAGCGGCAGTGGCTGCTGGCATTCCTGAAGAACCCTGGCACACTGCGTCCGGCCCTGATCCGCCGCATGCCGAGGTTCAATCTTTCCGACGACGACGCGAAGGAACTGACGGATTACATCATGACCGTCTATCAGACTCCGGCATTCGACCGCGACTCGATGCCGGCCAGCGGGTATCCGCCGAATCAGGTGGAGCAGGGGAAACAGCTTTTCTATTCCAAGTATGCCTGCCAGGGTTGCCACATCGTCGATACCAAGGTCGACAAAGGCTACGTCGGACCAACGCTCACGCAAGTAGGCTTGCGCCTGAATGCGGCGTGGATTTACCAGTGGCTGAAGGACCCGCAAACCATGCGGCCCGGCGCCATCGAACCAAACCGCAACATGAACGACGAAGATGCCCGCGCTCTGACCGCATTCCTGATGACGCAGAAGGGCCCCAGCAAGCAGGAGGCGAAGAAATAATGAGCCGACATTCGCGGACACTTTTCGTCGTCCTCCTCATTCTCATGAGTGCAGGGTGCACACGCCAGCCGGGGCCAGCCTCTCCTCTAAAACCCACAGGGTTTGGCGCCGCCCTGGTGGAGTCGAGCGGAGGCAAACAGATCGGCGCGACCGGCACGGTTCTCGCTCAGCCCCTGGTCGTTCAGGTCAACGACGAACAAGGGAACGCCGTTACCGGAGCACTGGTCGATTTCAGCGGACCCGCGGGCGTCAGCTTCGACCCTCCGAACGGCCTCACCGATTCCAGCGGGCAGCTCAGCACGAACGTCGCTCTGGGCGGCATGGCAGGCCGATATCAACTCATAGCGCACACACTTGCGAAGACGCAGAAACCAGTCGAACTGAAGATCGAAGAAATTGCCTTGGGATACCAGCAGGAGCTTGGGTTTCAGCTCGACAACAAGTATTGCGCTCGTTGCCACGATCCGGAGTCCACACCCGAGCGCGTTTCCAATTACGACAATCTTGAGGTCAAGCCGCACCCGTTCACCGAGGGTGACACACTCAACAAAATGAGTGATGCTGATCTGACAGCCATCATCAGCCACGGCGGACCCGCGCTCAACAAGTCGGCACTGATGCCGCCGTACGGTTACACCCTGAGCAAGACAGAGATCGAGGCGCTGATTTCGTACATCCGCCTTGTGTCCGATCCCCCTTATCATGCTTCCGGAATGGTCTATGCAGAAAAGTAGGCCGGTTGGGTCGGCCCTGTTCTATTTCGTAGCTTCGAATCCTCTCCAACGTGCCGCAGACTATAATTGCACGCACGAATGTCGCTGACCTCCGGTACCAAACTCGGTCCTTACGAAATTCAGTCTCCGCCAGGCGCAGGCGGTATGGGCGAGGTTTACCGTGCCCGCGATACCCGCTTAGGCCGTGAGGTCGCACTGAAGGTCCTCCCCGAATTCTTTGCGCGCGATGCCGACCGCTTGCGGCGTTTCGAGCAGGAGGCGCGTGCGGTCGCGGCGCTCAATCATCCCAACATTCTCGCCATCTACGATATTGGGAAGCACGATGGCGCGCCCTACATCGTCTCCGAACTTTTGGAGGGCGGCAGCTTACGCGCCGAACTCGATCGCGGTCCGCTGACGCCGCGCAAGGCGTCCGAGTACGCAGCGCAGATCGCGCAGGGATTGGCGGCGGCTCACGACAGGAACATTGTTCATCGCGATCTGAAGCCCGACAACGTTTTTATCACTAAGGAAGGCCGGGCAAAGATTCTGGATTTCGGCCTCGCCAAAGTGGCGCCGAACCCGGCAGCAGCCCCATCCGCGGGCTTGACCCTCACCAGTTCGCCTACCGAAGCCGGCGTAGTGATGGGCACCGTCGGCTATATGGCTCCGGAGCAGGTGCGCGGCGCGGTTGTCGATTCGCGCACCGACATTTTTGCCTTCGGCGCCGTGCTCTACGAAATGATTTCGGGGCAACGCGCCTTTCACCGCGATACTGCGGCGGAGACCATGACGGCAATCCTGAAAGATGATCCGCGGGAACTCACCGAGATGGACCATCCCGTCTCGCCTGGACTGGAGCGCATCGTGCGCCGCTGCCTGGAGAAGCAACCCGAGCAGCGCTTCCAATCCGCCAAGGATCTCGCCTTCGCCCTGGATGCATTGACCGGGACCTCTTCGAAATCCGCGCCCCACGCTGCAGTCCCCGACATTAAAGACCGGGCAGAGCGCCCAGGATGGATTGCGGTTGCCGCTATTTCTGTTCTTAGTCTCGCGCTGGGAGCGGCGATTGTTTGGTTCTTGCGTCCGGGACCGCCACCGCCCCCCGCCTTCAAGAAGGTGTCCTTCCATCGCGGGGAGGTGATTCGCGCCCGCATGGCTCCGGACGGAAAAACTGTCATCTACAGCGCGAGGCTAAGTGGCGGAGAGCTCGATACCTATACCATTCGCGACGAATATCCGGAATCCAAGCCGCTCGGCCTGCACGGCGCTTCGCTACTCTCCATTTCATCGCAAGGCCAGCTGGCCGTCCTGGTTCATCCGCAATACTTCGCCCACTTCCAGTGGTTCGGTACGCTGGCGGCCTCCCCTCTGGGCGGCGGCGCGCCTCGTGAACTCCTGGAAAATGTCGCCGACGCTGACTGGTCGCCCAACGGCAACGACCTCGCCGTAATCGATCGCGATCACAGCCAATGGCGTTTGCAATATCCCATTGGCAAGGTGCTGATGCAGGGCGGCAACTGGCTCAGCGATCTCAGAGTTTCTCCCGACGGAAAGCAGGTTGCGGTGTTTCGCCATCCGCCCAACGTGGATGATCGCGGCGACGTGCTGCTGATCGACCGCGACGGAAAAGTTCGCGTCGTCTCCACTGGATGGGAGTCGTTGGAGGGCATGGCCTGGGCGCCCTCGGGCAAGGAGATCTGGTTCTCCGCCGCGGAAGTCGGCGAACAATATTGCATCCGCGCGATGAGCCTTTCGGGCAAGCAGCGGACGGTTAACTGCGGTACGTCCCCCACACGCATTCACGATATCGCTCCGTCCGGTCGCTCCCTGGTTTCGACCGAAGAGCACCAGGTGAAGATGGCGCTCGCAGAGCATGCCGTCAGCCCCAAATCCGGCCCCAACTCAAGCGAAGAACGCGATCTTAGTTGGCTCGATAGCCCTTATGGCCCTCACTTGTCATCGGACGGAGGAGAGATATTGTTCACCGATCAATCGGGTGAGGCAGGCAATCAGTATGGGGTTTACGTCCGAAAAACGGATGGTTCTCCCGCCGTCCGCATCGGAGAAGGCGGTTTCGCCACCGATTTGACCGCGGATGGGAAATGGGCGCTGATCCTTCTACCCGGCGATCCAGCGGGGCAGCTCCAGATTGTGCCCGTTGGCCCCGGCCAGCCTACCGTGCTGCACTGGGAGGGCATTCAGCCGCTTTGGGCAACCTGGTTCCCGGATGGACAACACATTATGCTCTTGGTCGACCATTCGGGGCGGGCCGGGGGTTTCTACATCACGGACGAGAACGGTTCTGCACCAAAATTGCTATGGCCAGGGGATGGGGCTGCGGACGCGCGAGTCGCGCCGGACGGGCAACACTTTTTTGTGCTCGAAAAAGGGGCATGGGCGGTCCGATCAATCGCCGCAGGCAGCAACCGGCCGATTCCCAGCATTCAAGGCCGTGAGTTCCCCATAGGCTGGACATCGGACTCTAAACATATCTTCACGCAGATCTCCACTCCCACCGGACTTACGATCAATAAGATTGACCTGAATTCCGGCCAGCGAGAACTGTGGCAGATGATTAAACCGAAGGATCAGGTGGGTCTTAACCCATTGGCTACTCCCATCGCCATCACACCGGACGGTCGGTGGATGGCCTATCATTACGGCACACAATTGGGACAGCTCTATCGCAGCGACAATCTAAAATAGCCGTCGTTCCTCGCAGGCAACTCCCCTCGCATAACGCTGAAGAAATAACGCCCGCGACTAAAGATCGGTCCTTGCTCCCCCGGCTTTTTCAGCATCACAACAACATCGAGCCAATTCAGCTCGTGGCCTGAACTCTACCGTGTTCTTACTCATACGGCCGGAGGTTTAGCAAGCTGCTCAGTACACGGGTTCTGCCAGTTCCTTCGCGGTTGTTTCCGAGTAACGGGCTACCCGGAAGTTAACCGGAGCAAAGCCGACTTACCAGGAGCTGAGATTTTGGAATATTCAATGACCCGCCAATGAGCGATCAATCCGGCGGATATAAGTCTTGAACGGAATAAACCTCACGTGAGCCTGGCCCACCTCACGTCATCGCGGGAAATGGTCATTAAGGCCGATACTCGCCGAGGAGATCAGCGAGAATCCATGCTGCTCCGGCAATCGCGAAGGTCTCGGCGTTTTCGCTCCAATTCGTATGATTGTGGGGATCCGAAAGAATCAACGGTACCCACACGAGTAGCCCAAAGCTCACGATCATCACTGTCAGTAGGCGAGCCGCGAGAAGCGCCATTCGATTCGCAAGAAGAGCCACAGCCGCGAGTGCGAACAAAACAGTCGTCGTTACCGCCCAAAACATCTGACTTGGCGGAACCCACTTCGGAACAAGATTGGCGGTAGCGCCAAGATAAATTGCCTGTTCGAGGGTAAAGGAAGCGGCACAGATGCCCAAAAGAATGCGGCCGATCCGATGAAGCGTTTCCGGTGACCATGCCGATGACAAGCGCGCATAAACGATCGCCGCTCCGGTCACGAGAGAGAACTGCTCGAAGAAGTTGCCCCAGCTATTGTAGATCTGCGGTGCAGCGACGATTTGTGGCACGCACAGTAAGGCGAAGACAAGATAAGCCGCACCAAGGACGGATGCGCCCGTTTTCGCGATCCGCCGGACCTGAATCACAGCGCCGCCGAAGATCTGGGCAGCGGCGGCGGCGTAGACAATGTAACGCAGTTGATGCCAGTCGTTGTAGTCATGCCAGGCCAGCGTGATGAGGCCAAAGGCCAAAGCCGCCAGTCCAAACACATGACGGCCGAGGTTCGAACTAGGCGTTGATACGGTCATTTGTTTTCAACGTTGTGCCACTTTACCCTTTGATCCATCCCGTTGTATGTGCTCGCGGTCTGTCGGCGGCGGTACATGGCGTCGGGTGCTGAGTGCTCATGTCATTGCCTGCCCTCCGATACAAACAGGCTCGACACCTGGTAGTAGGCCGTGTACGCGTACGATCGCAGGTCGTCAGTGACGAAGATCTCTCGCATGGACAGAAGTCCGGTGCGGTCGGCCGGCGCGAACTCCTTGAATAGCGTCCGGTGTCCGGTCGCGAGGTCGACGCGCTCCAGGCGGCAGGGAATCTCGGCACGGCGATAGACCAGCACCGCCCGCCCGTCCGCGCTCCACTGGGCAAGGACGTCCGTCTCAGTGAGCCCCGGCACGGGCCGCGGCTCTCCACCCAATATCGGGTAGACAGAATATTTCCCGTCGGGTCCCCGCGCCAGAACGAGTTTCCCGTCCGCGGAGAGCCACCCGTCGCGGGTGCCTTCCGGAGTCACCGGCCGCGCCGCTGCCCCGCCCACCTCTTGCACGTAAAAACGCGTGCTTTTCCCGGGCTCGTTGCCGTTGATGAGCACGCTCTTGCCGTCCCGGAACCACTGGGCGGTCACGTAGTTCTCAATCTCGCCCCGTTTGAGTTGCTGCGTCTCGCCGGCCCCAGTGGGATAGATCACGAGCTGCGGCGGACGGGATTGGACCACGGCGAGCGCCAACTTGCCGTCGGCGGACAGGTCTGCGGGCCATCCCTCCCCGAGGCGCACCACGGGCGAGCCATCTGTCTTCCGCAGGCACACGGCGTAGTTGGTTCCGAGCGCGGTCTCGGCGAACAGAAGCGTATGCCCGTCCTGGGAGAGCGCGCGCGCATGCGATGTGTTGAGCCACGAGAGGTCTCGATCCTGATCTCGATCTAGGTCTCGATCTGCGGCGTTGCCGGGAGTATGGACCATCGCTGCATAGCGGTAGTCCAAGCGGGTGGCGAGCCAGCGTCCGTCGCGAGCCACGTCCTGGATCGTGAGCCCGCCGGGCGCCTGGTAGGCGATGCGCCTCCTGCCGGACAGCGTCACGGCGTAGACGGTGAAGCTTCCGCCGCTGAGGCTCGCGGAAAACAGAACCTCCTCGCCGTTCGGCGACCACGCGAGCCCCCGTTCGCTCCAGTAGCCTTCCGAGAGCACGAAGTTGTTTCCGGCGAGGTCGACGATGTTCACCGAGCCTCGGTCGTCCCACTTCCGGGGATGCTCGAAGTACGCGATCCGATCCCCGTGCGGGGAGACGCGCACATCGCTCATGTAGCCGCTGACCTCGCGCAGCACTTTGCCGATTGGGTACTCGAGCCGATCCTTGCCCCCCACTTCGCGGATGATGGCGAGCTGCGAGCCGTCCGGCGACCAGTCGGCCTGCCGCACTCCCTCCTGGATCTCCCGCGGCGCGCCGCCATCGAGGGGCATGCGCGCCAGCGTGCCGGTGAAGAGCCGATACCACACGTACTTTGGGCCAATCAGAACAGCGAGCTCGCCCTTAGATGAGACGGCGAGCAACTGCATGCCAGGCGGGCCGAGCGGTTTCGGCTCGGGATAGTCGGGGCGCACCATGAAGATCTGGGGCGTGTTGCCCCAGGTCGCGGCACTGTACACGACGGTCTCTTTGTCGGCGAAGGCGGCCTGGAAAACGGCCTCGCGCCGGAAGTTCAGCTGGCGGAAGGCGAGCGGTTGGGGACCACGCGCGGAGCGTAATGCGAACAGCAGCGCGGCCGCCGCAACGACGGCAAACACGGTGGTAAGAATCCAGGCGATCCGCGGGCGGATCGCCCGCCGCACGGCCGCTGCCATCGGTACTCCGATCTGCGAGCCGCTATCCGCAATCCACCGCAGTTCCTTGCAGAGATCGCCCGCCGACTGCCAGCGTGCGTCCGGGTCCTTCGCCAGGCAAACTCGGATCGTGCGTTCGAGAGCCGGCGGCGTGAGAGGGTGCAGTGTGCTGATCGGGTCCGGATCTTTCACCAGTATGGCCGAGGCGACGCTGAAATCGCTCTGGCCCTGAAACGCCCGCCTCCCGGTCACCATTTCATACAACACGGCGCCCAGCGAGAAGATGTCGCTGCGCGCATCCACTTCTTTCCCTTCCACCTGCTCGGGCGACATGTAGGGGACAGTCCCGACCACCGCCCCCTCGCGCGTGACCGGATTGGCTTGCGCGGCCGCATTCGTCAACGTCGCTCCGGTCGCTCCAGCGGCCAGCGGTGGCGCCGCTTTCGCCAAGCCGAAATCGAGCAGCTTGGTGCCGGATTTCGTCAGCATGATATTGCCGGGCTTCAGGTCCCGATGCGTGACGCCGTTGCGGTGCGCCTTGTCGAGGGCGCTGGCGAGCTGGATCCCGAACTCCAGCACCTCCGCCGTTGGCAGCGGCCCTTTTTCCAGCCGCGCCCCGAGCGTCACGCCCTCCACGTATTCCATGACAATGAAGTCAACGCCGTCTTGCCGGCCGATGTCGTACAGCGTGCAGATGTGGGGATGATTCAAGCTGGAGACGGCTTTGGCCTCGCGCTCGAAGCGCTGCCGGCGCATCGCATCGTCCGAGAGATGCGACGGAAGAATCTTGATGGCGATAGTACGGTCCAGGCGCGTGTCCAGCGCCCGATAAACCTCGCCCATTCCGCCCGCGCCGAGCGGCGCGATAATTTCGTAGGGGCCGAGCTTCGTGCCAGGGGTCAGGGCCATGGATAGGGCCGATTATATAGGCTCCCAAGAAGTGCCACGGCAAACCAGCTCACCGCTCCCTGAGACAAGGCGTGCGGAAACCGATTGCGGCGGGTGTAACCACGCACAGCTCTCCGGGATGTGCGAGCTGCCTCTGTTCAACGCGCTTGGTCGGAAGGGTTGTCCGACCTGCCCACGTGGAGTGCAAGAACGGAGCTTGCGGAAATTTCGGTCGTTCAATTGTCCGAGATTCCAAGCAAACCGAGTGCGCGCACTTCCTGTTCCAAGGAGTCGAGCCGCCGTAATTCCGCTGCAACTGCCGGCGCACCTTCTTCACGTACTTTTTTGGCACGGGCCAGCGCCTGTTCGGCGATGCGGCTCACTTCGTGCAACAACTTGCGAATCTCGGTTTCTAACTTCCCGCGGCTCTCCTGAAGCCGGTTGAGAATATCGCTCTGCACACGGGTGCTGTTGAATTCGAGCAGCCTGGCTAGAAACCTTTGGGCATCGTTCTTGATGATCTTCCGGGCGCCCACCAGGCCAAGAGTCAGGTCAGCCAGCCAGCGCAGTGGTGAGGCAGGCTGCGCCACTTCAATGAATTCCAAAAAAGTAAATTCCGAGCGAACGCGAAATCCGCTTTCCGGATCGAGAGCATGGGGCATTCGCGCCAGCTCGGGAATGCCGGCATTCGCGAGTTTCTTCAGAAACTCGTTTGCCATCTCCACGAACCGCAACGCAACCCGCCGGTATTCTTTCTCTGCTTCTTCCTGCTCGGGTTTCAACCACGGCACGACATGACGCCGTGCGATTTCCTGCGCCTCGCGGAAGATACGACGGCGATACCGTGGGCCGAGCCAGCAAGATATGGACTGCAGCGCAACGTCGAACTCCTTGCTCGCTTGCGGCATTGCTCTTGCAAGAAACGCTTTATGCCGGCCGACAAACACGTCTGAGAGATGCTGTTGCTCGGCCATGAAGAGATATCCGAGTTCGCGCATCGACCGCTCTGCATCGGCGATGGTCTGCTTCATGACATTGATACGGCTCTCCGACTCTTCGATCGGCCGCTGAAGTGCCTCGCGTTCTTCCGTGATGATCACCAGTAGCTGCTCGCTGATCCGCTCAACTCCGCGTTCGCAGGCGGCCCGGATCAGGCGCCGGCCTGAGCCTTGGACCAAATGTTTAAGCGCCGCGACCAGTTTCCCCCAGTCCCGCCCCGTGCCGCGATGTTCAAGCTGTTCCGCTGCGCTAACCTCGAACAAAGGCCCGACAGAATGTTGGAGTCGCTTTTCGAGTTGCCGTCGCGCGAAGGCCACCGCTGCGGCTCGTTCTGCATCCGTCGTCCGATCCGCCTTGTTTACTGTGATGATGAGATCCTGAACGTGCCGTGCGACCGCCTCAATCAGTACAAGTTCTTCCCCTGCCAGCGGAGGATCCGCCCCGATCACGACCAGCGCTGCATCAATATGAGGAATGAAGGCCCGGGTAGCTGCCGTATTGCCGGTAAACACCGATCCCAACCCTGGTGTGTCCACAAAACACATGCCCGTCGCAAGCAACGGACTGGGCACAAAGATCTCCAATGCGGCAACATGCTTCGCGTTCTCGGGGTTCTTCTCTTCAGAGACATACTCATCGACGGTCTTAACCGGAATATCTGTCCACCCGCCGGCTTCAAAGCGCACGCGAGCGGCCGCAAGGCTGCCGTAGCGGACGATCGTGGGCACCGTGGTGACCGGCACCACTCCAGTGGGCAGTACGATGTCACCCACCAGCGCATTCAGGACAGAGGATTTGCCGCGCTTGAACTGACCGATACAAGCAACGTAGAAACGTCCCTCCGATACTCGCTCCGCCACGGACTGCGCATCGGCAGCAACTTGTTCGGCCTCAAACTCCTCAGCCAACTCGCCCAGGCGCAAGAGCGCTGACTCTCCGTGAGAATTCTCAGGGGAGCCCTGCTGCTCCTCGAATGCTACAGATGCCAAGGGCAATGTGGACCGAAATTCCACCCGCCCGTCTTCGGCGATGATCGTTCCCAACCTTCGCAGAAGTGGCACCTCGTCTCCCGTTTGCTCCAACTTCTCTAGCCGCTGCAGGTTCTCGTCTGCACTACGCATTAGATACTGATCCAGTTGTCTTACCAGGCCCTGGAGTTCCCCGGCAATGCTGTTCAGTTCGACCGCGGCTTGGGGCGGAACTTCACCGTAGCCGCGCATGTATTCGGGCCTCAACTCCTCAACCGTGATGTCTACGAACGTAAGCGTCGAGTGGAGTGACCGTGCCACAGGAATATCGGCGGGTGGTCGTTCGATGTTTTGCCCATCCAGCACCCGAATCAGCTGCGCCCGGATGCGGCTGATGTAGTCCTCAACCACGCGCCTTTGGGCAGAAGTGAGATCGGGAGTGTACTGCGGGAAGGCTAGCTTCGACGAGGAGACGTTCAATATGTTCTCCATGTCCGCGAGCAGCTTGTCGATGTAGCGACAGGTCACACTCAGACGCCGCTCATGATTCGAATTGAGCGAATTGGCCGACTCTTCGGGCATCGCGTCGCATCACCTGCTTGCCCAGACGCAGGCAGTCGCCTCTTTACACTTTGCGCAACTGCGCGCAACTGAAGGTAGGGAACCTCTTGGATTGAGGGAAACGGCACACATACCCCTACCAAGAAACTTTCCCTTCTTCGTAGGAGTCATCTGTCCGTTGGGCGGTTAAAGGCGAACTCCAACACCCGCTGAAATTATGCCAACCAGGAAGGGTGAAGTCAACGTTTGAAGCCCGTCGCTGGTGTCCGAAGTGCATTCTAGAAAGAACAGGCCCGTCCGTTCGCGGGGACGAATTCCTGCAGCGATGAGAGCTGGGCGGGTGAGGTCGTCCGCCCCCTACACGCTCGCCTTACTCGTTCAGCTGTGGCGCGCTATGTAAAGTAACAGGCCTAAGATCACGATCGGAATCAGTGCGATCAGTGCATAAAAGAGGGCCTTTTTCGCCCACGGGGTTCGGCGATCCTTCCAGTTGCGGAATTCCGGGCGGTCTGTTACTCCGACCTGCTCGGGGTGCTCGAGGTCGCGGGCAAAGTCGCGGGCACTGGCATAGCGGTTCTTCGGATTGCGCTCAAGGGCGCGATAGATGATCTCCTGTAGCTGCGGCGTGATGGTGGGATCGACTTCGCGCGGCGGAACGGGGTTGTTCAGCAGGCGGTCGTTCATGATGAGGAAGGGATTGGCGCCGGAAAACGGCACCTTGCCGCTCAGCATTTCGTACAACATGACGCCCAGCGCATAGAGGTCGCTGCGGGCATCGCCGCGCTGTCCTTTGACCTGCTCGGGAGAAATGTAGTCCGGCGTGCCCATGGTCGGAGAGAACTTGGCGAAGGTGAGGCGGCGGGCGCCGGCGTTGCCGGCGATGCCGAAGTCGATGAGCTTGATGTTGTCGTGCTCG
>JBEKWL010000116.1:0-11770 GCA_049513095.1 Terriglobales bacterium
GACGCTTATAACATGCTGGGCATGGCGCGAGTGGAGGGGGGCGGAATCAACTCGGCGCTGGAGGCGCAACGGCAGGCGATCGCGCTGGCGCCGCGCAATGTGGAGTATCAGTTCAACCTGGGACAGATTTATGTTGCGGGGAAGAAGTGGGATCTGGCGCGGGAAGTGTTTACGCGGCTGAAGGCGGGACCGGATCGGGCGGCGGCAGCAGCGGCGAAGCAGCAATTGGACGATTTAGAGTCGCTGCAGAAGTACGGAGTGCGTCCGCAGCGAGCAGGGGAAAGCCAGGCGCCGGCGGGCGCGGCAAGCACTCCATCGGCAGTGACGAGCGCGGCTTCAGCGGCCGTGAGCGCGGCGCAAGATCAAAATGAGGAGGCTGATGCGGCGCCGAAACCTGCGCCCGTCAAGCCGGGGACGACGGGACCGGTGCAATTCTTGAAAGGCAAGATCGTGAGTAGTGACTGCTCCAAGCCTCCGGAGGCAACGGTTACGATTCTGAGCGGCATGACGACTTACAAGCTTCATGCTTCGGATTACAAATCGCTGCTGACGATTGGGGAGGACAAGTTTTCCTGCGAGTGGAAGAACCGTGTCGTATCGGTGAACTACCGTGCGGTGGGGAAGAACCAAGGAGAATTGGTGTCGGTAGAAGTGCACTAAGCGCGACCAAACGGCGCGGGTTTCAGAACCTGTGCGGCACTCGGATCGACGGCAAAATATGGACGCCAAGGCAGTGGGGTTCGTGCCGGGCGGCGCGAGCCTCCACAATTGCATGGCTGGTCATGGCACGATCGCAACTATCCGGCTTTTCGGGTCTTGCTTTCTGCTCTGACTTTCGCGTCCTCCGCCCACTCATAGCCTACGGCGGCAGCGTGGATCGCGCGATCGAAGAATTGATCGAGCAACTGCAACAGTTCCTGCTTTCCGAAGACCTCTACTGGGCGGTCCGGATACGACTCATCAAGGATGAACTCCCAGAGATTGTCTTTCGTCAAAATGATCGCCCAGATCACCTGGCTCAGCGGCACACCCTGCTGGGCGCGGCGAGCCCCAATTTGCGTGTAGCGCTGCTCGATGTCGGCTTCACTCTTGTCCAACAGCCACTCACCGAGGTGGCGATAGATTTCATCTACCCGCTCCTTCAGTTCGTCTGGCGGAACCTTGCGGAAGGCCTCGGTACGGACGGACCGTTGAACCTTGTGCAGAAGACCGCTGGCTAGGGCGTCAGAGCGGTCCTCAATGAGCCGGACGAACCTGTGGCTGAGCATCATTACCGCGTCCCTTCCCAACGTTGCTGTTTTCATACGCTCTCCTTCCCCGGGGGTCGAGGGTGAGGCCCCGCTCCTGATCAGATTATGACCTTACGTTCCAATGAGTTATGTGATTCTGGTCACGTCATGCCCGGGTGCCGAGTTTGCCTGCGTCGCTGGGCGCGTTTCGAGGGGCCAGGCCCGGGAAAATTAGCCCTCTGCGCGGGGTCACACGAGGCTGTGATATGCAGCACAGCTGAGTTTCCATGGGACGCGAGAACATATAACAGTAAGAGTGGGTCTGCAGGGGGAAAGCCATGAAAAGAATCCTCATTTTAGGTGCGGCTGGCAGGGACTTCCATGATTTTAACGTGATTTTCCGCGACAATCCCGAGTACCAGGTAGTTGCTTTCACCGCCACGCAAATCCCCGACATTGCCAACCGCCGATACCCGCCGGAGCTGGCAGGCAGTTTGCTGTATCCCGATGGAATACCGATTTTTGAAGAGAAGGACCTGGAAAAACTGATTGCCAACGAGCGGGTGGATACGGTGGTGTTCGCTTACAGCGATATCTCCTACCAGAACCTGATGCATCTCGCGTCGCGCGTGGTGGCTGCCGGCGCGGACTTCTGGTTATTGGGGACCGAGCACACTCAGCTCAAGTCGTCAGTCCCGGTGGTTTCTATTTGCGCGGTGCGAACCGGCTGCGGCAAAAGTCCGCTGTCGAGACTGGTGGCCAGCGAGCTGCGGCGCCAGGGCTGGAAGCCGGTAGTGATCCGTCATCCCATGCCCTACGGCGACCTTGCGGCAGAGGCGGTGCAGCGCTTTGCCACCGTGGAAGATCTGGATTTTCAGCAATGCACCATCGAAGAGCGCGAGGAGTACGAACCGCATATCCGTCAGGGAACGACTGTGTATGCGGGCGTGGACTACGAGAGGATTCTGCGCCAGGCAGAGACGGAAGCGGACATCATTTTGTGGGATGGCGGGAACAACGATACGCCGTTCTACAAGTCCGATCTGGAAATTGTGGTCGCCGATCCGCACCGCCCCGGGCACGAATTGGGGTACTTTCCTGGAGAGGTAAACCTGCGGCGCGCCGACGTGGTGGTCATCAACAAAGTGGATACGGCGGCGCAGCAGGACATCGAGACCGTCCGGCACAATATCCACATAAGCAATCCCAAAGCCAGAATTCTCGAAACCGCCTGCCGGGTCTCTGCGCCTACGCCTGAACTGGTGAAGGGGAAGCGCGTGCTGGTGGTGGAAGATGGCCCAACCCTCACCCACGGCGAAATGCAGTATGGCGCCGGAGTGGTGGCCGCGCGGAAATGGGGAGCGGCCGAGTTGGTTTGCCCGAAGCCTTATGCCGTCGGCTCCATTCGCGGTACTTTTGACCGCTATCCCCACCTGACCAATCTTCTGCCTGCGATGGGCTACAGCGTTATGCAGCGGCATGAACTGGAAGAGACCATCAACCGCGTGCCCTGTGACCTGGTTTTGATCGCTACGCCGATTGACCTGGCGCGAGTCATCAAGCTCAACAAACCCAGTTTGCGGGTTACTTACGAGGTGGAGGAACTCACGCATCCCGGACTGGCTGAGATCCTCGCGCAAATTGAAATGCCGGCGGAGGTTTGACGATGAACCCCAAAGACTTCGTTTCGATCAGAGATTTCTCGCCGCAGCAGATTCAAGACCTTTTGCTGCTGGGCCGGCAGATCAAAGCCTACCCTGATGTCTATAGCGAAGCGCTCAAAGGGAAAACGCTGGCCATGATTTTCGAAAAGCCTTCGTTACGGACACGGGTGACGTTTGACGTCGGCATCCAGCAACTGGGCGGCTTTGCACTCTACCTGTCTCCGGCGGAGATCAACCTCGGCCAGCGCGAATCCGTGTATGACGTGGCCAAGAACCTGGAACGCATGGTGCAGTGCATCATGATCCGGACCTTCGCGCACGCCATCGTTGAACAGATGGCAGAGTATGCCGGGATTCCGGTGATCAACGGGCTGACCGACTACAGCCATCCCTGCCAGGCCATGGGAGACTTCCTGACCATGTGGGAGGTCAAGGGCAGGCTGGAGAAGTTGAAAGTCGCATTCGTCGGAGATGGAAACAACGTGGCGCACTCGCTCCTGTTCACCGGCGCCCAACTCGGGGCGGAAGTTGTGGTGGCAACGCCTCCGGGCTATGAGCCGAAAGCGGATGCGATCGCCTGGGCCAGCGAGCGGGCCAAAGAGACAGGAGGCAGTTGCCGGATCGCAAATAATGCCAAAGAAGCGGTTGCGGAGGCGGATGTGGTTTACACCGATGTGTGGGCGAGCATGGGGCAGGAGGCCGACGCCGCCAAGCGGCACAAGGTTTTCCGGAACTATCAGGTGAATTCGGAGCTCTTCGCTTGTGCTAAACGCGATGCCATCTTCATGCACTGCCTGCCGGCACATCGCGGTGAAGAAGTGACCAATGAAGTGATTGATTCGCCGCGCTCGGTTGTCTTCCAGCAGGCGGAAAACCGACTGCATATCCAGAAGGCGATCATGCTGGAATTGATGAAGGACGTGGTCGTAGGGCCGGTGCGTCCCGCAACCATACCGGAGCTGGTGCACGCGTGACAGGAACAGCCACAAAAACCATGCTGCTGGCGGTAGGCGGGAACTCGCTGATTCGCGCCGGCCAAAAGGGGACCATCGCCGAGCAGTTGGCCAACGCCCGGCGCACGGCGGCAGAGGTCGCCAGGCTGGTCGGTGACGGCTACCGCGTCGTTCTCACCCACGGCAACGGGCCGCAGGTAGGAGCGGCACTCCTGCGCTCGGAACGGGGAGCGAGCCAGGTTCCGGGACAGCCGCTCGATGTCTGTGACGCCTCCACGCAGGGCGAAATCGGCTACGTCTTGCAGCAATCCCTTGATACGGAACTTAGGCTTGCGGGTTTGCAGGTGCCGCTCCACCCCGTCAAGCCAAAACCGGGCTTGACGGGGACCCCGGCGGTGGTGACGTTGCTGACCCAGGTCGTGGTCGCGCTGGATGATCCGGCCATGAGGAGACCGAGCAAACCGATTGGTCCGTTCTACTCCCGGGCCGATGCTGAGGAACGCAAGCGTCTGTTAGGCTGGGAGATCGTGGAAGATGCGGCACGTGGCTATCGGCGGGTGGTGCCCTCGCCTGAGCCGCAGGACATCATAGAACTCGAAATCATACGTGATCTGATGGAGCGGAACGTACTGGTAATCGCCTGCGGAGGGGGTGGCATCCCCGTGGCGTGGCGCGAGGGAAGATTGCAGGGTGTCGAAGCGGTGATTGACAAGGACCGCGCTTCCGCGCTACTGGCATCGCGTCTGGGAGTGGACCTGTTCGTCATTTCTACCGACACGGACTACGTGTATCTGGACTACAAGAAGCCGACGCAAAGGCCGCTGCGCCTGGTTGGCTGTAGCGAGTTGCGGGAGTATGCCGCTGCCGGACACTTTCCGCCCGGCAACATGGGACCTAAAGTCGAATCCGTATTGCGATTCCTGATGCAGGGAGGGCGCGAGGCAATCATTACCTCCAGCGAAAATTTGTGTTCAGCCGTGTGTGGAACGGGGGGCACTCATGTTGTGTTGGATCAGGGAGTGGCTGCGCTTGAGGCCCGTATGAAGATTGAGTTGCCGGTGGGAGGGAGGCGATAATGAAAGACCAGGTTTTCATCCCGGACGCGCAAAGAAACGGACGCGTAGGAGCCAAGGCCAAGGGCGAAGGGAAGCTGAAGCACGTCATCGAGTCGCAGCAGTTCACGGTGCCTTTGCTGATGGAGCTCTTTGACCGTTCCCGCGGCATGGAGCGGGTGGTGGAGCGCGGAGGAACACTCGACTATCAAAACCGCATCATGACGACGCTGTTTTACACGCCTTCGACCCGTACCCGACTTTCCTTCGAAGCCGCTATGCAGAGGCTGGGAGGCAGGGTCTTGTCGACCGAGCATGCGCGAGCGTTTTCCTCCGAAATCGAGGGAGAGAACGTCGAGGACACGATCCACATCGTCGGCAGCTATTCCGATGTGATCGTAATCCGGCACCATGAGGAAGGCGGCGCCAAACGGGCGGCGCAGGTCTCCCATGTGCCGGTAATCAATGCCGGAGATGGCGATGGCGGGCAGCATCCCACGCAGGCGTTGCTCGACCTGTACACCATCTATCGCGAGCGTCCGCTCGATGGCTTGAGCGTCGCCATGATCGGAGAACTTGACAAAGGACGTACGGCGCGTTCGCTCGCCTATCTCCTGGCAAAGTTCGAACGGGTGAAAATTTGTTTTGTCAGTCCGCCCGAGCTGCAGATGAAGCCCGACATCCTCGAATATCTCGACGGGCACGGAGTGCGTTACGAACTTGAGCCGGACATCGACCGGATCATCGGGGAAGTGGATGTGGTCTATCAAACCCGCATCCGGCCTGAGCGCGTGACCGGTCTGAGAAGCCCGCAACAGTACGCGATCAACTCGGCGGTCTTGCGGAAAATGAAGCCGGACGCGCTCATCCTGCACCCTTTGCCGCGAACCGTGGAACTCGACAAGTCGGTGGATGAAGACCCGCGGGCGCTGTATTTCCGCCAGGCGGTGAATGGACTGTATGTGCGCATGGCGCTGCTAACCATGCTGTTGGATAAGGAGTAAGGTAAGGACACATTTATGCAAGACGGACTCATGACGGAAGAACATCTGCGCACCCGCGACTTTATTGAACTGGAGAACCAGTATGGCGCCCACAACTACCATCCTCTTGATGTCGTCATCGAGCGGGCGGAGGGTGTCTGGGTCTACGACGTCGAAGGCAAGCGCTATCTCGACTGCCTGGCGGCATATTCCGCGCTCAATCAGGGGCACTGTCATCCCAAGATTCTCCAGGCCCTGGTCGAACAGGCGCACAAGGTGACGTTGACCTCGCGGGCTTTCCGCAATGACCAACTCCCGCTCTTTTACAAAGAACTTCACGAGCTGACCGGTTATGACATGGCGCTGCCCATGAACACCGGAGCGGAAGCGGTGGAAACCGCCATCAAAACCGCCCGCAAGTGGGGATACAAGATCAAAGGTATTCCCGAGGACAAAGCAGAAGTCATCGTTTGCGCCAATAATTTCCACGGGCGAACCGTCACGGAAGTGAGTTTCTCGACGGACGCTCAGTATCGCGATGGCTTCGGGCCGTTTACCCCCGGATTCAAAGTGATTCCCTTTGGAGACGCGCAAGCTCTGGAGAACGCCATCACGCCGAACACTTGCGCCTTCCTGGTCGAACCCATTCAAGGAGAGGCGGGGATCATCATTCCCCCAGCCGGATTCCTGAAGCAGGCCGCCGATACCTGCCGCCAGAACCGCGTTCTTCTGATCGTGGACGAGATTCAGTCCGGGCTCGGCCGCACGGGCAAACTTTTCGCTTACGAGCACGAGGGCATCAGGCCGGATGTAGTGATCGTGGGCAAGGCGCTTTCGGGCGGCTTCTACCCGGTCTCCGCCGTGCTCTCCTCATGGGACATCATGCGCATTTTCAACCCCGGAGACCACGGCAGTACCTTCGGCGGCAATCCCCTGGGCTGCGCCGTGGCGCGCGCCGCGCTGCGGGTACTGATGCAGGAGAAACTGGTCGAACGCTCCGCCGAATTGGGCGCTTATTTTCTTGAGTTGCTGCAGACGCTCCGTAACCCCGATCTGAAGGAAGTCCGCGGCAAGGGGCTGTGGATCGGAATCGAACTCCACAGTCCGGCCCGGGCCTACTGCGAAGCGTTGAAGGAAGAAGGAATCCTGTGCAAAGAAACCCACGACCATGTGATTCGGATCGCGCCGCCGCTGATCATCCAGCGGGAGGAGATTGATTGGGCCTTCGAGCGCATCCGGAAGGTGATTTGAAAGACCCGTTGTTAAATCTGTTGTTAAAACCAAATTGTTGAGGTGCTCGTGTTCAATATTCTCCACGCCGAATTCCTAGCCCCGGGTATCAAGCGGTTCGTCATTGAGGCGCCGCGCATTGCGCGCAAGCAGAGACCCGGCCAGTTCGTCATAGTGCGCATCCACGAGGAAGGCGAGCGCATCCCGCTGACCATCGAGAATTCCGATCCGCAGAAGGGGACCATCAATATCGTCGTGCAGTCGTTAGGCAAGACCACCAACCTGCTCAATTCTCTGGGTGCCGGAGACCACATTATGGACGTGGTCGGACCTCTGGGGAAGCCATCGGAAATAGAAAAGTTCGGCACGGTGGTGGTGATGGGCGGAGGGGTGGGGACTGCCATGGCATATCCCACCGCGGCGGCTTTGAAGCACGCTGGGAACAAGATCATTTCGATTGTGGGAGCGCGCAACAAAGAACTGGTCATCCTGGAGCGTGAGATGCGTGAGGTCAGCGATGTGCTGATGATCACGACTGACGACGGAAGCTATGCGGATAAAGGGTTTGTCACCGACAAGCTTCGCCAATTGATTCAGAACGGCGTGCCGATTCATCTGGTGCTGGCCGTCGGTCCCATCCCCATGATGAAGGCCGTAGCCGACATGACGCGCAGCGAGCACATTCGCACTCTCGTGAGCCTCAATCCCATCATGATTGACGGCACCGGCATGTGCGGCGGCTGCCGCGTGCTGGTGGACAATAAGAGCCAGTTTGCCTGTGTGGATGGACCAGAGTTCGATGCGCACCAGGTGAACTTTGCCGTGCTGGTTCAGCGCAATGGGGCATACCGCAGTCAAGAGCAGCAATCCCTGGCTGAATATCGGCGTGCACTGGAGTCGCATCTCAAAAACACGGAAGCCGAAGGGAACGGCGTCTGTGCCGCGAAAGGAGTCACCCAATGACCGTTCCTCCCAAGCCATCGCTGAATCCGGTGCCCATCAAGGACCGCATGAAGTTGCCTCGGCAGAACATGCCGGAGCAGGCGCCAGAAGTCCGCGCAACCGAGTTCACCGAAGTAAATCTCGGCTATAGCGAGGAACTTGCCCGGCAGGAAGCCCTGCGCTGTATCGAGTGCGCCAAGCCGGCGTGTACGAAGGACTGTCCCGTCGGCGTCAAGGTGCATGAATTCGTGCAAATGATCGTGGCGGGCGATTTTCTGGGCGCCGCCGCCAAGATCCGGGAAGACAACGTTCTGCCGGCGATCACTGGCCGCGTCTGTCCGCAGGAAGACCACTGCGAGGGCGGCTGCCTGATGGGAAAGAAAGTTAAGCCGCTCGGGATCGGCTACCTGGAGCGATTCGTAGCGGACTACGAGAAGCGCATGGGTGTTAGCCCCGTGCCGAATGCTCCTCCGACTGGGAAAAAGGTTGCTGTCGTCGGCAGTGGTCCCTCCGGGCTTACCGTGGCTGGCGATCTGGTGCAGAAGGGACACAAGGTTCGCGTGTTCGAGGCGCTGCACGAACTCGGCGGCGTGCTGGTATATGGCATCCCTGAGTTTCGCCTGCCCAAGCAGATTATCCACGAACAACTCGACTATATGCGCGAGATGGGAGTCGAGTTCGAAACCGATGTGGTTGTCGGAAGGACCGTCACCATCAATGAGCTCCTGGAGGAAGAAGGTTTCGATGCGGTATTTATCGGGACGGGCGCCGGGCTGCCGGTCTTCATGAACATTCCGGGCGAGCACCTGAACGGCGTCTATTCCGCGAACGAATTTTTGACGCGCATCAACTTAATGAAAGCTTACAAGTTCCCGACCTACGACGAGCCGATGCTCGACCTGCACGGAAAAGATGTAGCCGTAATCGGCGGCGGGAACACTGCGCTTGACGCCATTCGCTCAGCTTTGCGTCTGGGAGCACGCAAAGCCTATGTGCTTTACCGCCGCAGCGAAGCGGAGATGCCAGCGCGGGCGGAGGAAGTGAAGCATGCCCGTGAGGAGGGGATCGAGTTTCACATGCTGACCAGTCCGGTCGAATTTCTGGAGGATGGCGCTGGCTGGCTGCGCGCAGCCCGCTGCGAGCGCATGGAACTGGGAGAACCCGACGCATCAGGACGGAGGCGGCCTGTGCCGGTGGCCGGGTCGCAGTTTGAAATTCCCCTGTCGGTTGCGGTTATGGCGATCGGCACCACCGCTAACCCTATTGTTCAGAGCACAACTCCCGGCTTGGACACGAACAAGCGGGGGTACATCCAGGCTGATTCGGAGACGCAGCGCACCTCGAGGAAAGGTGTGTTTGCCGGCGGCGACATCGTGACCGGAGGCGCCACCGTAATTCTGGCGATGGGAGCGGGACGGCGGGCGGCCAAGGCTATTCACGAGTACTTGACCACCGGGGAATGGTGAACGGGTGCCAAGGGATTGGGCGAAGTCTCGGATCCAACTTCAAATAAGGCGGGGTGGAATATCTCCGCCCGGGCTTCCTCAGGTAGGACTCGAATCCACGGTTAAACGTAAACGCAGGGCCTTACAGAGCACGGCTGGCACTGGAAATTGATATTAGTTCGTAGTAGTTCGCGTTAACGGATCGCAAACGGATCACGGCGATTACACGCATTGAGAATTGGCCGACCTCGGTCAATGAGTGAAATTGATTCCATAACAATGTCGGGATTTTTCGCCAACAATCCTATTGAGGTTCTCCCAACTCCACGGCTTTCATTGACGGGATAGGGGGTAGAACGTTTTGAAATTGCCCTCGTTACCGAATAGTAAACAGTGCAGAGTTGCGAGGGGGACACTGCGCGGTGAAAAAGATTCGTCGCCCCCCCGGCAGCAGACCCTATGAATTAAGCAGGTCAGGTCTCTGCCATGCTGCAAAATCTCGCTGGTGCTCCCGCGAGTGGACGCTAAATGGACGCTAAGAATCATTCTAGATAACTGAGCAAAATAGAACAGTGCGCGCTGATACGACATGTGTACTATCCCCGCTGTGTACCATCGTCTACGGTAGCGGCATATTGCATTGAGCAGCGCCAGAACATCAAGGAGCAATCAAATGAAGAGATCGCTAGTTACGGTTGTAATTTTGCTAGCCATATTTATTAGCGGTTGCAACACAAGCCCGCAGCAAGGGCCCCCTGGACCGCAGGGTGCCCAGGGGCGGTCCGGCGAACGGGACCATCGCGATGACCAGGGGCGGTCCGGCGAACAGGGCCATCGGGATGACCAGGGGCAGTCCGGCCAACAGGACCAGCGGGGCCCGGGTGCACCATGTCCGGCGGGACAGCATCGCTATACCGACCCAGCTTCTGGAGAACTGAGGTGCGTCAGAGACTAAGCAGTAGTTCGCTGTTCATGGTGAGACAGTCCATTAGATTCAAAAGCCCTCTCTTTCACGGAATGGGATAGTTGGCGAAACCAGGCGTTTACACTCAAAACCCTGCAGTTACGAGTGCCTGCGGTGTTATGCCAAGCTGCCGGAAACGACCCGGACTCGCCTCCGCCGGAATTATCGTTTTTGAAAAACCACGAAAAGTGCAATTACAGCAAGAATAACGGTGGCGACAGACACGCGGAAACCCTTTGGTAGGGTAATCCAGTGCCAGTACAGGGACAAGATCGCTAATTTGGCGGTACCAAGAATGTTAGTGATTCTCTTCTGGCTCATCTTGCAGGAGAAGTCTACTCTCCTTGCTTGTACCACGACCACGAGCCGGGCGCGAAACAGCTATTTAGCAACCGCGCTGCGTTGAGTTCTTGATTTACGCTATCAGGCGTTTACACTCAAAATCCCGCCACGGGTCATGAGATTGGTTGCCAATGCCGATATCCAAGTCCCCGCCGGAGTAGGATTCTTTGCCGTCGCGGCCACGCACCCTCCGCCGAATCTGATGCAGAACTTTTTCTTCAACCGCGGGTTTATATTCCCAACCGGCATGGGATATCTTTGCCTCAGGAGGTGAAAATGCCCAGGACAAAGCTGATCGGCGCGGCCCTTGCGCTGCTGCTCTTGCTGCCCTCCACTGCCCTGCCCGCCTTCGCCCGGAAACACAACAAACCGGCTCCGGCCATCCAGAGGATGGACGAGCGCGAGCGGGCGATTCATGCGCTGAACCGGCTGACGTTTGGGCCCAGGCCGGGAGATGTGGACCGGGTGCTCGCCATGGGCGTGGACAAGTGGATTGCGCAGCAGCTTGAACCGGGGAAGATTGACGACGCGGCGCTGGAGGCGCGGCTTGCGCCGTATCGCACGTTGCGCATGTCGGCCTTGGAGATGGTGGAAAACTTTCCTCCGGAGCAGGTGCTGCGGGCGGTTGCGGATGGAAAGATGCCGATGCCGAAAGATCCGCAGCTAAAGGCGGTGTACACGGCGGGGGTGGCGCGCGTTAACGACAAGCAGGCAAAGAAGAACGCGAAGGCGGTGGAGAATGCCGACTTGCTGGAGATGAATCCGGCGGACGACCTTTCGCAGGAGATGAAGGAGAAGCGGCAAGAGGCGCGGGATCATGCGCGCTCGCGGGCGCTGGACCTGGTGGAGATGGCTCCGGAGTCGCGCACGCAAAACCTGGCGGCGATGGACGCGGACGAGCGGCGCGGCTTCTGGCGGGCGCTCTCGCAGGACGACCGCGACAAGCTGACCTCCGATATGACTCCG
>JBEKWL010000117.1:0-12919 GCA_049513095.1 Terriglobales bacterium
TTCCCGACGCCGAAATCCTCGGATAGGGTTATCTGGACGCTGGCCACGTAGTTGCGATTCCAGATGGGCTCCAGGAAAGAATTGGCGAAGCGGAAATAGAGGATATTCATGATCGCCTCCTTTCCGAGAAAGTGATCGATGCGGAAGATCGAGTTTTCCGGGAACACCGAGTGCGCGACGCGGTTGAGCTCCCGCGCCGAGGCCAAGTCACGTCCGAAAGGCTTTTCGACAATGACGCGCGCATGCTCGGCCAGGTTCGCAGCGCCGAGTCCTTTGATCACCGTCTCGAAAAGCGAGGGCGGGATCGCGAGGTAGTGCGCTGGACGCCGAGCGCGGCCCAGCGCGCTTCTTATCGCCGCGAACGTGCCCGGGTCTTTGTAATCCCCACTCACGTATGTGAACAGCGACAGAAGATGGTGCAGGGCACGCTGGTTATCGATCCCGCCGGATCGCCTTATGCTGTCGGTCACGCGTTTGCGCAGACGCTCCAGACTCCACTTCGGGAAGGCGACGCCGATTACCGGGACCTTGAGGACATCCCGCTTCACCATGGCATAGAGTGCCGGGAAGATCATCTTGTGGGCGAGATCGCCCGTAACACCGAAGAGCACCAGCGCGTCTGAACGGGATGCGGTCATTAGGCGCCTTCCATGGTAACGGACATCACACTGCCGAGCGCGCCTGCCGCACCATCTCTACCAGAACCTCTCTGGTTTCTGCCGGGTTGCTCACTTCTCGCAAGAATGCAATGCGAGCTCCCCTTATACCATCTTGGGTTTTCAAGCGCGCATGAAACCCGAGGCGGTCGACCGCGGTCATGGTTGCTTCCTGCGACTCAATGCGGGCCAATACCCGGGCGAGCAGGATGAGCGCATCCTTGTGGTCGGCATTCATGTGCTGAATGATTTCGGCCATCGACTCAGCCAGAGGGTCGGGTTGTGCACGGTCATATTCAGAGGCAGATACCCAGCCCATCACTCCGAAGCCGGCCACGTAGTAAACGTCGACCGCGTCCATGCGATAAAAAGAAAAGTCTTCAAAATCTACCCAATACTTGCTGTTGGCGTAACGTGCCAGGTAGAGCTTGCGAGCCTGCGCCACCTCCGGCAGCGGTATCGGCAGAACATTTCCTACCAGCGTGACCCTCGATGCCCCGAGCGGATCACCGCCGGCGTCATTCTGGGTCACCAGCAAGCTGGCGCGAGGGTCCGCCTGCAAGTTCTGCGTATGCATGGCCATCGTACTAATAAGGAAGATGGGACGCCCGCGATCGTCCAAACCGTAGGGCATCACGGATCCGAAAGGAAACCCCGGCTGTTTGCGCGAAAGGGTCGAGAGGCTTCCGATGCGGGCCAAGTACACCAAAGTGCGCGCGCGCTCGGCGAACGAAGGCTCCGGCACCGCGGGTTGGTCACTCGCCACGCCAGTGCCCGCGTGTTTTCTGCTGGACGAGGAAGACATCGAATCAGTTCACCTGCTGTTTTCCAATCGAGAGAGAATTCTCGATTGTAAACGATGGGGTTCCTGTGGGGACGGGCGCCTATTCCCACCGACGCTACAACATCATGCTCCGGCCCTGAAAAGTGAGCGTTGTAATCATTACACTGTAATAATTACACCGTTGTGTCTCTCTAACCACAACCGACACTGAGCATTATCAATGACTTGCAAGCCCACCCTTCGCCCCAAATTCCGCGCGCTTTCTATAAATACATACATAATTATACGTACAATTAAACCTGCACAAGTGTTTCACGTGAAACATTGTACGTACAAGTATGGTCAAGATCTGGGCCGACTTCCTCGCAGGCGCACACCCCCGGCGGAATCGCACGCTCGATCCAAGGCGTTTTACGTTGAGCCTCACCCGCTCCGCCACAACTGGTTGATTTCACGCAGGATGGCTGAAATCAGCCAGTCGTCTTGCCGCAACTTTTCTGCGCGATCCGAGTTTGAGTGAGTAGGCGCTTCAGAAGAAACAGAAAGCTGAAGGACCTCATGCTTCTGGCGAATCAAATCAGCGAATCGCCGAGCGGAACGAAAGGGAGGTTCACCATGAAATACCTGAGATATGTTGCACTGCTTGCTTTACTGGCCTTGCCGCTTGCGTACTCGCAGGCTGAGGTCAGGGTCGGAGTGGGAATCGGCGTCGGCGGCTATGCGGCTGGCCCGCCGGTGTGCGCTTACGGCTATTACCCGGACTATCCGTATACTTGCGCGCCCTACGGCTACTACGGTCCGAGCTGGTTCTCGGGCGGGGTCTTTATCGGCGCAGGCCCCTGGTATCACGGCTGGGGACATCCTTATTACGGACGCGGTTACGGACGCGGCTACGCTCGCGGCTTTGCGGGTCGTGGTCCGGCGGGTCACGGTCTGGCGGTTCGGCGCGGCTTCGCAGCGCGCGGGCCGGTCGCAAGCAATCGCGGAGGTTTCCGCGGCCGCCGCTGACAAATTGCACCGGAAATTGACGAACGGCTGGCAACCTGCCAGCCGTTTTTCTTTATTTTCCTCGGCCGGGCGGGCTTGGTGCCGATTACGGACGGAGAGGTTATGATTTCAGGCGAGGCAAGGGGTCTCCGGGCGGCGCCGAACTTAGGCACCGGGCACCGAACTAAAAGACTGGGGTGAAGATCATGGCCGACTTCCGCCGCTTCGAAACCCGCCGCTTCGAAACGCGCGCGATGCTCGCGCTCGTCCTGCTCGGGGCCATGTGGGCAGCGCCGTCGTTGGCGCAGCCGGGTCAGCTTCATCCCGAGTACCGCGTGCAATTTTTCCCGTTGCAGGTGGAAAACCAGGATCTGCGCATGGCCTACCGTGACGTCCAGCCGACGGGCACGGCCAACGGAAAGGCTGTGCTCCTGCTGCACGGCAAGAATTTCTCGGGCTTTTATTGGGAGCCCACCATCGAGTTCCTGGCGCAGCAAGGTTATCGCGTCATTGCCCCTGACCAGTTGGGGTTCGGGGCTTCGTCGCGGCCGGACATCCATTACAGCTTTCACCAGATGGCTCAGAATACGAAGGCGCTGCTCGAGCATTTGGGCATCCAGCAGGTCGACGTGATTGCGCATTCGATGGGCGGAATGCTGGGCATGCGGTTCACGCTGCTGTTTCCGGAAACGGTCGAGAAACTGGTGCTGGAGAATCCGCTCGGGCTCGAAGACTACCGCAAACTCGTCCCTTACATTTCGCTGCAACAGCAGTATGCGGCGGAGTTGGGCCAGAGCTATGAGAAGATGCGCGATTACCAGAAGACCTATTACCCGGGAGCATGGCAGCCGGAATATGAGGTCTACGTGCAGGATCAGGCCAGCATCCTCGGCACGGGCGAGTATGCGCGCGATGCGTGGTCTTCGGCGCTCACCTACGAGATGATCTACGAGCAGCCCGTCGTCTACGAAGTGGGTGAGATCAGCCGGCCGACACTGCTGATCATCGGGCAGGCCGACCGCACCGTCGTGGGCAAGAATCGCTTGCCGCCCGGCTTGCAATCGGTCGCGGGACAGTACCCCGAGCTGGGCCGCAAAACGCATGCCGCCATCACGGGGTCAACCCTGGTCGAGGTTCCGGATTGCGGCCACATACCGCACATCCAGAAGCCGGAGCAGTTTCGCAACGCGGTGATGACGTTCTTCGCTGACGCGCCTCTATCGCGCTGAGGAGCATAAATCTCGGCGGGGCACGCTGGCCTGAGCCACGCCGTGGCCCTCACAGGAGAAGCAATGAACGCAGCAATGGACGGAACTATGAACTATGTCAATCTGGGCAAAACCGGCCTCAAGGTTTCCCGCATCTGTCTCGGCTGCATGAGCTATGGAGCGCCTGCTACCGGTGAAGTTAAACCGGGCAGCCATGCCTGGGCTCTGAACGAAGAAGAGAGCGAACCCTTCTTTCGTCAGGCGCTTGATCTCGGGATTAACTTCTTTGACACGGCTAATGTTTATTCAGGCGGCGCCAGCGAGGAGGTGCTGGGGCGGTTCTTGAAGGCCAATGTCCGCCGCGAAGCCGTCGTCATCGCCACCAAGGTGCACGGCGTCATGCGCGACGAACCCAACGGCCATGGTCTCTCCCGCAAGGCCATCTTTTACGAACTCGAGCAGAGCCTCCGCCGTCTGCAGACCGACTATGTCGACCTCTACCAGATTCACCGCTGGGATTACGAAACACCGATCGAAGAAACTCTGGAGGCGCTGCACGACGTGGTGAAATCCGGCAAGGTGCGTTATATCGGCGCCTCGTCCATGCACGCGTGGCAATTCACCAAAGTTCTCTATCTCGCCGAGCTTCACGGCTGGACCCGTTTCGTTGCCATGCAGAATCATTACAACCTGCTCTATCGCGAAGAGGAGCGCGAGATGATTCCCCTTTGCCAGTCCGAGGGTATCGGCGTCATTCCCTGGAGCCCTCTGGCGCGTGGGCGGCTGGCACGTCCGTGGCAAAGCGAAAAGACCAAACGCTACGAAACGGACCAGTTTGGGAAGAAGATGTACTCGCAGAGCGAAGAAGCTGACCATAAAGTCGTGGACCGCCTGGGTCAGGCCGCAGAGCAACGTGGCGTTGCCCGCGCGCAGCTTGCTCTCGCCTGGCTGCTCAGCAAGCCGGTTATCACCTCTCCCATTGTTGGCGCGACCAAGCCGCATCATCTTCAGGACGCCGTAGCAGCGTTGTCGCTGCGCCTGACGCCGGAAGAAGTTGCGTCTCTCGAGGAACCGTACGCGCCGCATCCAGTCCTGGGCTTCAGTTGAGTCCAGGTGCGAATTCGCCGGTGCGAAGGAGAGGAATGTAAGTCGGATCGCAGGTGCGCCAGGCGACACCAGGTCGAAAGGGTACGGGACTGAAAATCTCACAAAAATGTCTCTACCGCCCGTGATCCGGGCGGAATCGGCGGCAGGTGTGATAGCCCCAGCATCTTCCCAAAGGGACTAAGGGAGCGGCACGGAGTGGTCGGAGGCAATACCCACTTGACTTCAACGATAAGGATTTCAAATTAGGGCACTACCAAAGGGTCTAATGAAAACACGCCTGAGATGGAGCTTCACAATCACTGCATGCACACTGCTCATGGTCAACATCGCACTAGCTCAGGAAAAGCTAAACCAGGACAGTAGCGCAAGTGTAGCTATCGTCACAGCAGGTGATATCTCGGTCACCAGAGCGGCGGACGGCAAGACAGCAGTGTCAATCAACTTCGTTTCAGGCAAAGCGAAATCAGGCAACACGCGAATTACGATTTCAGGGCCGTATTCCTTAGATGTGAACGGAGGTGTGAAGGAGGTGAAAGGCCCCGAGGGGCTCGAGCTTCACGTGCTCAGTCACGAAGAATTGCGATTCGAAGCTCCGGAGATCGGTTTGTGGGAACAATCACACAAATTTTCCCAATCCTCTGCATGCAGCAAGATCCCCAAGTACCCCGGACGTGGCAATCCAGTTTGTGACCAATATGGCCATGCGGGGGATCAGTGCCGGTATAACAGTGTTTCCGGTTGCTCGTGCGTGGCCCCAGGCGGCGGTCCATGCTCGGAGACGGCGAACCCTCCGCAAGAGAGCAAAACAAGACTGAGTTCGCGAAGGAGCTGATTGCGTGTTTGGCTCGCGCCTGGCGATTATCGGGTCGTTGCAATCTAACTTTGGCCGGCCTCGGGTTCGAGTTCCTGACGAAGTTGTTGGCCCAGAGTGTTGGCCACCGAGCTCAAGTCCCTGGCGAGTGCGAGCCGCCACTTTTCCGTGGATTGCTGTGCGAGTTCCTCGAATTGTTGTGCGAGCGACTGCACGGCTTCCTCGCCCTGGGTTTTCAGCGAAGCAGAAAAGGAGTCTTCAATCCGGTTCTGGATCGTTCTCAGGTGGCCGCACATCTCGCTGAGCCTGGTTTCGACTTCATTCGAACCGCGTGCTTGCAGCTTCTTGAGTTCCAGAGCCACAGCGCTCTCGATTTGAGCTTCCGCACCGGAGACGATCTCGGCTGCGATGCGCTCCAAGTGGGCGTCAAGATCTGACTCCAGCCGGCGCACGGACTCGTTCAAGGCTGCAATCTTCCTGCCAAGGTCCGACACTTCCGACTGAAGATGGGACGCTTTCGCGGTAGTATCGGCCTGGATCTGCTCCACCTCACGGCGGTGAACCTCGTGTGAGTCCGCAAGCTGCCCCTGCAAAGAACTCAAGAGTTTTTCGCTTTGTGCGTTGAGATGTGCTCCGGCCTCCGAAGCCTGCCGCTGCAGTTTTTCAATGCCGGCGGAAGCATGCTGTTGCGCCGTGGTGGCGAGTTCCTTTGACAATACCTGCGCGCGTTGTTCGACGGGGTGGAGTTCACCGGCAAGACGGTGCCGAAACTCGGTCAGTGCTGCGCTAATCTTTTGCTCGGTGGCCGTTTTCGCCGATGCGAGGATCTCTGCGGACTGTTGTCGCGTCTGCTCCAGGACGCGCGTCCCAAGGTCTTGCCGCAGGCGCTCCCATAGCTTCTCCTCCAACTCAGGAGGGATATATCCGAGCGACACCTCGAAGCGGTTGCGCTTGGCGTTCCCGGCCAGCTTCTCGCGGAGTTCGGTCACTTCCGCCTGCAACGGCCGAACGAATGTGGCAAGTATGCCTCGCAAACGGTCTTCCGAGAGGTGCTCCTCGATCTTGTCGAGAATGTCTCGCGAAGCCCGGGAAGAAGTTTGCTGTTGTTGCGCAACAGCGGATTTTGCCGGCAGTTTTTTGGGGGGATGTTGCGCGGCGGGCGCGGGCATCTCCAGTACACGCCAATCATCGGGATAGGATTCCAATCCCCAAAAGTTTTCTGGCTGGTCGAGCTGTGCACCCAGCCGGAAGCCTTGGCCGTCGGACCCCATCGGCTGGCAGAAAACTACGCAGGCCGTGGCCTGCCGGCCTCCCCGGCTGTGCAGGCGCAGCGCGCTTCCGGTGTCCAATTTCAGGGGAAAGCGGAACGCACAACCATGCGCACTGACCACCAGCGTCTCACAGAACTCGGAGAACTGGGCGCTCGGCTCCATGCTGGTGACGCGGATGGGAACTTTGACAGGCACTCTCGAACTGCGCCGTACTGGGTGAGCGTTGGAAGCGGGCATCGTGATCCTCTGCTTGATGGCGAGGCTTGCACAGCAGACAGGAGCCTCTGCATTAGAGTACCGCTAGGTGGTGGATGGGACCCCTCTCGGGAGTTCGCTTCCAAAATGTTCGAGGGTACAGGCGCCGAACTGCCCATTTGCCAGAACCGCGATGTACTTTGGGCCGAACTCCGCCGGTACTACGGGACGGGCTAGCACCGTGACCGCGTGATTTGTACCGTCCCGAGGGCACCTCGCCCTGGGTGCGGCGGGCGAGGACGCCCGCCGGACAGCCGCCGGGACGGCGGCGCTACTCTCAGTGATTCTGCTCTCCTAGTGCACAACGCCGCGAAACTCTTCGTCCATCCACAGCTTGAACGCGTCCAGGCTCTGCGGACGCCCGAGGAAACCGCGTACCAGTTCCGTGCCGGGTTTTGAGCCCCCCGGTTCTAGAACTGCTTTGCGATAACGCATGGCTGCCTCTCCGCCCAGTAGATTGTTCTTGTCGAACTGGCTGAAGAAATCCACGGCGATGACTTTGTCGAGCACGTACGTGTAGTAATTCGAGGTGTAGCCCATCAGATGCGTGAAGCTGGCATAGAGGCGATTGCCATCCACGAACGGATAAGGGAAGAAGCGCGCGTAGTCGCTGCGCAGAATGGCATCGAGGTCGATCGTATCGGGAGGCCGGTCGTGCAGGTCGAGGGAGTAAGTCGAGAAGAAAAGCTGTCCCTGCACCCACCCGGCGCGGCCAAAGGCGCTGGCCCGGTTCATGCGGTCGATCAGGTCGAGGGGAAGGACCTCGCTTGTCTGGTAGTGCTTCGCAAACGAGCGCAGGATCCCGGGATCGCGGAAGAATTCCTCCAGCATCTGCGAAGGCGCCTCCACGAAATCCGTCTCGGTCGAAAAGCCACTGATGCCGCTCCACGCCTGCTGACCACCCAGGATGTTGTGCATCAGGTGTCCGAACTCGTGGAAGAAGGTGACGACATCGCGGTACTGCATCAGGCCCGGATCGCCCGGCCTCCCGCCGGCAAAGTTGCAGATGAGCACCCCTTCAGGCAATTGCCGATCCTTAATGCCGGGCACGACCGGGCTGGAGCTGAACCACTTGTCCTTGCCTTCGCGGGGGTGCATGTCGAGGTAAAAGCGCCCAATGAGTTTGTCGCCGTCGAATACATTCCAGGCAGAGACTGACGGATCCCAGACGGCGGCGTCTGGCGCGGGTTTAAAGGCGACGTGAAAGAGCTTGGCTGCGGTGTCGAGGACGCCCTGCTGCACTCGGTCGTAGGTGAAATACGGGCGCACGGATTGCGAGTCGAAGTTGAAGGTTGACCGTGCGTATTGGTCTTCCCAGTAAAAGCGCCCGTATGCGGGAATGGCGGTGAGGCCCGGCCGCTTCTGGCTGGCGAACGCGAGCAGCATGTCGTATTCGCGGCGCGACGCCGGGCGAGAGGCGGCATCTACTTCGCTGAGAAACGCTTTCATGTTCGCAGCCGAGCCGATCATCTGGTCGGCTGTGGCGAGATCGGCATAGCTTGGGTACCCGAGAATCTTGGCCACTTCATACCTGGTTTTGAGCACGTCGAGCAGGATTTCCTTGTTCGCCGGGTAGGCGCGAGTGGTGTATGCCAGGAACATCCGCTTGCGCAGATCGTCGCTGGTGGCATAGCTCATCACCGGGAGGTAGTCGGTCTCATCAGTAGTCAGGGCGATCGTTCCGTCGGCCGCGGGCGGGTGAGCGGCGATGTAGTCGGCCGGGAGACCGTCCAACTCGGCCTTGTCTTTCACTACTACGTGGTTCACATTTTCCTGCACGTTCCGGCCGAACTTGAGTGCTGCTTCGGTGATGTGGTCCAGCCGCTTTTTGACCTCGGCCCGGGTGGCGGCATCCTTGTCCACGCCAGCCAAGCGGCCCTCCAGCAGCGTACGTTCCATATAGTGCCGAGTGGCTGAATCGGCGGCAGAGGTGTCAAGCGCGGCGAGCGCGCGGTACACATCCTGATTCAAGGCGAGGGCGGTGGCAGCCTGCTGGACTTGCTGCGCGAGGGCTTGGCCCACATCCCGCACGTCTTTCTGTGGGGCGACCGCAAACATCAGGTACGCCTCCGAGCCCGCCACTCCCAGTTCGTTCTGGGCATTGTCGTAGGGCCGGAGCGTGTTCTCGATCGTGCGCGGGCCTTTCACCGCCAGTAATTCGTCCACGTACTTCTGTTCCTGGGACAGGTGCTCGCCCACCCATTTTTCCGCCGCACCGCGATCCAGTTTGCCTGCCCAGATGTGAAGCGGATCACTCTGAGCAAAACTACGCGAATGCGTGGAAATCAGGGTCAAGCCAACCCAAAGGACACTCAGAAGCGAGCGGCGAATCGCCGCGGAACGATGAGAAAGGGACATCGGAATCTCCGTGAAGAAGTATGGCTCACGAAACAGCGCTCGGCCAATGACGACGGATTATAGTTGAGTCAATGAAGAAGCAGGAAGAGACTTTTCAGCAAGTTGTGCTCAAAACGAGGGTGGAAGGGAGGGGATGGTGGACGAGGAGAAATGCACGTGAATTGTAATGCTCATAAGCCACAAATACTGAAGGGGTTACCAGCCGTTTTTGGCCAGCAACCCCATTGAATGGCTTCTTCCCACCACGATACCCACTCGACTCGCTAGAAATGCGACTTTCACGCCGAACAGAACAGAACACGAGATTTTGATTTTCCTATACTTGTACCGAAAGGCTCGGCCTCTACCTACGTGCTCTACCTCTGCTCACCCGGAGCCGATAGACCTTTAAGTTGGATCATCTTGGCTCTCCTGACTTTCCGGGATGCTTGGCTGCTTCATCGAGGGAGACTATGGGTCGACGGACCGTTTTGTTGCTGCCCATTTGCTTCTGTGCAGTCCCGCCCTGTATGCAGGCGCGGGACTTCACACTCTTTGATCGGCAAGTGCAACTCCACGGATTCGCCGCGCAGGGACTCATCTATACGAACGACAACAACTGGCTGACCATGACTTCGGTCCACGGCAAGAGCACCATTGGCTGGAGCGCTATCCGCGCCGTCTCCACCCGTGTCGACCGCCATGGCAATGCTGGCGCTGAACAAAATTGTCGCTGCTAGAATCCGATGCATTTGCGCGGCCCCTTTCGTCTTTCGCACACTCCCGTCCACCGACTCGATTCAATGCTTTTTGGCACAGGTTACAATTCCACGGGAACCTGGACCAGAGTGTCGGTTCGGGCAACAACTACCTGACCATGGATACGAACGACGGGACGGCGAAGTGATGGGCGCGCTAAGGTTGACCGAGCCCTCCGACCACTGAGAACCTCCACGCCGGGATCCAACTCCACTCCTACATGATGGGCCAGCTCGGGCGGGGAAACCTGATGGTCGATTGGGCCTATGCCGGAAACGGACCGGCTTCGCCGACAGGCCTAAACGGCCCGGGCACACCGACGGGAATCGTTTTCAACGGATCGTCGACGGATTTCCAGGTTCAGGGCAAGCCGTCAGTTTTCCTTTTCGCGACGCTGGATGGCACAATCAGCGCATGGGCGCCGGGAGTAAACGCCAACCAGTCGACGCTCGCGGTGGACAACTCGGCGAACAAAGCGATGTACACGGGCTTGGCCATCACCAGCAACCCGTCGGGGAATTTCCTCTACGCGGCGGATAACACGAACAATCACATAGATATGTTCGACGGCAACTTCAACCTAGTGAAATCGTTTGGTGATCCGGCGATTCCATCAAACTTCTCAGTGTTTGGCATCCAGGACATCAATGGCCTGGTCTACGTCGCGTATGCTATCCCGAATGTCGGCGCTGGCGGTTTCATCGACCTCTTCACGGAGGACGGTACCTTCCTGAAGACACTGATCCAAGGATTGCCACTCAACCAGGCCTGGGGCATTGCCGCGGCTCCCCCCAATTTTGGACCGCTGAGCAACACTCTGCTGGTTTCAAACAACTCCGTTAACGGCACCATCAACGGGTTTGACCCGATTACCGGTAAATTCGTGGGTACGATTAAGGACCAGAACGGAAAGCCGATCATCCTCAACAACTTATGGGGAATCGCCTTCGGCGGAGGAAACTCAACCAATGGAGCAACAAACAAGCTGTTCGTCACCGTGGGTCAGGGAATTGGCACCGCCGAATTGGCCGGCACCTTTGCATCCATCGTCTTCAAGCCATAGTTGACAAAAAGCTTAAGAGGAAGACGTAACCTGGGCCGTCTGAAACAGGCGGCCCGGGTCCCTAAACCGGACCGGAGAAAGTGTCCTGCTCAATTTGAACCCTCGGTACAGGTTTGCATGGTGCAAGAGCCCACACGTCCGTAACTTACAGGGAATCAGCCACTTTAGAATTCCCCGCAGACTGCCCGCGTACCGCGCAGTCATGCTAAACAGTGCGGTTCGATGATACCTTGCAAAGGCGAATGGCTGGCGATCCCGTGGCTGAAAGTAGTTACTTAGGCGTGTTTTGGTTACCGGATCGGTTAGAACTTGACCGCGCGCTCGATCGGGCAGTCTGAGAATCGAACTGTTCTCTGGGGATCGAAGGGTTGCCTCCGAGCGTCCCAGTTATGTAGCAAAAACAGCCTTGATACCTGCGACTTCGATTACGTCACCCGCTTCGAGTTGTTTTTGGCCGCCCTCGACCACGGTGCGATGAAGTAGCCATCCTCGGCTCGGTAAATCAAGGCTGCGACCCGGGGAGCGAACCAGCGCTTTAGCCGAATGCCGGCCATCTTCGATTTTCCGATTATGGTCAGTTTGCTGGTCAGAACGTAGCGCTGCTGGTCAGTTCGGCCTTTGACGATCGTTAGCGTGCCAATGGTTTGATGTACAAGGGTGGTATTGACTGGCGAAGGACTTGGAGGAATGCCGATTCTCCGGACCACAACCGAGCCGGCGGAAGATGCTGCTGCGGCTGCTTTAGTGAGCATTTCTTTCGCTTTTGCCGTGTCCAAAACAACGGTGCGATCGAGCTGTGGCGGCTTAGGCAGTTGCCCGCCGACGGCGATATCGAGAGTTCCATACGGCGCGGCCACCGGACGTACCTCGTCACGAAATTCGATCGTGTGCTTGCCGATGGTAGCGTTGTCTCCGTCCCTCAGTACCATCCTGCTGATGCGTTGACCATTGACGTACGTGCCATTAAAACTCTCAACGTCTTCGATCACATAGTGATCGCCTTCCGCGTAGATCTTGGCGTGATGTCCGGAGACGGCAGGATTGTCGATGCGAAAGACGTTGTCTGGCTGACGGCCAATGGTGACTGTGCCGCCGGAAAGCAAGAGCTCTTGTAAAACCTGGTCTTCAAATTTGAGAAACAGCTCGGCCATGGCACGGCTCCAAAATGAGTGATCTGCGAAAGCCGATTGTGGTAGGGAGAGCGAGCTTCGCTTGGCGCTACCACTCGACGATCACCTTCCATTCTGACTCCGAAAACACGGAAGGGAAGAGTACTAAGGTACCCGCCTGCCCTTTGCCTCCCCGCGAAGACAACATCCGGCACCCGGCGAGGCTGACGGATTCCCGGCAGCGATCGTGTAACGTGCAGAGATCACTTGGGGAACAGTTTTTCTAAACTCTTGGCAAGCTTGCGCACGGCCTCGTTGAGTGCAGGAAGGCCGGGGGTGTCGAGGTCTATGTCGAGGCTTTCGAGGTCAACTGTGACGTCCTTGATCAGCTGCGTGGCCATTTCAAGGCGCTGCTTTACTACCTGCTCCATCAGCTTGTAAGGATCGCCCCCTTTTCCTTGTGCATCGAGCCATTGCTGTACGGCTGCGCTGGCCTGGCGAGCTCGTTCGGTAGCGGTCCGGAAATCCATCAGAACCTTCACATTGATCATTCCGGTCTTTACTGAGTTTTG
>JBEKWL010000118.1:0-11619 GCA_049513095.1 Terriglobales bacterium
AAGTAGATGAGCGCTACCCCGTGAAAAATGTGGCGCCAATTCAGCCCGTACTGAAACAGCCGGGCCCAGTCGAAGTCCCGCCAGGTGCGAAACTGCAGATAAACCAGCACGGCCAGAACCAGGAAGACGACGGCATAGGCTGCGTATCGTTTTTTGTTCATTCAGTTCTGTTCATTCCGCCTAGCTGATTCTGTCTGATGCGGTCGTGATCGTTTGGCGCGAAGCAGAGGAGTCACGCAGATGCGGCGAGCAAGCCCCCGAATGAAGGTAAATGAGAGAGGAAGCAGGGTCAACGCGGGGATGGCTCGCGCTGGGATGGTAAGCGCGGAGATTCGGCGGCGACGGTCGTGCCGGCGGGTTTCGCAGCGCGTCGGGCGTGGCTCGTGGCCTTGCTCGGAGCCTTGTTCGGGGCTCGGGTGGAGGCCGCTTTTTGTTTCGCCGCTTTTTCCTGGGCGGTCTTCTTAGTGTTGTATTCGTGCACGATGCGGGCCACGTAGGCGCGGGTTTCGCGAAATGGCGGCACTCCCCGATACTGCTCGACGCGCTCGGGACCAGCGTTATAAGCGGCCAGCGCCTTGACGAGATCGAAATCGTAGCGTTCCAGAAGTTCGCGCAGATAGCGGCTTCCGCCCGTGACGTTGGCTTGTGGATCGAAGGAGTCGTTTACGCCCAGTTGGCTGGCGGTGCCCGGCATCAACTGCATGAGTCCGCGGGCGCCTTTGGGGGAAACGGCGCGCGCGTTGAATCCGCTTTCGGCGTGAATGACGCTGTTCACGAGGTCGGGATCGAGATGATAGGTGGCGCTGGCGGTGTTCACGACTTCATTGAGGGGGGGCGCAGGCCCAAATTTCGCAGACCCAAATTTCGCAGGCTCAGACGGGCCGGCGATGGCGGCGTGCGAATTCGCGGGCGGTGGCACTGGTAAGGAGAGATCTTTTTCGTACCCGGTGATCTCGGCGGTGGGCACGTCGGTAAAGTTGGAATCGTCGGCAGCGAGATAGAGGCGAGTCGTTGTTCCCATCTCCAGGCGATGCTCGTGGCGGATGGTGAAGCCGTTGCGGAGGATAGCTAACTCAGCGGCAGTCGCGGGACGAGCGAGCAGAGCAATGGCGACGGCAAAATCAAAGAAAAACGCGGCGGCCTTCGCCGCAATTCTCCGAGCCCGATCCATCACTAACGGTCTTTTTCGAATCATCCTCTTCCTATCATCACAAGCTGGTCACGATCGCCGCGGTGTGAATCTGGTCAACGACTACCGGTTCAAGCGCTTTTCCGTACAGCATGTGCTCGATGGCGGCGGCTACGCCGCTTTCGGCGTTCGAGCGGGTAAGCTTCCAGCCGCGGCTGCGCAACTCTTCCGACGCATTCCCCATGATAAACGGGTGGCCGGCGAACGCAAGCATTTCAATGTCGTTATAGTTATCACCAACGGCCATGACCTGCTCGCGGGTAATGCGCCGGTAGCTGGCCCAGCGCTCGAGCGCGTGTCCCTTGGAACAGCCGGCGTTGAGCACATCGACAATCGAAAGATCACGGCCGGGGTACTCGGTGCGCAAAACTGTGATGGGCAGGCCACAGCTTCCAAGGACTTGCAATACCCGTTGCATGTGCGCGACCGGGCCGCAGAACATGGCCTGCACGGGATCGGTGGTGAGCGCATTCTCGATCGGAACCACGAACTGGATGTACTGCATGTTTTTCTCCAGCCAGCGCTGGATGCTGCCTTCCAGCTTGTCCAGACTCTCGACCACGATGGTGCCCGAAGCATCGCCGTGAAGACCATTGCTGTCAAACGTTAGAACCGTCTGGCCCCGAAATTCTTGCATCAAGCCGACAAGCTCGCGGCAGGTCGCTTCCGGGAGCAGGTCGCGGTGGAACGTTTCTCCGGCAAGCGACCGGGTGATGGCGCCATTGGAACTGATCAACCAGAGATCAAATCCCAGTTGTTGAGCGATGGGCAGGGCAAAGGTGTGGCGGCGTCCGGTGACCAGGATGATCTCGATGCCTTGGGTATGCACGCGCCGGAGCGTTGTAAGATCACTTTCGGAAATCTTGAATTCCGGATTGAGCAGTGTGCCGTCAATATCGATGGCGATGAGGCGAAGAGAAGCGGCGGGCACACTCAATTTTAGCATTGCAGGGCGTTAGCCCGAAGCGGTAGCCGCGATACCTCTCTCTTTTGAACCTTTTCCCGCCCTATGCGACAATCACTCCCCACGGAGACTAGCGATGAAATTGAGATTTCTTCTGTTGTTTTTGGCACTGCTCCCAGTATCTCTCCCTGCCCAGTCCCCACCCGAAACCGGCAAGCCTTTCGTGGTCGAATACTATTACAAGGCCAAGTGGGGATATGCAGACGAGTTTCTGCAACTGTTCAAGAGAAACCACTACCCGCTCCTGAAGAAACAAGTGGAGATGGGCCGCATCCTCAAAGTCTGGATGGACCAGCCGCGCTATCACACGACGGAAGACGGGCGCTGGGACTATCGCGTGACCATCGTCTTCAAGAACTCGACGGCCGCGAATGAGCCGTTCGACGAAGACACGCTGAAGAAGCAGCTTTGGCCCGACCAGATCACCTATGCGAAGGAAGAGCAGCGTCGGTTTGAAATCCTCGCTGGCCATTGGGACTTGCCGATCAAAAACGTAGATTTGGACGGGAAGTAACTGGCGGGGCGGTGTTAAGACGACTGCTGCACATGTGCATGTTCTTGCATATTGTGCTCGCCATGGACGCTTCCGGCGACGGGTTTCACACGGCGCGCCGGTCCAAAATATTTAAACAAAACACGCAATGTGCGTTAAGATGCTGTGATTGTTGGTCGTAATAGGTAGGGTCGAAAACTCCCCACGTTGTGAAATCTCGAGAATCGCGAGGATAAGAACATGAGAAAAGGTAACCGCCCTCTGGCTGCCCTTGTCTGCGCGGCCGCGTTATTGTTGTTCACTATTCCGGGACTAGCGCAGCCATCACTACAGGTGTTGCACAATCATGTTCGCCCCGCAGTTGCGAGCGGGCAGGCCGCGCCCGTGGGTTTTCTTCCACCCACCGAGCGCCTGAACCTTGCCATCATGTTGCCGCTGCGCAACCAGCCCGAACTGACCAGCTTGTTAGGCCGGCTCAATGACCCAACCAGCCCCGACTACGGCCATTTTCTCACCGTCGCGCAGTTCACCGAACAGTTCGGCCCCACGCTGCAGGACTACCAGGCGGTGGTCAATTTCGCCAAGGCCAATGGTTTTACCGTGACTAATACGCCTCCGAATCGCCTGCTCGTGGATATCAACGGCTCGGTGGCGGAAATCGAAAAGGCTTTTCATGTCGTGATGACGGTCTATCGGCATCCGACGGAAAACCGAACTTTTTATTCGCCGGATCGTGAGCCCTCGCTCGACCTGAGCGTGCCCGTGAAGCGCATCGCCGGTCTGAATGACTTCTCGATACCGCGTCCCATGCTAAAGAAAGCTTCCGCGGGGTCTGCAATAAAAAGCAACGCCACCGGCTCGGGACCGCAAGGCGCCTACCGTCCCTCCGACATGCGGGCAGCCTACTACGGCTCCGGCTCCCTCACCGGCACCGGCCAGTCCGTCGGTCTGCTGGAATTTGACGGCTACGAACTCGCCGATGTCAATTCGGACATGGGCGGAGAGTCATACACCGTCACCATCACCAACGTGCTCGTGGATGGCGCCAGCGCCGGTTCGGACGGCGACGACGGCGAACAGGCAATTGACATCGCGCAGCCGATTGGCATGGCCCCCGGCCTGACCTCGGTCCGCGTTTATATTGCCCCCGGCACTTCTTCCATCGGCGTGGGTGACGTGGACATTTTCAACCAAATGGCCACCGACAATATTTCCAAGCAGCTGAGCTGCTCCTGGGGCTGGGCTCCGGATGATCCGTCCGACGACGATCCCATCTTCGAGGAATTTGCGGCGCAGGGTCAGAATCTTTTCGTCGCATCCGGCGACTCCGGAAAATACACGGGGAATAACAATAACGACGAAAGCTATCCGGCGGAAAGCGTTTACGTCGTGGCGGTGGGAGGAACCGACTTGACCACGAATGGCGCGGGTGGCGCATGGGAATCGGAAACGGCGTGGTCCGACAGCAGCGGAGGTCCCGCTGACAACGGCTTCGCGATTCCGAGCTGGCAGGTAGGCGTGGCCAATGCATCCAATGATGCTTCTTCGACCATACGCGACTTGCCGGACGTGGCCGCGGAAGCCAATTTCGACAACATCCTGTGCGACGACGGAACCTGTTATTACAACGAATATGGCGGCACCAGCTACGCGGCGCCGCGCTGGGCTGGCTATCTCGCGCTGGCCAATCAGCAGAATGTGGCCAATCACGGCACGACTCTCGGCTATCTCAACCCGCTTATCTACCCCATCGGCTTCGGTACCAGCTACGACAGCAACTTCCACGACATCACCAGCGGGAGTAACGGCTACCCCGCGGTTACTGGCTACGACATGGTGACGGGATGGGGAAGCCCGAACGGACCGGCCCTGATCAATACCCTGACTGGGGCAGCGACGCCGAGCTTCACGCTCTCGGATTCGCCCAGCAGTCTGACAATCACCCAGGGCGGCGCCGGCGGCACCAGCACCATCACCGTGACCGACGTGAACGGATTCAGCGGCAGCGTAACTCTAGCCGCGTCCGGCTTGCCCAGCGGTGTAACCGCAGGGTTCGGCACGAACCCCACCACCGGGACCAGCGTGCTCACTCTGACGGCGAGCGCCACGGCCACGACCGGAACGGCTACGGTGACCATCACCGGCACCTCCGGCAGCCTGGTCGCGACCACTACGCTTGCCCTTACGGTCAATGCTCCGGCGACGCCAAACTTCACCATCGGCGCCTCGCCCGCTTCGATGACCGTCGTCCAAGGCAGCAACGGAACCAGCACGATCACCATCACCAGCCAGAACAGTTTCAGTTCTGCAACCACGCTTAGCGCTACCGGCCTGCCCAGTGGTGTGACTGCGGCGTTCTCCACCAACCCCGTAACGCCGCCAGCCAACGGCACCGCGACATCGGTGCTAACGCTAACCGCTTCTGCAACGGCGACCATCGGAACCGCCACGGTAACCGTGACCGGAACTTCCGGATCACTCAGCCACAGCGCGACCATCGCCTTGACGGTGAGTTCGTCCTCGGGAGCGCAAACCGCGGTTTACAATTCCACGCTCAAGGCTCCGGAGTGCGCCACCGTCGGTACCTCGTGTGACTCAGGTCCGTCCTTGCTGCTGGGACGCGATCATATGTCGGGAGGCGCGGAACCCAATCAACCGAACACCATCAACAATTCCTGCGCCGATGGTAGCGCCGGAACCTTCCATTCCGACGAGTCCAACGACCGGATCGTAGTTACGTCCACCAGCGGTGGCCCGCTAACGCACGCCACCACGGCGACGGTCACGGCAACCGTGTGGGCCTGGAGCGGCTACACCTCGGACTCTCTCGACCTGTACTATGCGGCCAACGCCAACAGCCCCTCCTGGGTTTTCATCAAGACGATTAAGCCCACCAAGGCTGGAGCTCAGAGCTTGTCGGCCACGTTTACCCTTCCCACCGGCAGCCTGCAAGCTGTCCGTGCACAATTCCGCTATCTGGGAAAAGCGTCTTCGTGTACCACAGGCTCATACAACGATCACGACGACTTGATCTTTGCAGTGCAGTAAGCATTGACACGGCGGCAATCTGATCCTCTAACCATTCGAGCCGGCCCCGCACGGGCCGGCTCGATGTTTCTTTGTCAGCAGACCGACAGTTTGTAAGAGGATCTCCGCAGTACAATTGGTTTTCTCTTGGCAGTTGTGGCTGGAGAGGGCCGACTGAAATCCGCGCTGCTAATAATCGATGTTCAGGTCGGTCTGGTGAGCTTGATGCCGCCAGAACTACAGGATCGGGTTTTGTCGAATATCACGGTTCTGCTGAGCAAGGCGCGCTCTTCTGGAATGCCCGTCTTGTTCGTCCAGCACGACGGTCCCAGGGGACATCCCATCGAAGCAGAGACCGCGGCGTGGGCGATACATCCTTCGATTCCTCCGCTCGGTGGAGAGCCCGTCATCAGAAAGAAGGCGTCAGACTCTTTCTTCGAGAACAGACTCGCAGAAGAACTTCAGACCCGCAAAATCAGCCATCTCATCATTGCCGGTGGCATGACCGAATACTGCATCGATACCACTTGCCGCCGTGCGGTTACGCTTGGCTACGATGTGACGCTGGTAGCCGACGCGCATCTCACACGCGATAACCCGGTTCTAACGGCCGCGCAGATTATTGCGCACCACAACCTCCTCCTCGACGGCTTTGCTGCCGGAATTCATTCCATCAAGGTCACACCGGCGGTCGAGATTTTTCCCTGAAACTCACCGGCGCCCTCCGCGAACACCGCCCAATACGTTGTAGATGCCGTTAAAGTGGTTTTCCTGCGGCTTCAGGCCCGCGCGTTTGCAAAAAGCTCACCGGGTGAGAGAACATAATTGGTTTGCATACATCCCTCAGTTCCCACAAGGAAGCAGCCAAAATATGGCGAAGGTGAAAAAGTCCCCTACAGCAGCAGTGAAGACAGCAGTGAAGAAGGTGGCGAGCGTCGAGGTTAAGTCCATCGGGTCCCCAAGCGAAGCACGCAGCGGCGCCGGGCGTGACGGCGCGATCGAGCCAGCCAAAGGCAAGCTAGGCGTGATGATTCCGGGCATGGGTGCGGTCGCGACGACATTTGTGGCGGGCGTCGAAGCGGTGCGCAAGGGAATCGCCCACCCCATCGGCTCGCTCACGCAGATGGGGACGATCCGTCTGGGGAAGCGCACCGATGGCCGTTCGCCGAAGATCAAGGAATTCGTTCCTCTCGCCGGGCTCAATGATCTGGTCTTCGCCGGCTGGGATATTTTCGAAGACAACATGTACGCGGCCGCCCGCAACGCTGGCGTGCTGGAGCGCGACCTGCTCGACAAAGTGAAAGGGCGGCTCAGCGCCATCCAGCCGCTGAAGGCTGTGTTCGATCGCAACTACGTCAAGAAGCTTGACGGGCCGAACGTGAAGAAGGGGAAGAACAAGTTGGATCTGGCCGAGCAGCTTCGCCAGGACATCCGCGACTTTAAGAAGTCGAGCGGCGCCAGCCGTCTGATCACCATCTGGTGCGCGTCGACGGAGACCTTCATTGAGCCGAGCGCCGCTCACCAAAGCATGAAGGCGCTCGAAAAAGGAATGAAAGAGAACGACGAAAATATCGCGCCCTCGATGGTGTACGCCTATGCTTCGCTCATGGAGGGCGTGCCCTTCGCCAACGGCGCGCCCAACCTGACCGTTGACATACCTGCGATGCTCGAACTCGCGCGTGCGCGCGAAGTTCCCATCTGCGGCAAGGATTACAAGACTGGCCAGACTTTGCTGAAGACCGTGCTGGCCCCTGCCTTCAAGGCGCGTCTGCTCGGGCTGAGCGGATGGTATTCGACCAACATCCTGGGCAACCGCGACGGCGAAGTGCTCGACGATCCCGGATCGTTCAAGACCAAGGAGGAATCGAAGCTGGGAGCCCTGGAGCACATTCTGCAGCCGGCGCTGTATCCCGAGCTCTACGGCAATATTTTCCACAAAGTCCGCATCAACTATTACCCGCCGCGTGGCGACAACAAAGAAGGCTGGGACAACATTGATATCTTCGGATGGCTAGGCTATCCCATGCAGATCAAAGTAGACTTCCTGTGCCGCGACTCGATTCTCGCCGCGCCGATCGTGCTCGATCTCGTACTCTTCCTCGATCTCGCGCAGCGCACGCCCGAGCTGCGCCGTCTGGGCATTCAGGAATGGCTGAGCTTCTACTTCAAGTCGCCGATGACCGCGCCGGGCCTGTATCCGGAGCACGATCTCTTCATCCAGCTAATGAAGTTGAAGAACACTCTGCGCCATCTGAAAGGCGAAGAGCTGATTACGCACCTGGGCCTGGAATACTACGACTAGGAGGATGACTCGTCCATCTCATAGGCCATCTTCAACCACAGCTTCAGCTCGTCGTCAATGTCGCCCTTTGACCTGACCTCAATCCTCCGCGTGATGCGGTCTTTCTTTTCGTAGCCGCCGGTATCGATCAGGCGCTTCGGCGTTTTCATGTCTCCCAGCGCGAATCCGAGATCGATCCGCGTATTCGTCGACGGCTTGATCTGCGCGAACACGTGCTTGCGATAGAACGGCACCATGGTCTTGCACGGGCAAGCCTTCACGTCTTTGCCGAGAGAAAACCCGAGCTTCAGCAATTGCTCATACAGCGGACGCAGCGCGGCGCGCGGACCGGAGTACTGCGCTTCCACCCACGCGCAGGCGGTTTTCAGGTAAGCGTCGGGCGAGTCTTCCTCCGTGCCTTTACCTTCGAGGCGCTCCGCGATCCATGCTGCGGAATTCGAGCCCAGCTTGTGTTCTTTCTTGAGCCATTCGCGGCGCTCTTTCTCCGTCGGTGGGCCGGACTTCTTCGTGAGAGCGATCCATTCTTCGAGCGACCGCCCGGTTTTTCCGGGCAGTTCATCGATCCACTTCTGCACCATGGCAACGCCAGGATGAACGGTGTAGGGGCTGAGTGTTTCTTTGGCGGGAGACATGGGGACCTCCTGAGCGCTCGATAATTCGCCCGCCATGATACACATTTCCGGCGTCCGGTCGCGATAGAATCTTTTGATGGCTGCCAAGAAGCACCAAGCTGGACACGACACCCGCTACATAAAAATGCAGAAGAACTACTGCTTCGCCTGCGGCAAGGATAACCCTGACAGCATGCGCCTGCGCTTCACCTACGACGAGGAGCGCGACTGTTTCGTGTGCCGCTTCCGGCTGGGCAAGCGCTACACCGGACCCCCCGGACACTCCCACGGCGGCATTATCGCGACCATCCTCGATGAAGCCATGGGCAAGGTGAACAAACTGCGTCACGTGGTGGCGGTGACTTCCGAGATGACCGTGAACTACCTCAAGCCGGTACCGCTGAAACAGCCGCTGCGCGTGGAATCGCGCGAGGTGAAGGTAGAGGGCCGGAAGCACGTCAACATGGCCGAGATCCTGAACGAAAAAGGGGAAGTGCTGGCGCGCAGTCAAGGCTTGTTCATAGCGATCGATCCGCACAAAATGTTCGCAAGGTTTGTGGAGCGCTAATGCCTGTGTAGAGACGGGGGCTCGTGTGGGGACGGGCGTCCTCGCCCGTCCAAGCCGAGCGAAGCTCGGCAGTTTGCCAGCGGACACAGCAACTCCGGGCTAGCCATAACTCGCCGGGGGTACCGCGAATCGCAAACGGGCTGTAAAATGGCGTGTAGGAAGAGGGTAGACGTATGTCGCAAAACAATGGACACAATACCACCAGCCTACGCCTGAAAACCGGCCTCGCCGAAATGCTCAAGGGCGGCGTGATCATGGACGTAACCGACGCGAAACAGGCGGAGATCGCCGAGCGAGCCGGAGCCGTAGCCGTGATGGCGCTGGAGCGCGTCCCGGCGCAGATCCGCGCCGAAGGTGGAGTGGCGCGCATGGCATCGCCGAAGAAGATTCGCGAGATTATGGCGGTGGTCGATATTCCCGTCATGGCGAAGTGCCGCATCGGCCACTTTGCCGAAGCGCAGATCTTGCAGGAGTTGGGCGTCGATTACATAGACGAGTCCGAAGTGCTCACCCCGGCGGACGAAGCGCATCACGTGGACAAGCACGCGTTTGCGGTGCCGTTCGTCTGCGGAGCGCGCAACCTGGGTGAGGCTCTGCGGCGCATAGCCGAAGGCGCAGCCATGATTCGCACCAAGGGTGAGGCTGGCACCGGAGACGTAGTGCACGCCGTCCGCCACATTCGCCAGATCGTGCAGGAAATGAAGATCCTAACCGTCCTAGGCGAAGAAGAACTCTACGCGAAAGCCAAGGAGCACGGAGCGCCCTACGAACTGGTGAAGATGGTGGCGCGAGACGGCAAGCTGCCGGTGCCCAATTTCTCCGCGGGAGGAATCGCGACTCCGGCGGACGCGTCGCTCGTGATGCAGCTCGGAGCCGAGGCGGTATTCGTCGGCTCGGGCATCTTCATGAAGAACTCAACCGAATTCGCCGACCCCGTGGAAGCCGAGAAGCGCGCGAAAGCGATAGTGCAGGCGGCAACGCACTTCAAAGACCCTAAAGTGTTACTTGAAGTCAGCGAGAATCTGGCGGGAGCGATGAAGGGGCTGGCCGTGTCTACGCTGGATGAAGCGCATTTGCTGCAGACGCGGGGGTGGTAGTGGGGGATAAGGGTGGGCAACAAGAAGCTGAGGATCATCAACACCGAAACCGACAACCTCGTCAGCAATCTGCGCGGCGAAATAGCCGAAGTCGTCACGAGCTGGATACTGATGCGGCATTTCATAACAAGCGCAGCAAACCTCCAGACTGATGATCTCAGGAAAGACCTTGGAAATCCCGATCTCGCATTCCTATATGTGCTTAGAGACAAACTGGAGGACGAGCTCGTAGCACGACTGTCAGAGCTGGCCGAGGAGAAGATCGGATGTCTGAATTTCGATTTCGCCGCTAAGAAACTGGCAAGGTTTCATCCGGAAGTGGCAGAATTCTCCAAGTACATCGAGAAAAACGGATTCCGACAAAAACGGAATCAGGACATTAGCCACAAAGAACTGCCCGAAAAGTGGGAGGACCACCGGGCACCGCTGCACATCCCGTACCGGACGATAGTGCGGGCTATTGCGAGCGCTTTGAGGCTCATGAAGCGCATAGATCACATACGGCCCAACTCGCTCGATGCAAGAATGTTCAAAGAATGTTGCAGCGAGAAGTGTTTCCGTCTTCAGAGACGGCCAAGACGCAGCTCGCAAGAGCTGCATAGATACTCTTTGATAACTTATTGTTGGCGCGACCGAGATGCCCGATTCCCGCCCAAATCGGGACGAAAGGGAGGAATTTGGAGGATTTTGGACCTAACTCCTTATTCCGGAATATTTTCCATATAACCCCTTTGCGTTCTACGTTTTGAAAGTTTTCCACAGCCTAACCCGCTCATTCTAATATCAGGGGGGGTAGTAGTAAACACGGGTTAATAACCCAACAGTAAACAAGAGCCTTCCGACCCCAAGCCCGAATCCCCTCCAACGCCGAACCGGTCGCTCGCGCGATGCCTTGCATCCCCTGCAAACCAGAGTCGCCACGAGTAGTCGTATAAAATCAGTTCACATCGTTTTGGCCAACGACGAACGACCAACGACTAACGACCGAGCTTGACCAACGACGAACGACCGAACCACCATGAAAATCGGAGTCCTCGCACTCCAGGGCGATTTCGACGCGCACCGCCGCCGTCTCGAGGAACTGGGCGCCGAAGTTGTCCTGGTCAAAAAGCCGGAGCAACTGAATGGCATCGACGGCCTCATTATCCCCGGGGGCGAGTCGGGAACATTTCTCAAGCTGCTCGGTGAAGACGGATTCGCGAAGCTGCGGAATTTCGTGCGAGCGAAGCCGACGTTTGGCACGTGCGCGGGATGCATCCTGCTGGCGGCAGAAGTAGAGAATCCAAAGCAGGCCGGCCTGGGCGCGCTCGACATCACCGTGCGCCGCAATGCTTACGGACGGCAGATCGACAGCTCCATCCGCGAAGG
>JBEKWL010000119.1:0-11560 GCA_049513095.1 Terriglobales bacterium
CGCTGTAGCGCGGAATCTCATCGCGGACCACGGCGAATTCGAGCGGATGGTCGGAGCCCTCGCGCAACATCGTGATGCGGACGGTGGTGCCTTTCGGTCCCTTGAGCAGATCGGCGACGTCGGAGGTGCTCATGTTGTCGGTGGGCTTGCCGTCGATGGCGGCGATAATGTCGCCCGGGCGGATGCCGGCGCGATAGGCCGGTGTGCCGACGAAGGGAGCGATGACGATGACTTTATTGTTGCGCGGGCCGACCGTCATGCCCACGCCGTAATACTTGCCGCGCTGCTCTTCCCGAAGCGCGGAATAGGATTTCGGATCGAAAAAATTCGAGTGGGGATCGAGCTGGTGCAGCATGCTCGGAATGGCGCCGTCATAAATTATCTTGTCGGGATTCACCGGATCGGCATAGTTGTCCTCGATCGTTTTATAGACCTCGGTGAACTGCTTCAAGCTGTCGCGGACGTCGGAGTCGCTGCTGGGCGTGGTTGCCGGGCTGATTCTCTGCGCATACAGCATTCCCAGCAAACCGAACAGAGCAAGGACAAAAACTATCAGGAAGAGTGAACGAAAGTTGGAACGACGAGAACTACCAGCCATGTGTCGACATCCTCGGGCAGGGACGTGGAGGGACCCCAGCCACCCCATCTGACGCAGTATAGCATGCGAAAGCGCCTCTTTATTTGGATGCAAACCGGCGCCCAAGGTTACGGCGGTGCGAGGTTTTTTGGCGGTTTGGGGGGACGCCGGGACTTCGAACTCGGAGAAAATCCCAAGCTTTTTGTTCCTAATAGATCAAGGTAACTTTGGGGCGCAATTGGCCTGTCCGACGTAATCTGACGTGCAACGCTGCGCCGCCGATAGCAGTAGTCGATGCCACCGCGGACGCGGTGCACAGGGGGGAAGTTTCTATGAAAATCTGTAAGGTCAGCGTGTTTTTGGCTCTGCTCGTGGCGGTTTGTCTTCCGGCTGTTGCCCAGACGTGGATGCGTTTGGACATTCCGTTCAATTTCACCGTTGCCGGTAAGTCTCTGCCTGCCGGGCACTACCTGGTTAAGCCTGTATTTAGCTCGGGCAACGCCGTGTGGAGTATTTGCAGCGACCAAAATGCTTGTGCAAATGTGCTTACGCGAGAGGAGTCATCGCCGTTAACGCCACATCGCCGCACCATGGTTTTCCTACGGACAAGCGAAGGGTATGCTCTGGTCCAATTCTGGCCCACGGAATCCCTCGGCCGGGATTTGACGGCGCCGAAGGTGGAACACACTCTTATGGCGGGCGGCGACAAAAAATACGTCGAGGTTTCATCCAAGTAGCCGTCCCGCTGACACTCCGGCGGACGTGGGCGGTGCCAGCACGCGCCCCTTGCAAAAAGCGCAAGGGGCGGGTACCCCCAGTTGGCTGTAAGCAGAAGGCCCCGCCTACCGTAATCATTTGAAATCCGCAGGGTATCCTCTCCAAAGCTCTGCTTGGTTCTATGCGGCGGCTGGCTTCTCCTTCTGTTGAGTCACCTCCGACTCGGCTTGCAGCCAATCCTCCAGATCGTGCCCCTCGGTTCTCCCGCGTTCCTCGTACAATGCGTAGGCTCGACGACGGATTTGCTCTTGAACCTCACTGGCAGATTCGGTTGAGGGTGGGGCTGGCGTTGACGCAGTGGGTATTGTGCGGGTGCGCTTCATGGCGATGTCACCTCCTTTGCGGGCAATGGTTGACGGCTAGGATGGCAGCGTGGTCGTCCCAGTCATCTGGCATGATGTCTTCTCCATCAGCCGATGGATCCCTTACTTCTGCTTCTGCGACGTTTTTCCGTCGAGGAGGCAAGGCAGCTGAGCATTAGCCCATTCTGCCGCTTGGATGAGATCAAATCACTCCTGTGGGCGCCACCATGGACCGGCGCTGGGAGTGGAACGGGTATCACTTTTCCTTCTTTGCTGATCACCAGCGTCATGGCTGCTGAGCAGCTCTGGCACAGCCAGTAATATTCGGGCTTCTTGGGATTGGACAATCTGAGATCTGGGTCGGGTTCCAGTCGAAAGAGTATCCCCTCTTGCATATGGCGAAAGGAAGCGGAGCACGAAGGGTTGGTGCACTTGCCGAGCATTTCAGAACCTCCGCCGCAGCTCGGATGCCTATAATTATTTTCCTCTCCGTGGTCATGGCTTGCAGTATCCGAGGTCACGCATCAGCGTGACGGGACGGGGGGCTCGCGCCTATCCGAACTCCGGAGGATGCCGCGTCCAAGCTCTTTCGCGGATGCAGCTTTGGCCTTGCAAAAGCTCCCACAAGCAGTACAATTCGGGCGAATTCAGAGCCGAAAAATTAAACGGGACGGGATCACGGCGGATCTGATCTTTCTTGTGGTAAGAGACTGTAACGGAACGGATAAAGTATTCGAGATCAATGAGGATACGGGCTCAGAACATTCCTGGAGGAACGGAGCATGAAATTTTATCGTCTCGCATTTGCCCTTAGTGTAATCAGCGTTGCGATCCTGACAGCAGGGTGTAGCTCAACCGAGAATAAGCCTAAAGAGAGCACGCCCACGCCGGCCGCCGCACCGGCGGAGAAAAAGGAACCCGTGCTTTACACCGGTCAGGAGGCATTCAATCGAATGATGGGTCTCGCCATCAAGTGGTCGGCGGACGCTCAGCCGGCTCGGTTGGAATCCGTTCTCACCCCGGAAACCACCGGGCAGGACGGGAAAGCAGCCATCTGGCGAGGGTACTTTGTCTCGCCCGCCCAACGGTCGGTCAAGACCATCGTTTGCTCGGGAAGCCGTCGGCCGGATGCGCCGCCGTTCGGAGTTTCAACCGAGGGGGCCGATAGCGCCTATAACGCCCAATCCGCCGGGCTTGTCTTTTCGCAGTACCTGCTGAAAACCGATACGGATAAGGCATTCGCGATCGCGCAGCAACACGGAGGCGAAGCCATCCTGAAGAAGGATCCGAAGCAGTCCATCATGTACCTCTTGCTCCGGGACCCGAAGCAGAACGTGCCCGACTGGTATGTCATTTACGGCACGAGCGCGACTGACCGGAAGGGCATTGGCATAATTAACGCGACCACCGGCGCTTTCGTTAGCGCCAAGTGAGCTGGTGGTTGAGTGCTCAACCAAGGCAGGGTTACTCCGCTGACTATCGGCGGGGCCTCTGCTTCGCTGAAATTGAGCGGATGATGAGCCTTCCGCCGCCGCTCGCCGGCAGAGGCGTCTTGGCCTGAGCAACGGCAGCGTCGATGAGCGCCTCGACCTCGGGACGGCCCAATATCTCAACCGATCCCAAACGGATGAAACGATTTTGATTACCCGAGCCGAGCAGTATCTTGTGTGGATCGGGAAGGCTGGCACCGCGGTAGAAGGACAGACCCACTCCGTTTGCGGCGGCTGCGACCGAAACAATGCAGTCGGACGGGCGTTCCGTCGAACAGTAACCTATAACGAAGAAGTTGTAGTTATCGTAAGCCAGTTCGTTTGCAGTAGGCAAACGCTTCTGCATCGCCTTGCGCACCGCGCGAATCAAAGCCCGGTCCTTCGGCTCGAATTTGTCGACGAAGCTTTTGAGCTGCTTTTCGGCATCAGCCGATGCTGACCGAGTTACCTTTCCGGCTGCCTTCATCGCACTCCTCCCTGACTTTGGCACAGGGAGCCTAGCACAGAAAGGGTAGGATCGCACTATATTAGTAAGTGCTCGATAATTACGTGGCGTTAGTTGCCAGGTTAATTACCAGGTGAGGAAATGCGCGCTGCGTCCAACCCGGCTCGATGCCGGGCGGAACACAGCGCGCAACTGGCCACTGGCGCTAACCTGGGCGCGCTAGCCCTGGCCTAGCCTTGCGAAGGATGCAACACGCGGAAGGTGCTGCCACCGTTCGACCACACCAGCACGAGCGCATCTTGACCATTCGGCACGGCAGATAGTCCTTGTCCGACTTCGGCCGCGGATTTCACCGGGTGCCGGTTCACTTCCATGATGACATCTCCACGCTGCAAGCCCGCGTTATCGGCCGGGCTGCCGGGCTGGACGTCCTCGACAATGGCCCCTTGAACCGATTTTTGTGCTTGCAGTTCATTGCGGAGGTCCGGGGTCAAGTCCGCGAGACTCAGCCCCCAACGCGCCTTCCCGTGTTCGCCGCCGGCGGTCCCGGTGCCTTTGCCGCCGCCCAGTGTTTCGAGCGTCACCGAAATCGTTGTCGGTTTGCTGTCACGCACTACCTGCAGATGGATCGTGTCACCCGGCCGCTTTTGTCCAACGGTCATTTGCAGTTGTCCGGCGTCGGTCACGGCCTTTCCATCGAGTTCGGTAATCACGTCTCCAGTACGCAGGCCGGCCTTCGCACCGGGCGCGTCCGGCTGAACCTCGCTGATCACCGCTCCCTCAGCCTTCTTCATCTCGAAGAACTTTGCGTTGTCGGGAGTCAGATCGGAGACCTGGATTCCGATAAACGCATGAGTTACTTTGCCGTCCCGAATCAATGTCTCCACTGTGGGCTGGACAATCTGGGTCGGAATCGCAAAACCCATGCCTGAGAATGATCCCGAGGATGAAATCAGGAAGGTATTGATTCCGATAAGCTCGCCACGCGCGTCCACCAGCGCTCCGCCGGAATTACCGGGATTGATGGCGGCGTCGGTCTGGATGAACTCGCCCGGCTTGCGTCGATCGCTCGGGTCGGGATTGGCACGGTTCAGCGCGCTGATGATGCCGCGCGTCACCGTGAAGCGGTACCCGTACGGATTGCCGAAGGCCAGCACCGTTTGCCCGGGATGGAGGCCAGCCGAGTTACCCCACGGCACGCTGGGTAAGTTAGTTGCATTCACCTTGATGACCGCGAGGTCCGTCAGCGGGTCGGCGCCCACTAACTTCGCGGGCAGAACTTCCCGGTTACTCATGGTGACGCGAATATCGACGGCTCCGTCGATAACATGGTTGTTAGTGACGATATATCCGTCGGGGGAGATGATCACGCCGCTGCCCAGGCCGTGTTCCACCGGGTTCTGAGGCTGCGACGGGACATTGAATTGACGGCCGAACTGATGGCCGAAAGGACTGCCCGGACCAAAAAACTGTTGCATGTCGGGCATGCCTTCCGGACCGCGCTGCTGCGCGCTGGACTTCGACACTACCGTGACATTGACGACCGCCGGTGTAACTCGTGCCGCCAGGGTCTCCATGGCGCGGTCCAGCGTGAGCAACGCTCCGATGCTGTTGTCATCAAGCGGTGCCGCGGCCGGAGCCGCCTCCGCTGCCTTTGCCGACTTCGTAAAGTTGAAGGTCGCCACCGACCCAACTGCCACTACGGCAATCAGGGCCACTGCCAGACGCCTTGTCATCGCTGCCTTACAACGCGCTTTACAACTTTCCATCCACATCTTCATTTTCGTTTCTCCTTGTCGAACTAACTATGTGCAACTAATTATCTAGTTGTTGCTTGCAAAAAAATTTGGGCCCTAAATCGAATTGGCTACAGGGGCCGCCGCCAACGGGGCCGGAACTGTGCTCACCCACGTCACTCGCCACACCTGGACGCTCCACACCGACGAATCGGCGGTCCCATACTGCGTGGCTTCAATAAAGACCAGGGTTCGAAATTGCGGCACGATTTCCCGATCGGCGTTTGCGCTGACCGCGACTACCTGATCGCGTGGCGGCTCCGCGTTCAATGGGGCAGCAACTATCCGAGCCGGAACAAGCAGGTTTCCGGAGGCGTTCCTCGGATGAACGGCTTTGGCCATCTTCATTTTGGCCGTCGCCGCAACCGATGGCGGCTCGCTGTAGCGAATCTGGGTTTGCTGTGGCCTTAGGTTGCTGCCGAGCTGCGCTCGGCTAGGACGGGCGAGGGCGCCCGTCCCCACACGAGCCGTACGATCAAACGCGACGAACTGTGGCGCGTGCGGCAGTACCATCAGGCAGACCACGGAAAAAGCGGCGACCATGCTCAGCGCCGGTTTCCAGACTCGCGTGGCCACTGGCCGTTTTGTGTCGAGAATCTGCGCGAGCCGCAACGCAGCCTCACGGGCTCGGTCGACAGCGGCATGGGCCAGCGATGATGACCATCGTTTGTCCACCAGGCGGTGCGCCAGACTCTTTTCCAGCAGCGAGACCAGACAAGTGGCGTATCCGTGCGGGTTGGCGGTTTCGGCCAGTACGGCGTCGTCACAAGCCATCTCGCGTTCCACCGAGAGCCGGCTCTCAATCCACCACACCGCGGGATGAAAGAAGAACAGAGCGCGCACAATCTTCTGAATGAGGTTGGTCCAGTCATCCCCGCGCCGCAGATGGGCGAATTCGTGCAACAGGATGACGTTGAGATCTTCGGGTGGCAGTTCGCGCAACGCCCAGGCGGGCAGGACGATTGTCCGCTTCAAAAAACCGATGGCGGCAGGCACGCGCACGCATTCTGACGTGGCCACGGTTACGGACTTTGACGCGCCGATTGCCTCGACTGTTTTTCGCACAACCGGATCAAGATCCGCTGCGACGACCGGAGTGCAACTCCGGCGCAACTGTCGCAGGCGCCAAAGCCCAGTCGCCAAACGTGCCATCGCCACACACGCCCCCAGCGCCCAGGCAAGGAAGACGAAAAGCGCCCAGCGACCGGGAATGGCGATCGCAGCCCGCAGGCTTCCCGACAACGGCGCTGACATTCCCGATGTCATCAGCGCCTGCCGTTGTCCTGCGCCGAAACCGCCCAGCAGAGGAAGCGCAGCGACGGTCAGCAATGCCAGGAACCAGACGGCAAATCGCGTTCCCGAATTTTGCCTTCGCAACACGCGCAGCAATGCCCAGGCAAAGAGTGCGATCAGGAATCCCACCGGAAGCGCGTTGAGAAGACGTTCGACCGAGATCTGCGCCACTGTCTGCAGGGGAAACCAGTTCATTTCGCGTCCTTTTGAACTGTGTCGTGTTGAAGCAGCATCTCCCGCAGACGACCGATTTCCTCCGACCCGATGCCCTGGTCCTCGAGCAGATTCAAGACCAGCTGCTCGTGAGAGTTCTTGAAAAAGCGGCTCACGAGGTGCCGGATTTCCGAGCGCGTTGCCTCTTTCTGCCCGACCAGCGGCGTATACACGTGCGCCCGTCCATCCTTTAGATGTTTCAAATAACCCTTTCTTTCCAGAACGCGGATGGTGGTCAAAACGGAGTTATAGGCCAGGGTAGGTTTTTCTGTAATAGAATCAAGGACTTGCTGAACCGTACCCGATCCTCTCCGCCAGAGCACGTCCATGATCCGCAGCTCGGCTTCGGTCAAAGTTCCAGATGGTCTCGGCGGCACCGGACGCCCTCCTGCACCTTAGACGCTTCACGCGGCGAAAGGTAACTAATTGTTTAGTTGCAGGGCGAAAGCCGAGGGTTGCTTGCTGCTGGCGAGCCGGGCGTCCCCGCCCGGCTGGACGAGCGAGACGCCCATCCCTCCACCGCGTGACTCGTCACTCGGTCACGGCACTGGAAGAGCCGATTCCCTTGGCCCTCCCCAGGATGAATCTCGACACGACTGCCTGAAATCCGCTTGACTTAAACTGCCTTACGCTCGCAAACTCAGGGCAGCCCAAGACAAGCCGAGAAAGAACTCTAAATATTATCTTTTGAATATTTTTGCGCGTAAGTACGGTGCGGGATTTGCTGGCATCATTTATTGGCATCAAGGGGGCAGTCCCGGGAGAAGCATATGGCGATCGGCAGACTCGGAAAGATGGTGGCAATGTGGGCCGTGCTCGCAGCGGCATTTCTGGTGGTCTCGGCGTCGGCCGAGTCGAAGGCGCGCATCGTCCGCTTGAGCGAAGTTCAGGGCACGGTGCAGATCGAGCGCGCCGCCGGAGACGGTTTCGATAAAGCGTTTCTCAACTTGCCCGTGATCGAAGGCTCCCGGCTGAAGACGGGCAAAGATGGCCGCGCGGAAGTGGAATTCGAAGACGGCAGCGCGCTGCGCCTCGCGCCCCACAGTGAAGTGGACTTCATTCGTCTTGCGCTCGGCGACGATGGCCAGAAGCTCAGCACCGTGCAGCTTGTCTCCGGCACCGTCTACGCGAATCTTCACCCGAAAAAAGCTGGCCAGAAAACGGGCGACCAGTTCGTGCTGAATTTCGCCCGCGAGTCCGTCACCGTACCCCAGGCCGCGCACTTCCGCGTGGAACTCGCCGAGGCCACGGCGACTCTGGCCGTGTTCAAAGGCAAATTGAGCGCGACTTCGCCCTCCGGACAAATTGATGTTGCCGAGAAGCACAGCGCAACCATCGCTCTCGCGAAGGACGATCTTGCGAAGGACGACCTCGCGAAAAACGACCTTGCGAATGGCGATCCCGCCAAGAAGAACACTTTTGTGATCGCCAGGAATTACACCGACGATCCCTCCGACGATTGGGATCGCCAGCAGACCGCCTATCATGATCGCTACTCTGCCGCCGGCGGCTCCAGCCTGTCGTCGCCTTATGGTTACGGCATGAGCGATTTGAATTACTACGGCAACTTCACGACCGTACCCGGTTACGGTTTCGTCTGGCAGCCCTACTTCATGGACGCCAGCTGGAGCCCGTTCCAGGATGGCGGCTGGGCCTTCTACCCCGGCGCCGGCTACATGTGGGTATCGGGCTATCCCTGGGGATGGATGCCCTACAATTACGGCAACTGGGCGTTCGCTCCCGTCTATGGATGGGTTTGGCAGCCGGGCAATTGGAATTCGTGGAATGCGCTTCCGCGGATGGTGAATGCGCCGGTCACAACAAAAGTGCCAACGGCGCCTGCGAGCGGACAGCAGCCGGTGATGGTGGGACTCGGCCTCGGAGCAAACCCGGCCGGGGATGCGCCGCGTCGCCTGACCATCAAGCCCGGCTCCGCCGGTTTCGGGGTGCCGCGCGGATCGGTCAGCCACCTCGATCGCCTGGCGAAAACAATGGAGCGAACTTCTCGTCCCGTCGTAGTCTCGACTGTTCGGCCGGTTTCGGCCATGCAACCGGCAACCGGCTTCGGTATACGTCCAAGTTCAGGTCCAATGAGAGGCGGGATTTCTACTGGGACGGCATCGCCGCACACGTCGACCGCGCCGTCGCCGCGTCCTCACTAAGAACAAAACTGTTGTTGAAAAAGGCGGCCCAATAAAATGGCCGCCTTTTTTCTTCACCGCACTCTTCTTCCTACTCCACAATAATTCCCGCGTAACCAACCACTGACTCGTAATCGCCTGAGACCTCGCCCGAAGTTGCGTACTTGACCAGCGTGGCCGAAGTCGCCCCCAGAAGCTTGGCTGCCGTGAGCATGACAATCGTCGGCCCGAACCCGCACATGGTGATGTCTTCATTCATCACCACCTTCCAGAGTCCGCGCGCATCCATGGCCAAGACGCGTTCGATTGCCTTGTGGTCTTTGATGCGAGTGATCGCGTCCGACTCGTAGTGGTTCATGTCGCTGGAGGCGACGATCAGGACTTTCACGTCTCGACCGGCAATCACATCCCCGAGTGCTTCGCCCAATCCGCGGAGCACGTCAAAGTCGCTGGTACCGACGGCGATGGGAACGATATTCAATTCCGGCTGCCGCGCCTGCAGGAAAGGAAGCTGAACCTCGATGGCGTGTTCGCCGCGGTGCGCGGCGCTGTCCTCTTCGAGCGCAGGGAAGCGGCGCAGCAAGCGAGCGCTCATCTCCCCGTCCGCCGCAACCTCGCCCAGCGGCGTCTGCCACGTGGTGTTGGCCATGATCGAAAGCGGACTTCCCTTGCCCGTGTGATTGGGGCAGAGAATCACGCAGCGCTCGGGAATTTCCAGCCGCGAATAGACAGCGCCGGCGACGCCGCCCGAGTAGATGTATCCCGCATGGGGAGCGACGCATCCGATGGCGGCGATGCGGCCCGTCCCCACCGGGATCCCGACCGGAGAAGTGTATTCCCGAACGTCGCGCAGCAATTCGTCAGCCCGGCCCGGATAAAACCTGCCAGCGACAGCGGGAGTTCGTACAGCGGAAGTCATCAGTAGCCTCCTGACACGGAGACAAGATTCGTGTGGCCGCGGGCATTTGCCCGCGAAAATTCAGCCAGCGAAGATTCTGCCGGCGAGAATTATGAACTGCCGTCGCCCAGCGCCCGGAACAAAGCGGCGGTTCTTTCGAGCGGCAGAGCTTCGGCCCGGATCGCTGGTTTCACGCCGCTCTTCGCCAACGCGGCGCGCAGCGCCTCTTCATCGTACCGCGTCTTCAGATTATTCCAGAGAGTTTTCCGTTTCTGCCCAAAGCAAAGTTTGAGGAACGCGATGAACTCGGCTTCGGGAACCCGCAGCGACTCCAGCCGCGGCTTGATGGTAATGCGAACCACGCTCGAATGAACCCTGGGCGGTGGAGAAAACGCTCCCGGCGGCAGCGTGAAGAGTTGCTCGACCCGGCCGTAGAGCTGCGCCGTCGCCGAAAGCAGGCCATAGTCGCGGCTTCCAGCCGAAGCCGCCAGACGGTCGGCAACTTCCTTCTGCACCATGATGACAATGGTCGAAAAATAGCGGTGATATTCCAAGAGGCGCAGCAGAATATCGGAGGTGATGTAATACGGCAGGTTGCCGATGACCCGGGCCGGCTCGGGCGCGAAGTTCAGCCCCGTACGCAGGCTGCCCGGTTTCGCCCCGAAGACGGTATCCAGTTCGATCGTCAGGATATCGCCTTCGATGATTTCAACATTGGGTTGCATGGAGAATTTCATCCGCAGCTGCGCCGAAAGGACACGGTCCAATTCCACCGCAATCAGCCGCCGCGCCTTTCGTGCCAGCAAATCGGTGATGGCGCCGCGGCCCGGGCCGATCTCCAGCACTGTAGCCTCTGAAACATCGCCCAGGGCCTCCACAATGCGCAGAGCCGCCGATTCGCTCGCCAGGAAATGCTGTCCCAGTCTGGGCTTGCGTGAACTCGTTTGTACGCTAGCGCCCTTCGTCACGTTGACCCTCTTTCTTTCCGGCCTTAGACTGAATTGAATTGGTGATTGGCAATTTGTAATTTGCAATTGAACGAAATGATTCAACGGGGATTTTCAATTACAAATTACAAATTGCAAATTACAAATGCCCAGGGGCGTCTCTACGGAAACTTAATCATAACGTGAGCGAGGCTTATCGAGTTCTCGCTCAGGAGGGTCTTTCGCCATGCACATCGCTTTCGCAGCATCGGAGTGCGTTCCCTTTTCGAAAACCGGCGGATTGGCCGACGTGGTCGGCGCCCTGCCGCGCGCACTGGCCGCGCTGGGACATCAGGTCAGCGTGTATCTTCCGCGCTATCGCCAAACCAAACTGGCCGATCCGCAAACCGTGGTGCGCAGCATCACCATTCCTTTCGACGACGAGTATCGCTTCTGCTCGGTGGTGACGGCGGGGTCGAGCGCCGGGGTGCGATTTTATTTTGTGGATTATCCGCCATACTTCGACCGGGAGGCGCTCTACGGAGGCCCGGCCGGCGACTATGCGGACAACGCCGAGCGCTTCGCTCTGTTTTCGCGGGCGGTGCTCGAAGCCTCCAAGGTGCTGGGCGTGCCGCATGTGTTCCACTGCCACGACTGGCAGTCCGCGCTCGTGCCGGTGATGCTGCGCACGCTCTACGCCGA
>JBEKWL010000120.1:0-11404 GCA_049513095.1 Terriglobales bacterium
GACCGTGCCACCGCTTCGCGCCTCGGCATTACCCCGCAGATGCTCGACAACTCTCTCTACGAAGCCTTCGGCCAAGCCCAGGTTTCCACCATGTATACCGCCATCAACCAATACCACGTTGTTCTGGAAGTCGAACCGAAGTACTGGCAGTCGCCGGTGAACTTGAAAGACGTGTATATCCGGGCTGCGCAAGGAAAAGTCGTGCCCCTCAGCGCCATCGCCCATTACGAGCCGTCCATTGCTCCGCTGGCTGTGAATCACCAGGGTCAATATCCCTCGGTCACCATTTCCTTCAACCTTGCCCCGGGTGTGGCTCTCAGCGACGCTTCCAGGGCCATCCTCACCATGGAACAGAAAATGGGCATGCCCAGTACCATTACTGGCATGTTCTCCGGCACTCTTCAAGCCTTTCAGTCTTCCCTGGCGACTGAACCTTTTCTCATTATCACCGCTCTCATGGCCGTCTATATCGTCCTCGGCATTCTCTACGAGAGTTACATCCATCCCCTCACGATTATTTCCACCCTTCCCTCTGCCGGAGTCGGCGCCGTCCTTGCCCTCATGATCTTTCACAAGGACCTTAGCATTATCGCCGTGATCGGCGTTATTCTGTTGATCGGTATCGTCAAGAAGAACGCTATTCTAATGATCGACTTTGCGCTGGCCGCCGAACGCATCGATGGCAAAAGCCCTCGGGATGCCATTTTTCAGGCTTGCATCCTGCGCTTTCGTCCCATTCTAATGACCACCATGGCCGCCCTCTTTGGCGCTTTGCCCTTGGCTCTCGGCCGAGGTACGGGTTCGGAACTCCGCAATCCTCTCGGCATCACCATTATCGGCGGCCTGATTCTGAGCCAGATGCTCACGCTCTACACTACGCCGGTCGTTTATCTCTCGCTGGACCGCTTGCGAGTCAAATGGCTTCGCTCTCACGGTAAGCTCGAAGGGCAAAGACATATCGAGTCCTTCGGATGACAAGTTCTTATCAGCCCGTGCCGCAAGTGCATTAGTACGGACGCGCCTCTTAGGCGCTGGATTTTGAAATTCGGGTTTCACCAGAGGTTCTTATGCGCCACGCGAACTCGCGATTAACAACAGCCAGTCCCGCAAGGAGTCCGAGACCCCGATGAAGGCAACCAACAAAATACGTGCTGCGACCGCGCTTCTCTGCGCCGCACTCCTCCTCCAGGGCTGCGTTGTCGGTCCGAAATACCATCGCCCCACAGTCGACACACCGGGGACGTTCAAAGAGGTCACTCCCGACGATCTCAAGAAAATGGACGGCTGGAAAGTCGCACAACCTCAGGACAGTGCCCTCCATGGCAAATGGTGGGAGATTCTCGGCGATCCGCAGCTGAACACACTCGAAGAGCAAGTCAATATTTCCAATCAAAACGTCGCCTCTGCCTTCGCCAGTTTCATGGCGGCGCGTGCCTTGGTGCGGGAGGCTCGCGCGCAATATTTCCCGACTCTTACCGCGGGCGCAAGCATCACTCGTCAGCGCCAGCCCAGTACTGCGACGGGAGGCGGAACCACCTTCACCGAGTACTCTCTACCCTTCGACGCTTCCTGGACGCCCGACTTGTTTGGCCGCGTGCGCAACACCGTCCGCGCCGCCGCCGCGAACGCGCAAGCCAGCGCCGCCGACCTCGAAAATACCCGCCTGACCGCGCAAGCGGAACTGGCGGTCGATTACTTCCAACTGCGCGGGCAGGACGCGCTCAAACAACTGCTCGATTCGACCGTGGTGGCTTATGAGAAGTCCTTGGAACTGACCAAGGCATTGTATGAAACCGGTATCGACTCCGACGAATCCGTCGCGCAAGCAGAAACTCTGCTGGAAGCAACCCGCGCGCTAGACACCAATATTGGCATTCTGCGATCGCAATACGAGCACGCGATTGCACTCTTGGTCGGTAAACCTGCGTCTTCCTTCTCGATCGCCGTCGAGCCCCTGAAAACTCCCCCGCCGGCCATTCCCTTTGGCGTTCCATCTCAGCTTCTGGAGCGCCGTCCAGACATCGCCGCGTCCGAGCGCCTGATGGCCCAGGCCAACGCGCAAATCGGCGTCGCCAAAGCCGCCTATTTTCCAACCCTGACTCTTAGCGCTTCTGCCGGGCTGCAAAGCACGCAAGGCTCCAGTTGGTTTACCTGGCCCAGCCGGTTCTGGTCCGTTGGCCCCGCCATTGCCGAGACGATTTACGATGGCGGCCTGCGTCGCGCCACCATGGAACAATACCGCGCGCAATATGATCAGACGGTCGCCAACTATCGCAACACGGTCCTCACCGCGTTTCAACAAGTCGAGGATAATCTTTCCGGCCTTCGCATTCTTTCCCAGGAAATTCAGGAACAAGACGTCGCGATTCGGTCCGCGCAGCGCAGCCTTGGCCTGGCCACAGACCGCTACCGCCTCGGCATCGACCCCTACCTCAACGTCATTACCGCCGAAACCGCACTCTTCAGCAATCAGCAGACAGCCGTCAACCTGCGGATCACGCAAATTGTGGACAGCGTGCAATTGATAGAGGCAATCGGCGGAGGCTGGGATTCCTCTACGCTTCCCACTTCGCAGCAGATCATTTCGCGACAGGCCCAGCTCCCGGCGACTACTCCGGTCCCACCCTCCAACAGCCCGCCACCAGCCTCATCGACTCCCTGAATGGAGTGAAAGGGATTGAACAAAAGAGGTATGCGGAAGCGGAGCAGAAAATCTGAGAGTCGGCGGCCATCGAGTCGGCGGCGCGCCAGTTGGAGCAGAATCATGATGCGATCGGTTGCCCCTTGGAGCTGGAATCCGCCGGAGTAATCAAGGGCATCGCCTTCGTTCTCAAACAAGCATCCACACTCGCGGCCGTTTTTCGCCCTTCGGCGATTGCCCAAACCACCAACGACTGGCCCCGCCGCATATCGCCCGCCGCGAAAACTCCCGGCAAGGATGACATATGGTTCTGGTCCGTGGCCACGTTGCCGCGCGGATCGAGCTGCACTCCCAACCGGTCGATCATTCCATTCCGAACCGGTCCCAGAAAGCCCATCGCGATCAGCACGAGATCCGCTTCCATCGTAAATTCAGTGCCCGGAATCGGCTCGAACGTTGGCGGCGGCCCAACCCGCACGGCGTGCAGTTGCTGAACGTGACCGGAATCGGAGCCGGTGAGTCTTGTGGTCGCAATGCCCCAGTCGCGAACGCCGCCTTCTTCGTGCGCGCCTTCGGTGCGCAGCTGCGTCGGCCAAAGTGGCCAGGGCGTGAGGGGCGAGCGCTCCTCTGGAGGTTTCGCCATGATCTCGAACTGGTGCACGGAAAGAGGTTTTTGCCGATGGCAGGTTCCGAGGCAATCGGCGCCGGTATCGCCGCCTCCGACGATGACCACGCGCTTGCCGGTCGCCAAAATCTCCGTTTTCGGGTCGATCGTGTCGCCGAAACAGCGGCGGTTTTGCTGAGGCAGAAACTCCATCGCGAAATGGATTCCCTTCAGCTCGCGTCCCGGGACGTTCAGATCGCGCGGTTGCTCGGCTCCGCCGGCGAGCACAATCGCATCGAACTCGCCGAGCAGATCCTCGACCGCGACATTCTTGCCCACCTCCGCGCCGGTAACGAATTTCACGCCCTCAGCGGACATCTGTTCCAGGCGGCGATCGATGATGTGCTTTTCCATCTTGAAGTGCGGGATGCCATAGACCAGCAAGCCACCGAGGCGGTCCGATTTTTCGTAGACCACTACGGAGTGTCCCGCGCGGCACAACTGCTGGGCCGCGGCCAATCCCGCGGGCCCCGAACCCACGATCGCAACCTTTTTCCCGCTGTGAACTTTGGGCGGCTCGGGATGGATCCAACCTTCGCGAAAGCCGCGCTCCACGATATTTTTCTCGATTTGCTTGATCGTGACCGCAGGCTGATTGATCGCCAGCACACAAGACGCTTCGCACGGCGCTGGACAAATCCGGCCGGTGAATTCCGGGAAGTTATTGGTCGCGTGCAGTTGGCGAACCGCCTCTTTCCAGCGCCCCCGATAAACCAGATCGTTCCAATCGGGAATCAGGTTGTTGACGGGACATCCCGTCTGGCAAAAAGGCACGCCACAGTCCATGCAGCGCGCACCCTGGGTACGAAGCTTCCGTTCGGGAAAATCGTGATAGATTTCGAACCAATCGTTAACCCGGTGAGAAACCAGACGTCGAGGGGCAAGCTCGCGCTCGTATTCCAGGAATCCCGTGTCCTTACCCATGTTGCACCTGCTCGGCCGCGGCCGGCTCGGCTGGCGGCGGACTCGGGATATAAGGCTGTCGTCTGCGGCTCACTCCGAGGACTCGCTTGTGCTCGTGGGGGAAGACTTTGATAAACCGGGATAGCGCCTCAGACCAGTTGTCGAGAAGCCAAGCCGCACGCGGGCTGCCGGTTAGTGCCAGATGCCGCGTCACGAGATCTTTGACCAGCTTGGTTTCCGCGAGTTGGGCTTCGACCAGTTGGGGTTCGGCGAATTCGGCATCCTGCGTATCGAGTACTGGCTCAAGGTCGACCGATTCCAGATTGCAGCGCTTCTCGGTGAAGTCTCCGCGCTCGTCAAAAACGTAGGCGACACCGCCATTCATGCCGGCGGCAAAATTTCTGCCACAGGCCCCGAGCACCAGCACCAACCCCTTCGTCATGTATTCGCAGCCGTGGTCGCCGACTCCCTCGACTACCGCGGTTGCTCCGGAGTTGCGAACCGCAAACCGCTCGCCTGCGACCCCGTTGAAGAACGCTTCGCCGCTGGTCGCGCCGTAGAGGGCAACGTTGCCAATCAGAATGTTCTCTTCGGGAGCGAAACGGGACCGTCGCGGCGGATACACCACCAATCGTCCGCCGGATAGGCCCTTGCCTACGTAATCGTTAGCCTCGCCTTCGAGCGTGAGGGTGACTCCCTTGGCCAGAAACGCGCCCAGGCTCTGCCCCGCCGATCCGTCGAGGTGAATCCGGATCGTATCGTCGGGCAGGCCCGCGGATCCGTGGCGGCGGGCAATCGCTCCGCTCAACATGGTTCCCACCGAGCGATGAACATTGCGCACCGGCAGTTTGATCACAACCGGCGTGAGGCTTTCAAGTGCAGTCTGCGATTTGGCAAGAAGCTGATGATCCAGCGCCAGCTCCAAGCCATGATCCTGCGCCTGCACGCACCGGCGTGCCACGCGCCCCGGCATGGACGGAACATGGAGAATGGCCGACAAATCCAGGCCACGCGCCTTCCAGTGATTCACGGCGGGCTGCACGTCGAGCATGTCGACGCGTCCGATCATCTCGTCCATGCGGCGGAAGCCCAATTCCGCCATGTACTGCCGCACCTGCTCCGCCAGAAAGAAGAAGAAGTTGATGACGTGCTCGGGCTGCCCTTGAAATCGCTTGCGCAGCACGAGATCCTGCGTGGCAATACCTACGGAGCAAGTATTGAGATGGCACTTGCGCATCATGACGCAGCCCATCGCAATCAGCGGCGTGGTGGCAAAACCGAATTCTTCGGCGCCGAGCAGCGCCGCCACCACGACATCGCGGCCGGTCTGCAGCTTGCCGTCCGTTTGCACCCGGATTCGGCTGCGCAGATCGTTCAGCAAAAGCACCTGCTGCGTCTCTGCTAACCCAAGCTCCCAGGGAATGCCGGCGTGCTTAATGGAGCTCAGCGGTGAAGCGCCCGTACCTCCGCTATCGCCACTGATCAGCACCACATCCGCGTGGGCCTTGGCCACGCCCGCAGCCACCGTACCCACTCCGACTTCCGCCACCAACTTCACCGCGATGCGGGCCTGCGGATTCACATTCTTCAGGTCGTAGATCAGTTGTGCGAGATCTTCGATGGAATAGATATCGTGGTGAGGCGGCGGCGAAATCAAACCCACGCCGGGGATGGAATGTCTCAGGCGCGCAATGACCTCATCCACTTTGTGCCCGGGAAGTTGGCCACCTTCACCCGGTTTGGCGCCCTGAGCCATCTTGATCTGCAATTCATCCGCATTGACGAGGTAGTTCGCGGTGACTCCAAAGCGCGCCGACGCGACCTGCTTTACCGCGCTCCGGCGCAGGTCTCCGTTCGCATCCGGCTTGAAACGCTCTTCGTCTTCGCCACCTTCGCCGGTATTGGACATCCCCCCGATGCGGTTCATCGCGATCGCCAGAGTTTCGTGCGCTTCTTTGCTGATCGAGCCGAATGACATCGCTCCGGTTGTGAAGCGCTTCACGATCTCCTTGGCAGACTCGACTTCTTCGATCGGTACCGGCTTGGCGCCTTTCTTCAACTTCATCAAACTGCGCAGCGTTGCCAGGTTGCTGCTTTGGTTGTCGATGAGTTCCGTGTATTCCTGAAAGGTCTGGAAGCTATTCTCCCGCACTGCCTGCTGTAGCGTGCTGATCGTCAGCGGGTTCAGCAGGTGATACTCGCCGTTGACTCGCTGGTGGTAAGTTCCTCCGACCGCGAGTTCCGTCTCGGACTCAGTCAGGGGACGGAACGCGTGCTCGTGCTTCAACTGCGCTTCGCGGGCGAGCACTTCGAGGCCAATGCCTTCCAAACGCGACGCCGTGCCTGAGAAATAAGCATCCACCAGTCCCTTATTCAGCCCGATGGCCTCGAAAACCTGCGCTCCCTGGTAGCTCTGCAAGGTCGAGATACCCATCTTGGCAAAGGTCTTCAGTAAGCCCTTATTCACCGCTTTGATGAAGTGCTTCACGGCAAGTTCGGGAGTCACATGGTCCAACAACTCTCCCCGCCGCGCCAGGCTTTCCACGCTCTCCAATGCCAGATAAGGATTGATGGCGCTCGCCCCGTAGCCGCTGAGCAGCGCAAAGTGCATCACCTCGCGAGGCTCGCCTGATTCCGTAATCAGTGCGACCTGGGTTCGCGTCTCCTCCTGAACCAGCAGGTTGTGCACGGCGGCCAGCGCCAGCAGGCTGGGGATGGGAGCATAATCCTTGTTCACTCCGCGATCGGAAAGAATCAGCAGCGTGTACCCGGCTTTTACCGCGAGCGACGCGCGCTGGCACAACTCGTCGAGCGCCCGCTTCAGCCCCGCTTCTCCTTCGCTCGCCCGGAACAGCGCCGGCAGCGTGATGGCCAGCAGATCCCCGGTTGAAACCCGGCGCAGTTTTTCCAGTTCGAGGTTGGTCAGCAGCGGGTGCGCCAGCTTCAGCATGTGACAGTTCTCGGGCTCTTCCGAGAGAATATTGCGCTCGGCTCCGATGTAGCTGATGAGCGACATCACGATCTCTTCGCGAATCGGGTCAATGGGAGGATTAGTGACCTGCGCGAAGAGCTGCTTGAAATAGTTGAACAGCGACTGCGGCCGGTCCGAGAGACATGCGAGCGGCGTATCCGTCCCCATGGAGCCCACCGGTTCCTCGCCCTTCGTGGCCATGGGGCCGAGGATCATGCGCAAGTCTTCATCGCTGTAACCAAACGCGCGCTGCCGGCGAAGCAGGGTTTCCGCATCCGGGTGGTGCATGCGCGAGGGCTTGGGCAACTGATCGATCGTGATCTGATTGTCTTTGAGCCACTGCGCATACGGCTGTCGCGAAGCCAGCCGGTATTTGATTTCTTTGTCAGGGACGATGCGCCCTTCGACCGTGTCCACCAGGAACATCTTTCCCGGTTGCAGGCGGCCCTTCATCTTTACCTGTTCCGGGTCGATGTCGAGCACACCAGCTTCGGAGGCCATAATGACGAGCTCGTCATGAGTAACCACGTAACGCCCGGGCCGCAGGCCGTTGCGGTCGAGGATCGCGCCGATGACTCTGCCGTCGGTGAAGGCGATGGCCGCCGGCCCATCCCACGGTTCCATCAGGCACGCGTGATATTCGTAAAATGCCCGCTTCTCCGGCTTCATGTGGGAATTCCCGGCCCACGCTTCCGGAATCAGCATGGCCATCGCGTGCGGCAGGCTGCGCCCCGCCTGCAACAGAAGTTCGACCGCATTGTCGAAATTGGCGGAATCGCTGCCATCGGGCGCAATGATGGGATAGAGCTTCTGGATATCGTCTCCGAACAAGGGAGACTGCAGTAGCGACTGCCGCGCGTGCATCCAGTTGACGTTCCCCTTGAGCGTGTTGATCTCGCCATTGTGCGCGATGTAGCGATAGGGATGTGCTCGCTGCCAACTCGGAAAGGTATTGGTCGAAAAGCGCTGGTGCACCAGACACAACGCGCTGGTCACGTCGGGATCGGAAAGCTCCTTGTAAAAATTGGCGATCTGCGGCGCCAGCAGCAGACCCTTATAGACAATCGTCCGGCAAGAGAGCGATGGGATGTGGAACACACTCGCATCCTCTATGCCGGACTTTGCCATCTCATTCTCGGCGCGCTTGCGCACCACATAAAGCTTGCGCTCAAACGTGTCTTCGTCGGTAAACGGCCCACATCCTATAAATATCTGCTGGATGTAAGGTTGCGACCCCCTCGCCACGCGGCCAATGGCGGCAGCGAAGACAGGCGTATCGCGCCAGCCGAGTACCGTCATTCCTTCCTCGCGCACAATGCGCTCCAGAATCCCTTCGCATTGCAACCGCTCATGTTTCTCCACCGGCAGGAATGTCATTCCCACGCCGTAAGCGCCGGGTGCAGGCAGGTCGAAACCCAACTGGACACACTTCCGCACGAAGAACTGGTGTGGGATCTGGAGCAGAATGCCGGCGCCATCGCCGGTCTCGGGATCGCATCCGCAGGCCCCGCGGTGCGCCAGGTTGAGCAGCACCTGGATTCCCTTGTTTACGATGTCGTGACTTTTATGGCCGCGAACGCTGGCCACGAATCCGATCCCGCAGGCGTCGTGCTCTTGCCCAGAATGGTACAGACCCTGGGCGGGTGGAGCACCATTCGCTTTTTTCAGACGCGTCGTCATCGGCATCTTTTGCGGCATACTCCGCCGCTCGCGGGTCAGTTGTTCTTGAGTGGGGACTTTGCCCGCAAAGGCTACGGGGGGCCGCGCACTTCGGCTCAAGGAACACACTTCTGCAACCTACTAGTTACTGTCTTTTGGGCCGGAAAGTACAATTCAGAATTTCGATACAAAGGATGCAAATTTCAGAATTTCGACGTCCCCCGTGCGAAATCAGCCTAATTTCCCGCGAAACCTGCCAAATCCATTATAATCCGGCATAAACTTAATGGATTTCGATCAGCTCATCACGTTCCTGGAAGTGGCCAAACAGGGCAGCTTTTCGCGCGCCGGAGAGAAAGTTTTCCGCTCCCAATCGGCCGTCAGCGCCCAAATCCGCCAGTTGGAGCAGGAGTATGGCGATCGACTGCTCGACCGCTCGGGCAAGACCGTAAAACTGACCCCGGCCGGACAAGTCCTCTATGACTATGCCGAGCGGCTGAAACTGCTGCGCGAGGAATCGCTGATGGCGGTAGCGGACCATAGCCGCACCCCCCGCGGCACGCTTCGCGTCGGTGCCAACGAAGCGACCTGCCTCTACGTTCTGCCGGAGGTGTTTGCGGAATACTGCCGCCTCTACCCGCCCGTACAAATCAACATCTACCGGAATTTCAGCTACAAGATCACGGAAAAGCTCGAGAACGGCTCCATCGAAGTGGGTTTTCTGACTTTACCCATTCAGTCTCCGAGCCTGGAAATCCAACCGATCTTCCGCGACAAGCTGATGTTGATGGTGAGCCCCAGAAATCCCCTGGCCAAGCACAAAACGGCGTCCGTCCACGATATCGTCAAACATCCCTTGCTGCTCCCCAAGACAGGCCATACCCGAAGGCTCATGGATAAGCTGTTCCGCCCTTATCGCGACGAACTGCAAGTGCGCATGGAACTGCCCAGCATCGGAATGATCAAGAGCTTTGTGGCCGCTGACCTCGGAGTGTCTATCATCAGCGCGTCATTCGCCAGCGATGAAGTGGCGTCCGGCAGAGTCAAACTGATTGACCTTGAGGATGCGGATCTTTTCCGCGAACTTGGACTGGCCTACCGCCGCGACCGAACGCTTTCCTGCGCCACCACTGCATTCATCGATGTCTTGCGTCAATGGACGACGTCAACGAAAAAAAAGCACGCTCCGCCTCAGGCGTGAGCAGCCAATCTCGTACCGTAGGGGGCGATGGTCCCGCTCTCCCCAAGAAAGTCCACAAAGTCTTCGCTGGGTCACTCTTCACGAAAGTGATCTTTGCTATTGCATTCATGGTCATCTCAAGAACAACCGCCAAGAACTTCTTCATCGCTGTTTGCTCCACAAGAAATCGCACCCCTAGTTAAACCAGGGCGACGCCTTTGCACAACGCACAGGCCGCGTTAGATCTTTGCGCTCTGCGCCCGAAGTCACTCCCAGCTTCGCTATAATGTTTTTTTTGCTCTTCCCCCGCCATTTGCGTAGGACGTCATGGAAAGGGAACTATGCCGACTGATGTAGTCATGCCCCAAATGGGCGAATCGATTTTCGAAGGAACCATCACCAAGTGGCTGAAAAAGCCCGGTGACAAGGTCCAGCGCGATGAACCTCTCTTCGAGATTTCCACCGACAAGGTCGACGCCGAAATCCCCGCGCCCGCCAGCGGAACCCTTCAGGAAATCAAAGTTTCCGAAGGTACCACTGTTCAGGTCAACACCGTCGTAGGTGTAATTGGCGACGGCAGTGGCGCGTCCGCTCCCGCACCCGCCAAGGCCGCTGCTCCAACTCCCGCCGCTCCCGCATCCGCAAAGAAAGAAGCTGCCAAGGAAGCTCCGGCTCCGCCGCCCCCGTCCGCCGCCAGCGTTCCCGGCGATGAAGAAGGCTCCGACGTCCGCTCCTCCCCGCTCGTCCGCAAACTCGCCCGCGAGCACAACATAGATCTCGCCAAAGTAAGTGGCACCGGCACCGGTGGCCGCGTCACCAAGCAAGACATTCTCGATTTCGTCGAGCACCGCACGGCTGCTCCAGTTGCCGCCCCCGCACCCCGCCCAGCCTCAGCCCCTGCTCCCACTGTCATTCCAGGCGAGCTCGTACCCATGTCCCAAATGCGCAAGATCATCGCGCAGCGCATGATCGAATCGCGCCGCACCAGCGCTCACGTCCACTGCATGTTCGAGGTGGATATGACTCGCATCGTCAATTTGCGCAACAAGCTCAAGAACGGCTTCGAGCAGCGCTATGGCGCGCGGCTTACCTTCATGCCGTTTTTTGTGCGCGCTGCCATCATCGCCCTGCAGCAATATCCGATCGTCAACAGCTCCCTCGAAGGCGACAGCGTCCGCTACCACAAACACGTCAACGCCGGCATCGCCGTCGCGCTCGATTGGGGACTCATCGTCCCCGTTCTCAAAAACGCCGACGAACTCAACTTCCTCGGACTGCAACGCGGCATCACCGACCTCGGCGAGCGCGCCCGTACCAAGAAGCTCCTACCCACCGACGTCGAAGGTTCGACCTTCACCATCACCAACCCCGGCCAGTTTGGCGCCG
>JBEKWL010000121.1:0-11403 GCA_049513095.1 Terriglobales bacterium
CTTGCGTTGTACGCGAACCACACATGATCAAATTCAATGCGCCCCGGCCCTTGCGGTTGTTTCGTGATCGCCGCCGAGGTCACTTCAATTTTCGTATCCAGCAGCTTGAACACGCGCTCTCCGGCCGCCATCGCCGACTGCAGGATGTTGTACTTCTCGCTCAAATCCTGAATCGGACGGAAAAATCGCTGCGCGTACTGCATGAACGCGACCAGCACACCGAGCGTCGCCACGCCTCGGATCACATCATTCCCCCCGAACCAGATGATGCTGGCGATGGCAATCGCCGACATAATTTCGACCACCGGGTAGTAAACGGCGTACGCCATGATGGCGTCTTTAAATGCCTCCATGTGCGAGGCGTTGATGTCGGAAAATTTATTGAAGGCGCGCTTCTCGCGATTGAAAAGCTGCAGCACCAGCATCCCCGAGACCGCCTCCTGCAAGTAAGCGTTGATGCGGGCGATGGCCGTGCGGATGCGCCGGTAGGAATCGCGCACCTTGTCGCGAAAAATCTTGGTCGCGTACACGATCAGCGGAAGCATAGCGAAGGTAATGAGCGCCAGCTTCCAGTTCATCTTCATCATGATCGCGATAATGCCGGCCAGCACGAAGACATCTTCAAAAATGGAGACCACGCCTGCCGTGAACATTTCATTCAGCGCGTCGACGTCGGTGGTCACGCGCGTCACCAGCCGGCCCACCGGGTTCTTGTCGAAAAACGCGACATGCATGTGCTGCAGGTGTCGAAAAATCTGGCTGCGCAGATCGAACATCACCTTCTGCCCGGTCCACTGCATCAGGTAGGTCTGGATGAACTCCAGCGCGAAAGTGAAGATGAGAATTCCAACGTAGAGCCCGCCAATCTGCGCGATGCCGGTCAGCGGAGCGTCGCTTAGCCGGTCGCCAATCCAGGAATGCGAGTTCGGCGACTTCGCCAGGTATTTATCGATGGCAATCTTGGTGAGGAACGGCCCCAGTACGTCCGCCGCCGACTTCAGGATGATCGCCGCCAGTGCCACGACCACGTGCCACTTGTAGGGACGCAGATACGTAAGCAGCCGCCGCATCAGCCGGCCGTCGTACGCTTTCCCTAATACTTCTTCTTCTTGATCGGAGGCCATCGGTGGCGCGAGAGAACAAGATCCGGGATCACCTTAGAGATTACCTTAATAGAGGCTAACCCAATAAAGATTACCCGAAAAACCTCACCTCAAATAGATGGCCGAACCAGCGCGCAGGATGGAAAAGGTTCAGTCAATCTAATTAGTCTTTTTGATGGATGGCGCCCGTGCAACCGGCTTGGCAGTCTTCGGAGGCTTGCCGTCATGGATCTTGCCGCAACTCGGGCAGGTCGTAACCTTGGCATTGTGGTCGGCCATTTCGTGCAGGAAGGCGGAAAACGTCCGACCACAGTGCTTACATAAAAGATCAATCGAGTCTTCGCTCATATTTGTTCTCGTAACCGCAAGTCTGATTTGGCGAGCCCTTCTGTGCCGGGCCCTTCGCTCTATTCTAAGCCACCGTAACGGCACACGCCCCACGCGTCTCTCATAGAATGAATCGTCCGTAGCGTCGCGAACAGACGAGACGGGTGTACTATGGTGGCCGTTTTCGAGGCCAAGAGGAGATTCCGGCTTATGTCATTCGAGGAGCGCTATGAGCGTGTGCTGGCGCTTGCCCGTGCGCTCGAAAAACACCATGACAAAGTGGTCGATTGCGCCGTCCGCGATCTGCAATTTACGGTCAAGGACAGCACGCGCGAGGTGGATACCACCATCGGTCGGCTCCGAATGTATGCGGATGCGGTATTTTTGCGGGACCGCTTGCCCCTGCGTCCCAGGGCGCGCGTCAATCTGATGCTGTCGTACAACGGCAGCGCATGGCTCAACACTGCGATCACCTCGATCTATATCGTCGGCAACCGGCTGACCGTGAAGTTTTCTTCGAAGGGGCGGCGCATCATGGCGTTGACCAAAGACCTCTACCGGCCGTTCTTTGGCGATGCAGTCGCTTTCTATGGCGGGACCGGCAAGAGCTTGCTTGAGGACTCGCTCACAAGTCCCGAAGTGACCGCGGCGGTGGCATTCGGATTCGACGAGAACATCCTGCCCTACGAAGAAGCATTTCGCGCGGCGGGCAAGAAGCTGGTATTTGAGGGGCCGGGCCAGGACCCGTTCATCGTATTTGCCGATGCCGACCTGGATTTGGCGCTTGACGACCTGATGGTATCGAAGTTCATGTATTCGGGCCAGACGTGCACCGCGCCCAAGCGGATCTTCATCCAAGCCAGCATCTATCAGGAGTTCCTGGAGCGGTTTGTTGAACGTGTGCGGCGTTTGGTGGTGGGCGATCCGGCGGACAGGGAGACCGACATCGGGCCGGTTGCAAGCGCGGTAGCGGTGCGGCGGCTCCATGAACAAATGGCCGATGCCTTGGAGAAGGGCGCTAAAGTGCTAGTGGGCGGCCGCATCGAGGGCAACCTTGTCTATCCCACCGTGATGAAGGACTGCGCCGATGACATGCTGGGCATGCGCGAGGAGGTCTTCGCACCGGCGGCCTTCACGTCCTGCTTCGAGACCGCCGGCGAGGTGCTGGCACGCGCGAAGAACCACAAGTACGGATTACGTGCGGCGGTCTATGGCGGCAGCGAGGCGGCCGGCGTGGCGAAGGAGCTCTTGGGTTGCGATTACTGCCATCCGGTGCCCGCGTACACCTTTGGGAAGTTCGGTACGGTCGCGTATAACCAGAGGCGTGCGGAGTCGTGGCACGGGGCATTTATCACCAAGCCTGTCGGGGGATACGGCTACTCGGGTTGGATCTGGGAGACGGTTGATGGGCGCTTCCAGATCAAGCAGGGGCCAAAGTTGCTGAGCACGGAAACGTCACGGTAAACAGCATGCCCCTCGGCCTCTACATCTCGGTTCCGTTCTGCCGGACCAAGTGCAGCTACTGCAACTTCGCCTCCGATGTGTTCTCGAAGTCCGCTTACGAGAATTACGTTGCCCGCGTGCTGGAGGATATCGCCAACTCGCGCCAGCTTGCGTTGGAGCTGGGATGTGCGTTCGGATCTGCGCTCGGATGTACGTACGATGACACCGCCGACTCCATCTATCTCGGCGGAGGAACTCCGTCGATCCTCGAGGCTGCGCAGTTACTACGCATCTTTGCCGCCGTGCGCGGTCACTTTGCGATTGCTCCCGATGCCGAGATTACGGTCGAATGCGCTCCGGGCACGCTTGCTCCCGCTCTCATCGAAACCTTGCTGCAATGCGGAGTGAACCGGGTGAGCCTGGGCGTGCAGTCCTTCGTCGATCAGGAAGCGCAGTCTGTGGGACGGCTGCACAATCGCGCCACCGTTCTCGAAGAGATTGGTCGCCTGCGCGAGGCCGGCCTCGCCAACATTAACATCGACCTGATTGCCGGCTTGCCGCACCAGACGGCCGAAAGCTGGGCCTTCTCGGTTTCGGAAACGATTGCCACGGGCGTTCCGCACGCGAGCGTCTACATGCTCGAAGTAGACGAGGATTCGCGCCTGGGCAGGGAACTGATCGCTGGAGGCGCCCGCTACCACGCCCACTTTGTGCCCGATGACGACGCGACCGCGGATTTCTACCAGCAGGCATGCCAGATGCTAGCCTCCGCCGGCATCGTGCAGTACGAAATTTCCAACTTTGCCCGTGCCACCATGCATTCGCAAAACGGCGAGTTACAAAGTAACGAGTCGCGCCATAACTTGAAATATTGGACACGCCAGCCCTACCTCGGCTTCGGTGTCGATGCGCACTCGATGCTTGCCGCCGATCAGAACCAGGCCGTCCACCAGGCCCTCCGCTTCGCAACCCCCGACTCGCTCGACGCCTACATGAATCGCACGCCGCATACGGTGACGCCGGTTTCCGCACAGGCAGCAATCGAAGAAAGCTTCTTCCTCGGTCTGCGCCTCAACCGCGGCATCGACATCGGACGGCTTCGCACCGACTTCAGTCCGATGTTCAGCCGAGACGCAGTCGCCACTTGGGAATCCGCGATCCAGCAATGCGTGCGCGAAGGCCTGCTCGAACAGCAAGGCGCAACCGTGCGCCTTACCGGCCGCGGGCGTCTCTTGTCCAATGAAGTGTTTGCCAGATTTCTTGCCGAAGAAACAAAAGTGGGAACCGGCCACGTGAATCCACGTTAGTTGACCGATAAGTGCCGTTCGGCTTTGGCCTATCCGGTTCCCACCATCTCGAAAACTTTCGGGAGGCCGATGCCCAAGCCGATATCGAAGATGGGCGGCTCGAATGCCAGAGCCTCGATGCCGGCCTCTCCCGAAACTCCCGTCCACACAATGCGAAACTGCGCCCTCGACGCGCCGAGTTGCACGTCCAGCACTTCGCCGTTCTGAACCTTCGAGCGCACGCCGATCAGCACCGCCCCGTGGTTGCTGACATTGCGCACCCGAACAATCTCCGCGAAAGGCCGCGCCATTTTGTCCACTCCCCAGATGCGTACCGGCAACTCCAGGGTCAGTCTGCGCTCTTTTCGCCGATCCATTCTCGCTCCGAGTTTCGTTCCAACGATTCAAGCGAATCATAGCCACGAACGCCCCAAAGCGAAACGTCACATCAGTTACACGCCAAATAGTTCCCGAAGTTACGTTGCATGACGGAAGGAATAGTGGAGGAAATAGCTATTGTCTTGGAGCACTTTTGAACGCAAACAAAGGATTTAGTCGAAGTCTTTCAACGAGCAGGCGCCCGGCCCGCGAGCATTGCCGCACGACCCGCATGGTCCCGCCGACATCGACGGCTGGCTCGTTGCTCCGCTCTTCGCCGACACGGCGAACACGGAGAGTTGCGGCTCCAGTTTCTTGCTCTGGCACTTCGGGCACTCGGCTTTTTGTTTGCCGAAGACCAGAGCTTCGAACTCGTGCTGGCATTCCTTGCAGACGTACTCGAAGATGGGCATGAAGAAAACTCCGCGAAGAAAATTGCTGTCTTCTATTTAAAATCAAAGAGTGGGTACTTCGCAAACACACGAGGAGACTCGTCCCTTCAAACCGCGCCGCTGGTTGCGCGGTGGGCACGTGCAAACGGTTGCCAGCTTCTTAATCCCGCGACGTTTTCATTTGCCTGCGCCCGAGGAGCGGCTGATCGAAGTGGAGCCCGGCGTCCAGGTGCTTTGCCACTGCCACTGGCAAGCGGATCGAGCGCACGCGCTGACCATCATTGTTGTGCACGGGCTCGAAGGGTCGAGCGACTCGCAGTACATGCTTGGCATTACCGAGAAGGCACTGGCTGCGGGGATGAATGTGATCCGCTACAACCAGCGCAACTGCGGCGGCACGGAGGCACTCGCCCCGGTGCTCTATCACTCGGGGCTGTCGAATGATGTCGCGGCGGTGGCGCGCGAGGTCATCGCGCGTGACGGCGTTTCTCGCCTGGCTCTGGTTGGCTTCTCGATGGGCGGCAACATCGTACTCAAGCTGGCGGGGGAGTGGGGATCGCAGGCGCCGGCGCAGTTTCGCGCGGTCGCGGTGTGTTGTCCCGCGATTGATCTGGCTACGTCAGCGGATACGCTGCACGAACCGGCGAACCGAATTTACGAAAAGTATTTTTTGTGGGCGCTGCACCGCCGGATGATTCAGAAGGCGCGGCTCTTTCCCGGCCACTTCGACGTGAGCCGCCTGCGCGGCATCCGGAGCCTGCGCGAGTTTGATGACAAGGTGACGGCTTACTATTGCGGCTTCGCGGGCGTGGACGATTACTATGATCTCGCTTCGGCGGCGCACGTGGTGGAGCAGGTTGCGGTGCCGGCGCTGATTTTGTACGCGGCGAACGATCCGTTCATCCGCATCACGGCGGAGACGCGGCGGAAGATTTCGTCGAACCCGAACATCGTCTTCGTGGAGACGGCCGACGGAGGGCACTGCGCGTTTATCGGAGCAGCTGCCGCGTCCCCCCGCAGATCGCCCGCCGGAGCGGGGAATGCGAGCGATAGTCGTTATGACGACGGTTATTGGGCGGAGCTTGAGATCGTGAACTTCCTGCGCCGGTTCCGATGAGGTTCTGATGGATGCCGACTTCTCGATCGAACTGGGGCGGGAAGATCCGGCGCTGGATTTTCCGTGGACAGATCCGGCGGGCAAGCTTGCTTATGTTGACTTGAAGCGGCGTCCGGAGTTGATGGCGAGGATCGGGGAGGCGGAAAAGTTTCCCGAGTTGGGGGAATTTCTACGGGCGATGAACTCGGCGTGCAGCATGGTGGAGACGGCGAAGTGCGATGCGTGGGCGACGAGGGAACTGAGCGCGGAGGAAGAGATTTACGACGCGACGCACAAGTTCGCGAGTTATGTGGACGTGGTGTTTTCTAAGATTGATGTGCGTCTATCTTTGTCGCGGCAATCCTTGTTGCGCCAATCCTTGTCCGCTCACGAACAGTTTGCCATGAATCTGGTTGAGTTGCTGCGGCGGGCGCCGGAGACTCCGTCGGCGGCGGAGGTGTGCGTGCGGCGGTGTTACTACAGGGAGGAAGGTGCGGTCCGTGAAGGATTTTACTGTACCTTGTATGTGAGCGGCTACGGCACCGACGGTGCCAGCGCGCGTCAGAATTGGGGAGTGGGGCTGAAGCTGATGGGGAACGCGATCATGCAGTTGTCGGCGGGCGGGGTGGGGTGATAGGTAAAGAGAGTCCCGAGCGGGACGCGACCGTGGAATCTCGCCCTTGACACAGGGAATCCGCGCCTTACGAAATCACCGCAGGGAAATCAATGCAGCGAAATCATGCAGCCGGAATGTTCCGGCAGCGAGAGCCACCGGGGTGGGCAGGGTTGATCGGAATCGGCGCGCCAAACCACCGCTTTCGCGCCGGAATCAGCCATCGAGCGAAGGACTGCCTGCTGCACCGCCGGCTGAGCCGACCAGAACCGCGCGGAATCAATCGACCAAACTTCAGCAACAACTGAAACCCTTGCCAAATGCGCCCAATAGGCTTCTTGTCCGTCGCCGATACTGGCGACCGCGTCGCACGGCGCGATGCCGTGGTGGGAAATGTCCTCGGCAATAGCCATGTCGCGCCCGACCGATTCCGCGGGCTGTGAAACGACGTAGTGGAGCAGGCCCGGCATCATGTAGGCTGCAAAGACAAGGGTCCCAGCCAGCGTGGCTCGCCGTGCCAAGAGTTGCAGTCCCGGGGCCACAAGAACCGACGCCCAAGCGGCACCCCAGAGTAGCAGCGAAAAGCCAAGCACGAATCGTTGCACCAGGTGGACGAGCAAATACATCCCAACCACGGCGGCCGCGGGCAAGGTACAAAACCAGGTGGCGGCAAAGCGGCGGAGTGACGCCTTTGGTTCATACCACACGAGAATCAGCAAAGGCACCAACAGTGCCGCTCCTGCCCCAAAGATCTGGTCTTTGAGAAACGGAAGATTCACGGCAAGCTGCCGAAGCTGAGCGCGCAAGTCAAAGGCCGGATGGCTGCGCTTGTCAAACCGTGCCGCATCGTACCAGGGCGCATAGGTGATTCCTTCGACCGAGGGAAGACGGAAAACACGTGGTGAATCCAGCGCGATGGAACCGGGATAAAACGGAAGTGGTGCATAGCCATACGAAACCTTCATCCACGTTTTCGTTTCCGGTCCATTCACGAACCAGGCATAGTTCAATCTGCCGCTGTCTCCCGCAGTGAAGTGGCCGACCGTCCGTGACAGGATGGCTACGAAGGGTGAAACCAATACCACAAAAACTATAATCGCAGTAATCGGGCCTCGAAGGATCCCAGAGCGAAAACCCTGGACCACCATCGCTCCCAGGACAAACACTGCAAAATACAACAGAATGGCCTTGGCGTAGTAACCAAGGGCCAGCAGCAGGCCTAGCCATACATATGCGGCAATGCTGTGTTGCCGGTTATCGTTGAGCTTGAGGTTGAGCTTGAACAGGACAGCGGCAATGGCAAAGACAATCGTGGCTACCAGGATGTCGGGGGTTACTTCATCCACATTCCAGATAAAGTTGACAACGAACAACAAATACCCGAGCCCAATCCAGACCAAGGGACTGGCATAAGGAATTGAAGTCTCGCCGTCGCCGATCCGCTTGCTCCAGTCTGCAAGTGCACGCCAGAACCTGCTGAACGTGTACACGGCAGCAGCAAAGAGTGCAAAATTAAGCGTCCTGGCCATGGCAAATTCGTCACGGATCCCGGGGTGAAAAAACCGCATCCCGATCGCCAGAAGCCAGGAGTACAACGGCCCCCAATATCCATTTACGGCCGTGTGCCAGTCGTGGCGAAGGTAGGAGCGGGCGACGTCCAGGTAAGCAAGGCCATCAGCTCCAACGGGTAAATTACGGCCAGCGAAGGCACAGTGCGCTCCCATCAGCAGCACAATAAGCTGACATATTCTTTCACAACCCAACACGTTGGGTGCAAATCGGGGCGATGTTTTTTCTGACAACGTGGGATGGGCGGCCATCATCGCTTCGCTTAGGCAGCCGCACCAAGGGTGGAGTTGGCGCAGGCTCCGCAGGTTTGATTTTACCCTGAGGCCCACCCGAGTATTGAGGCGCGGTGAATTAGAGCCCCCACACTGACAACATTACGCCATGGGTTCCCGTTCCCTGCGCTTACACGGGCTGGACTCGCCGGCTATTTTTCCAGTTGATCTTCTTCCAGTCGACTCTTTTCCAGTCGATTCTTGTGCGGAGGAGCGAGAGGATCAGCATGAATAGGCAGATTTCCAGCAATCCTCGCGAGGCGGTGAGAATGGATTCGGATCGTTTGGGCAGCAGGGAGAAGCGTCCATAGACGAATTCTATGTGGACCCAGTAGACGATGAGTGACGTCTGGCCTAATTGAATTAGCGGGCTGAAGCCAAGAGTTCCGAGGCCCCAACGGCACCAAGCGTAACTCACAAAGCAAATTACTAACAGCATACCTATGCGCATCATTAGAAAGTTCGGGCTGGTGTGCCAATAATCGTAAGTCGAGTAGAGATAGAAGGAAGAGTGGTCGAACTGGCGCGCGGCCACGATTGCTACGGCTCCGATGGCGGCGAAGAGCGCCAGCGTTCGGACGATGTGGCTTCGAGCTTGGTCGCTGAAGAGAATGAATCCGGCGGCCAGACCGGCGAAAGCGAAGGCGGCCCAGGGAAAAAGTGGGAAGAGCCACGGCTGGGGCGCGCCCAAGTTGTGGCATCCGTCGATGTAGGACTCCAGCCACCAGGGCAGCCATGTGGGCTGCCAGGTGGTGTAAAGGAGCGGCGTTAGCAGGGCGATTAGAGAGGCGACGGCGATGGCGACGACGGCTATCGCGAATCCAGAGTTGCCGTGGCCACTGATAGATGCCGAGCTGCGCTCGGCTTGGACCCGTCCCCACACGTGCAGGACCATGCCGCAGGTTGGCGCCATCAGGATCATGGACAGACCGATGATGTTTAGGACGTCCACGCGGAGTAAGTCGGACCATGGTGCCCATCCCCAGGCGATAAGAAATTCCTGCAGGCGGAACAGGAGTCCGAAGGCTAAGATTTCGGCGCCGCGGCGGCCCATGGCGCGGGTTATTTCGGCGGGGGTCAGGCGTTTGCGAATGAGTTTGTCGGTGACCAGGGCGAAGGAAACTCCGGCTAGAAAAAGAAAGAGGGGCGCGGGCAGAGTGCCGAGGAGTTGCGATCCTTTGAGGAAGCTGGTTTTGCGGGCGTTGCCGCCTAGCCATGCGTCGTAACAGTGCGTCTGGAACATCAGGACGCAGGCCAAGCCGCGCATCCAGTCGATCCAGGCGAGACGGGAAGAAGGGGCCGAGGTCACGGACGAGAGTGTAACGTGCGAGCGGGGGTGGGGCCAAGGTGAAAGGCGGACGGGCGCGCGTCCATCTCTCCATCGGCTATTGCCATTGCGCTTCTTCGCGGGCGTTGTTTAGCTGCGTGCTGCCTGGCATGCTAGCATTTTTGGGGAAGGACTCTACCGTGAAGCGAAGGTTTGGTATCGGCACCGTTATTTTGGGTCTGCTGATCGCGGGTTGTTTCTCGCCTCTGGCATTTGCTAAGGATGAGCCGAAGTGGGTCGAAGTGCATTCCGCGCATTTTTCCGTGATTACCGATGCGGGGGAAAAACGCGGGCGGGAAGTTGCTTTGCGGATGGAGCAGATGCGGGCGGTTTTTGGACAACTGATACTGAAAGATAAGCTGAAAATGTCGGTGCCGATCACCGTCATCGCGCTTAAGAGCGACAAGCAGTACGCCTTGGTTGCTCCGGCGAAACAGGGCACGGCGGCCGGGTTTTATGTGCCCGGATCGGACCGGATTTATATTGTCCTGAATCTTTTTGAAGCCGATTCGTGGCACGCGGTGGCGCATTCGCTGGCGCACTATCTCTTGAATTACAACTATCCTCCGGTGCAGGGCTGGTTTGACGAAGGTCTGGCGGAATACTTTGGATCGATCTATATCGGCAAGGAAGTGGAGATTGGAGGCGATCCGGAACTGCAAGCGGAGTGGCACGAGGACATCTTCGATTTTATGCGGCGGGACCCGAATGTGCCGCAGTCGCTGACGCAACTGGTGAGTTCTCCGGTATGGCTGTCGATGGTGGACTTGTTCACGATGAAGCATGACGAGTCGGGGACGCGCGAGGGGACGCACAACACGCTGTACTATGCGCAGTCTTGGATGGTCGTCCACTATCTGCTGAACAAGAACAAGATGCCGGAGGCGGGGGCTTACTTCGATCTGGTGGTGAATCAGAAAGTGCCGGTGGAGAAGGCGATGGTGCAGGCGTTTGATATGACGCCGGCGCAGATGGAAGACGCGGCGAAGACTTATTTCAAAACGCTAAGCGGGTTGGGCATCGCTCTTGATCAGGCGAAGAAGCCGATTGTGGATCCGGCGGACATTCAGCAGCCGGATCATTTCGCGCTGCCGTTTGGCGCGGACGACATCGGGATGGCGGTCAGTCCGGTTAAGGATGAAGAAGCTAGAGCTGTGATTGGCGACGTGATGGCGCGCATTCCGGAACATCGAGATCAGGCGCTGCACGATTTGCAGCAGTTGGCGCAGGACCCAAAAGGTAATGAGGCGGCGCATCGCGGGCTGGCGCGGGATTATTTGCGGCAGAAGAAGTTCGACGCGACCGCCGACGAATTGGAGAAGGCGACGGATTTGGATCCGCGCGATCCATGGATTTGGTATTACCGTTCGGCGCTGAAGTATCAGACGGCGCAAGCGACGCGGCAAGAGATGCCGGGGCTGGCAAACATGATGCAGGATTTGCGGGCGGTGACCGATTGGTATCCGGAGTTAGCCGACGCTTATAACATGCTGGGCATGGCGCGAGTGGAGGGGGGCGGAATCAACTCGGCGCTGGAGGCGCAACGGCAGGCGATCGCGCTGGCGCCGCGCAATGTGGAGTATCAGTTCAACCTGGG
>JBEKWL010000122.1:0-11282 GCA_049513095.1 Terriglobales bacterium
TCGTCGCGTTTCTATCTTTCGCTCGAAGACGACTTGATGCGGATCTTTGCCCGGGAGTGGATTTCGAAACTGCTGCAACGGCTCGGCATGGAGGAAGGTGTTCCCATCGAATCGCGCATGATTACGCGCCAAATCGAAGGCGCGCAGAAAGCCGTTGAAGGGCAAAACTTCGAGGCCCGCAAACATCTGCTTGAGTATGACGACGTCATGAACAAGCAGCGCGAAGCGGTGTATGGCCTGCGCCGCCGTCTGCTGGAAGGCCTCGACCAGAAAGATCTCATCGTCGAAGACTACGTCTCCGGGATTCTCGCCGACATCCTCGAACGGCACTGTCCGCCCAAAGTGCACGAAGCCGACTGGGACCTCAAAGCTCTGAAAGACGCGATCTTCACCCGCTTCGGCGTCGACATCTACGCCGAAGGCCTCAAGCCACAGCAAATGAACCGCCAGGAACTGGGCGACGCCATCTTCGAAAAACTCAAACAGCGCTATGACGCGAAAGAGGCGCTGATCGGCGCCGAGGCTATGCGCTATCACGAGCGCATGATCATGCTGAGCGTGATCGACGCGCAGTGGAAAGATCACCTGCTCTCCATGGACCACCTGAAAGAGGGCATCAACCTGCGCGGTTATGGCCAGCATGATCCGCTGGTCGAGTACAAGCGCGAGTCCTTCGACATGTTCGAAGAAATGATGCAACGCTTTCAGGAAGAAACGGTTCGCTACCTCTACCTGATGCAGATCATGGAAAGTCCGCAGAACGTGGGAGCGATGCGGGACAGCGGGACACCCGGAGGCAGTCCGATAGATTCGTCCGGCCAAGCGCCCGACGCCGGCGTACCGTCAATCATCACCGGCGGTCGAGGTGGCAACGGACGCCCGCCGCGCCAGGTCGCTACATCGGTGGACGAAATCGAAGAAGCCTTCCAACGCAAGAAAAAGCGGGAACTGGAACAAGCGCGCATGGCCGGGGCTGGCGACATGCAAGTCCAGCAGGTGGTGCGCTCGGGAGAGAAAGTTGGGCGCAACGATCCTTGCCCCTGCGGAAGCGGCAAGAAATATAAGAAGTGTTGCGGGGCAAATTCGTAGAGCATTTTACTGCCGGGACGCAGAGTGCGCCGAGAATGCTTTGGCTAAAGTCTCCTCAGGTCCGCAGCGAATCCTTCCTTCCAGATTTTTTCGCGCGCTCTCGGCGTCTCCGCGGTTAATCGCCTTTTGGTTTCTTGCGGAGCGCACGAAACGTCATCTCTGTGGCTTTGCTGTGCGTGCGCCGCTTCCATGCAAAGAACATAGGAGCGTAGGTCTGCGTGATGTAATCGCCCCGGCCGATCCCGAGCGCGCGCGCTGTGCGGTCGATCCAGCGCGGTAGTCCTTCGATCTCGCCGAAATTCCCGATCGGAGTCTCATCGAGCACGACGTGGCCCGTGCCGTCGCTCCACTCAGCACGATACTTTTCATAGCGAAACGTGGGCGCGAAACCAAGCGCGCGCAAAATGGCGCCCATCTGCTCGCCGTTCTCGATACGCGTTTCCAGCTCAACTCGCACTTTATGGCGACCGGCCTTGCTTTTCGCCTTGTGCGTCAGCACCCAGGTCTCGCCGTACCTGCGCAGCCGCAGCATCTCGCCCCGCTTGCGCAGCTTCTGGCCGGGCAGGTCGTAGAGGGAATTCATTTCGTGGGTGGAGCGGGTGAGCTGTTTGAAGCCCGCTTGCTTCAGTGCCCGGGCTAGTGCGGGCAGATCCTCAATTCGAAATTTAATTTCGATTTCGTTCGGCATGTTGAAATCTTAACCGCCGAGACGCCAAGAACGCCGAGAAAAACTGGAAGGAATAATCACTGCGGACCCTAGGAAGCTCTTGCCCAAGCATTTCTCGGCGCGCTCTGCGTCTCGGCGGTGAAAAGTTCTTACGACTTCGGCTCGACCTCGGACTCTCGCTCCCGCCTATGGAACCAGCTCATGTGCGGCAGGTCGCGCTTCACTTTTCGCCGTTTCGCGATCAGTTCCGCCGTGATGGATACAGCAATTTCCTCCGGCGTAATTGCCCCAATATCCAGCCCGATCGGGGCGTGGACCCGGTCGAACAGGTGCGCGGGCAGACCTTCCTGCTGCAGCTCTTTGAAGATGGTGATGGTCTTTCGCTTCGACCCAATCATCCCGACGTAGCGTGCCGGAGTCTGCACCGCCCAACGCAGCATTCGCATATCGTCGCGGTGCCCGCGGGTGACGATCACGATGTACGAAGACTCGCTGGGCGCGAGCTGTGCCGCAGCCTTGTCGAAATCGTCGGCGATCACCTGCCGCGCCTCGGGGAAGCGTTCGCGGCTAGCGTAGGCTTCGCGATCATCCACCACCGTCACGTCAAATCCGGCGATGCGTGCAACTTTGTAAAGACTGGCTGCTACGTGGCCGGCGCCGAAAATATAAAGATCTGCGGGAGGCAAAACCGGCTCCACGAAAATTTCGAGCGTTCCGCCGCAGACGAGGCCGGTGTCGTACTTTGGATCCTGATTCAGATCAAACGTCAGGGTCCGCGGCTTTTCCGATTCCATCACTTCACGCGCCGCCTGCCACACCTCAGCCTCAACGCAGCCGCCGCCGATGGTCCCAACGATCGAGCCATCGTCGCGCACCAGCATCTTGGCGGTCTTGAACGACGGAATCGAACCGCGCACGTTGACAATGGTCGCCACGGCCCCGCGGCGTCCGTCCTTTCGCAGGCGGACGATTTCCTCGTACAAGTCCATATCGATGATTATGGTGCGGGAGCGGGGGAAGGTCAAACATGGCGTCAGCGAAGGTCGAGCTGCGCTCTACTGGACGGCCGGGGGCGGCTGTTCCTACGCAGAGCAAAAGCATTTGTGCTAGCTTGAAGGGTTCAAATTCTCGTTGTCCACGCTCCAGGAGCCCCCATGAAAGCCGTTCGCATTCATCAGTTCGGTGGGCCAGAAGTTCTGGCCTACGAAGACGTCCCCGATCCCAAGCCGCGCAAAGACCAAGTCCTCATACGCGTACGGGCGTGCGCTCTGAACCATCTCGACATCTGGGTGCGTAAAGGCCTGCCCGGCGTTAACCTGCCGCACATCCTCGGCAGCGACACCGCCGGCGAAATTGTCGAAGTCGGTGAGTACATCACCGATCTCAAACCCGGACAGCGCGTGCTGCTTGCGCCCATGTATTTCTGCAATCACTGCGCGAAGTGCGTTGCCGGGCTGCAGAACCAGTGCCGCCAGTACACCGTGCTTGGCAATGCGGTCGACGGCGGCAACTGTGAGCTGATTGCGGTGCCCGCAGTCAACGTCATTCCGATCCCCGACGCGCTCGACTTCAATGAGGCCGCCAGCGTTCCGCTGGTTTTTCTCACCGCGTGGCACATGCTTACCGGACGCGCCGCGATCCGCCCCGGACAAACCGTGCTGGTGCTGGGCGCGAACTCAGGGGTGGGCATTGCCGCCATCCAGATTGCGAAACTGTTCCACGCGCGCGTGATCACGACCGCGGGAGACGAGCGCAAAATCGAGCGCGCCCGCGAACTCGGCGCCGATTTCGTCATCAACCACTATCAGCAGAAGATTTCGCAGGAGGTCCGCAAGATCACCAACTTCGAGGGCGTCGACATCGTCATCGAGCATGTTGGACTGGCTACCTGGGAAGAGAGCGTGCGGTCGCTCAAGGCGGGCGGCACACTCGTGACCTGCGGCGCGACGACGGGACCGAAAGTCGAACTCGATCTGCGGTTTCTGTTCTCACGGCAACTGGCATTGCTCGGGTCGTACATGGGGACGATGAGCGAACTCTATGAAGTGCTCGGCCATGTCTTCGCCGGAAGGCTAAAGCCCGTCATCGACCACACGTTCCCTTTGAAGGAAATCCGCACTGCCCACGAGTACATGGAGAAAAGCCAGATGTTCGGCAAGATCGTGCTGAATCCTTAGAGCAAGAATGGCCAGGTCTCCTCGATGTGAGGTGCCCAAAGCGCTATAACAAAGATTGACAATCTTTGATATCGACGCTAAAGTAAGAGCAGGAGCATAACCATGAACGTCTCTCTTACCAGCGAGCTTGAGAAATTCGTGAGCGCCAAAGTGGAATCGGGCCGCTACAACTCCGCAAGCGAAGTCGTCAGGGAGGCGCTCCGGCTGCTGGAGGAGCATGACCATGCGCGATCCGTCCAGCTTGCCGGGTTCAACCAGGAGCTTGGGGGTCGTCTGGATACGCTTGACCGGGGCCAACATGTTTCCCCGGCGGTTGCCCGCGCCCGGCTAAAGCGAAAATCCGAGCAGCGCCGGAAGACCACGGCGTGACGCAGTATGTTCTGAGCGAGGATGCCGACCGCGACCTGGATGGCATATGGGACTATATCGCCGAGGGTAGTATTGACGCCGCCGACCAGTGGATTGGCAGGCTGTTCGATGCGTTCGACGCCATTGGCAACGCGCCCGGTATAGGCCATAAGCGCGAGGACCTGACCGCTTACCCGGTTCGGTTCTGGCCGGTGGGCGCTTACCTCGTCATCTATCGCGCCACGTCCCGGCCCATCGAGATTGTGGCCGTGACCCAGGGCGCACGCGATATTCCCTCTTTCCTGCACCACCGGCTTTCCCTGTGATTCCTTCGAAACGAAGTCCGCACTGCCCACGAGTACATGGAGAAAAGCCAGATGTTCGGCAAGATCGTGCTGAATCCGTGATCATTTACCGCCGAGACGCGGAGGACGCCGAGAAATGCCAAGTTTTGGTTTCCTCTGCGCACTCGGCGCTCTCTGCGGTTAAAATATACCCATGGCGCAAGAACTCAACTTCGGCCCCTACGTTGATATCGAAAACGGCAAGAAAGTAGTCAAGGAACTCGTCTACGGAGACGGCGTCCCCGAAGGCATCGTCATGACCTCGCTCGACGCGGCCGTCAACTGGTCGCGCAAGAGTTCGATCTGGCCGATGACATTTGGGCTCGCCTGCTGCGCCATTGAAATGATGTCGATGGGCGCATCGCGCTTCGATATCTCGCGCTTCGGCGCCGAAGTATTCCGGCCGTCGCCGCGGCAGTCGGACCTGATGATCATCGCCGGGCGCGTATCGCAAAAAATGGCTCCCGTAATTCGCCAACTTTGGGAGCAGATGCCGGAACCGAAGTGGGTCATATCGATGGGGGCGTGCGCGACTTCCGGTGGCGTTTTCAACAATTACGCGCTGGTGCAGAGCGTGAATCAGGTCATTCCCGTGGATATCTATGTTCCCGGCTGTCCTCCGCGCCCCGAGCAGTTGATTTACGCGATCACGTTGCTGCAACAGAAAATCATGACCGAACGCGGCTCGATGAAGAAAGCATTGAATCTGGTTCCGATCGGCGAGTAGGGAAAATCGGGCCATCGGGTGATCGGGTCATCTGGTGATCTAAGACCAAAGCCTTTGATTTTCGATGACCCGATCACCGGATGACCAGATCACCCGATCCTCTTTTCACTGTTTCATTCGTGTAGCCATCTGCCGTTCCGGCGGCGTCATCTGGTTCCAGATCGCGCTCAAATCTTTTTCCAGAATCTGATTATTCGGATCCACCCGCAGAGCCAGCGCAAACCATAAATACGATGTCGGTAGATCGCGCGGCACGCAGTGGCCGGTGGCATACATGGTTCCGAAGGCGCTTCGAGCCTTGGCGTTGGATTTGGCCGAAGCGGTCTTCAGATATTTCACCGCCTCGTCGCAGTTTTTCGGCACGCCTCGCCCATAGAGATAGGCCTCGCCTTTGCGGAAAGCCGCGTCCCCGGTATCAGCCGCAGCGGGCACTGGCGACTGCGAAGGTTTGGCCGAGGTCATGCGTGGCCCACGGTTCTCTGCGCTCTTTTTGGCCAGCGCGATCTTCTGCGGAGCCGCCGGTTTCGCTTCGGGTTTTGCCTTTGCGTCCGCGGCCTTCCGGTCAGGTTCGGGACCAGCGCTTGCCTTCTCGGACGCTTTCTCGGCCTGGCCCTCCGCAATTCCTGCTGACGGAGCCACTGCCTGCGACGAACTCGCTTCGTTTGCTGGGGCCGATTCTTGGGGCGCCGGTTTCGTCGATGGCTTCCCGGCGGGAGCTTCGCCGGCGCTCGAAGCCGCGGCCGCCGGTTTTCGACTCTCCATAGCGCCGAGATAGTTTGTGTACGTCCACCAGACTGCTACGCCCAATGCCGCGAGCAGCGCCACCAGCAGCAGGATCCGCCGTCCGCCGGTCTTTGGTTGCTCAGGCGGCTCCTTTTCAAAAAAGGAGTCCAGGCCGGAAAAGGATTTTTCCCGCCGCGAGTCCATATTCGGCTGATTCCGCACCGAGGGACCGCCGATCGACGGTGCGTTCTTGTCTGCGGACCTGGTGGCGTTCACGATGAGAGGATGCAGCGATTCCGGCGCGTCCGCTATCTTTGGTGGGACGGGCAATGCTGGGTTCGGCGTTGGTGTGCCCGCCGGCCGCCGAGCTTCGAGCAAGGTGCCACACATTCCGCAGAAGCGGAAATTGTCCGAATTGTCCTCACCGCACTCCGGGCAGATCACAATGGTTCTCCAGATGTCTTTTCCTACAGTCTAACTCCTGCCAGCGAGGTCCTGGCATGCGTTCGTTCATATTAGAATGCAAACGCCCGGTTTTCGCCGATGCCGAAAGCTTCTAAAGCCAAGCCCATGCCCGCCGCGAAGCGTTTCGAGGCCAGGCTCGAGCGCATGCGCTCCCGCCTCAATTGGGTCATTATTCACATGCCGTTCGATGCGGCTAAAGTCTGGGGGTTGCGCGGCCAGATCAAAGTGAAAGGCGACGTCAATGGATTTGCGTTCCGCACTTCACTGTTTCCCACCAGGGAAGGCCGGCACATTTTGCTGGTCAACAAGCGGATGCAAAAGGGCGCGCGAGCGGCGGAAGGCAGCGTCGCCCGTTTTCAGATTGAACTGGACCGCGAAGAACGGACCGTAGAAATCCCCGATGAGCTCAAGCGCATTCTCAGAGAAGATCGCTCGCTTCGGCGTTGGTATGACGAACTGAATTACTCCACGCGCAGCGACATTGACAAGTGGATCAGCGAACCTAAGAGCGGAGAAGCCCGCATGCGTCGCGCGGAACAAATTGCGGAGCGTCTGCTCAACGTCATGGAGGCGGAACGAGAGCTGCCGCCTGTCCTGCAGGTCGCTTTCGCGCGCCATCCGCACGCCCGTGAAGCTTGGGAAGAGATGTCGCCCTCGCGCCGGCGCGGACATCTGTTTGCCATCTTCTACTACCGGACTCCGGACGCTCAAGCCCGGCGCATCGACAAAATGCTCGATGACGCTATTGCGATTGCCGAGAAAATGAGTAGAAAGAAAAAGTGAGCGATAAGTTCAGGCCCCAGCGTCATGGTTGGTAGGGCAAGACGTTTGCGATTGGGTACCCGCTCAGCTGGCGGTTGGGGATCGCGAGATTCTCAGGGGCGTACTGCGGGAGCCCATCGAGCCTGAGTTGCACAGTGTTGGACATCGCAGCATTCTGTGGAACCTTTCGATGTTTAGGAATTCCCCACGGAATCAACTTCCACTCATCGTGTGCGGGCCCGATTGCATCCGCCGCAGCAGGCGACAGGTGTTGCGCTTCGGCTGGCACGCTGAATTTCAAGCCGCACTCTCTTGCCTTGTGCATCATCCAACTGAGCGTGATATCGGATAACTGGGACTGCGCATATCCGCCACCGACATCGGAATGGACTCCAGGAAACCACACCTGCTGAACAATGTCGTCGTTGCCCCGCATCGATCCATCTGGATTCGTCCACAAAGTGGGCTGGAACTGCGCTCTGCGCTCATCGATAGAGACCGCATGAACGGCCCTTTTGATGTTCGGATGCAAAGTAGTATCGAGGAATCCGTACTTCTTCTGATCGAAGAGGCTAAAAAGCAAGCCTGGAATTCCAAGCGATCCCACCGTGTCCCAGACGCCCACCATGCTAATGATGACTGGCTCCAATCCATACTGTTGATCGAGGCCGGCCTGCAATTGCTTTTTCTTGTCCGCGTCGGGTTCCCGGTACGCGTCAAAAATTGATTTTACGGTCATATTGTCGAGGTTCTTTGTCGGAGCGCCAAAGCGGGCGATCATGCCTGCAAGGCTGCGCGCGGTGTAGGCGCCACGACTGAACCCGAAGAGATAGACTTCGTCCCCTGGGTCGTAGACATAAGAGACGAATTCATAGCCATCCTGAATTTTTTGGAAGAGCCCCTCGCCCATGGCCCCTCCGAACAGATGATCAATGGGAGTTCCATCCGTGCCAACTCCGCTGTCGTAGTAGCGCAGCTGTGAGGGGTCGTCTGCGAGAGCGCAGTACAGCTTGCGCACATTTGTGTCATTTACCTCGGCGCCAACCCCATGAGGCGTATTCCAGGTACCATCCGCGCACACAATAATCTTTTTGCTCATAAACACATAGACAATGGAGCGCAGAGGGCCGGTTCTAGTCCGGAGTAACTCCGAGATAATCGTCGTGGCCCGCCAGCGCCTCATCCAGCCGTGTGAGAGTGAAGATCTCCTTCACGCGCGGGCTGAAATTGATGAGCTTCAACTGGCACTTGGCCTTCTTGGCCGTGATGTACACGCCGACAATCATGCCCAGCCCGGAGCTGTCGAGGTAGTTGACATTGCTGAAGTCGATCACGAGGCGCTTGCTCTCGGCGATCAGGCTGCGCGCCGTCTCGCGCAACTGATCGGCGTTTTCCATGGTGATTCTGCCTGAGCAGTGAATGGTCGCTTCCGCAGGCGTTTTCTCAGTGGCGAGTGTCAGGGTTGAGGTGGGAAGCGGATTGGCAGCCATACAAACCTCCAAATGGGTATTTTCGGTATTGATCCCGAAAAACCGCACTATAGTACACCCGTTTGGTCGTTCGCGACACTGTGAAACGATTTTCATCGGGAGAACTCCCCGAGGGTCTGCCATCCGCGCCCGCACAGCCCCATCGGTATCTTTCTTGCCTTATGACCGACGTAACCGCGGGGCCCGGCTTCTTCTGCTATACTGCTATTAACGCTTTTGCTACGGTTTGCTCGTCACGCGGGGATCCTGTTGGATCCGTTACACTTCCGCCATTTCCTGCCCGCCGTTTGGTTCCAGCGCCAATTTCAATGCGAGCGGCATGCGAACTCTCGACACTAGTCCTGGTGCATAAGACTAAGAACACGAGTCTGAGAAATTGACATTAAGCCCCTCCAGAAAGAAAACCATCGAATGACCACATTTACGGAACTGCCCCTGTCTGCTGCGTTGCAGCAGAAACTGGCGGCAGCTCAATTCATTACCCTCACACCCATCCAGGCGCGCGCCATTTCTCCTGCCCTTGAAGGCAAGGACGTGATTGGCACCGCCCAGACCGGCACCGGCAAGACTCTCGCGTTCCTGATTCCGATCATCGAGATGCTGCGCGCTGAATCGTCTAAGAATGGATCATCCAAGAATGTCAGCGCCCTGGTCCTGTTGCCCACGCGGGAATTGGCCATGCAAGTTCACGAGCAGTACGAACAACTGCGCGACAAGAATATGCCGAAGGCGGCGCTGGTGATCGGCGGCGTAGCGGAGAAGGCGCAGATCAACAGTCTTCGCTCCGGCTGCGAATTTGTGATCGCAACTCCGGGACGCTTGCAGGATTTCATCACCCGCAAGTTCGCGGACCTGCGTCACGTGAAGATACTCGTGCTCGACGAAGCCGACCGCATGCTGGATATGGGCTTTCTTCCAGCCATCCGGCGTATCGTGCAAATCCTGCCGCAGCGCCGGCAGACGCTGTGTTACTCAGCCACCATGGAGCAATCGGTGGCCGCGCTGGTGAACGACTATACGCGGGAACCGGTGCGGGTCGCGCTGGGTTCGGTTCTGAAGCCTGCGGAGAGCGTGTCACTCGAAGCCTACGAGGTGCGCCCGTCCGAAAAACTGGATGTGCTCCGCCAGTTGCTGTATGAGGAAAAAGGGCAGACCCTGATCTTCACGCGCACCAAACGCGGCGCGCACCGGCTGGCCCAGGAACTCGAGCGGGATGGATTCTCGGCCACCATGATTCATGGCGATCGCACGCAGTCCCAGCGCAATGGCGCCTTGACTGGATTTCAGGAAGGCCGCTACCAGGTGCTGGTCGCGACCGATGTCGCATCCCGTGGCTTGCACGTGGATGACGTGGCGCACGTGATCAACTACGACATTCCGAAGATGGCGGAAGACTTCATTCACCGCGTCGGGCGTACCGGACGGGCCGGCTTACAGGGCCGAGCCTCCACCCTGGTCACAGGCGCGGAGGTTCTGGAGCTGCGCAATATCGAGCGCACCTTGAAGCTGCGCATCGAACGCAAGCAGGTGGATGTGTCAGCCTGCGAACAGCCGAAGCGTTTTGTGCAAAACACCCTGGCATCACGTACGCTAACCGCTTTGCCGGGTGAGGTCTTCGTTTAGAAATCTGTTTAGAAATCTGGTTAGAAATGGGATCGGGTTCGCCGGAGCCTTGCGCTCCGGCGAATCTCCCAAGGTATTTAGTGCTCGGCTTGCTTGCCGTGCGGTGTGAGCAGTTCGACAGAATCAGTTTCGTCGTCGCTGCCGATGCCGAACAGCGCAGCCTGCTCCGCGGCGTGCTCACGCATCTGACGCAATTCCTCCGCTTCGTCCACCACCACGCCTCCCGGTTGCTCCTGCTTGCGCTGCGTCTTGCGTTCGTTCTTGTCCCGCTGTTTTTGTTGGCGCGCTTGTTCCTTTTGACGTTTGGAAAAAGTCGATCGGCCTCGTGGCATACGCAATCTCCCCGTAACTTATATTTTCATTATTATGGCCTGCTACCTGAAGCGTCTGTAGGGTTGGCCCAGCTTTTGTCCCTGGAATAAACCACTGGAATAAACCAGAGGACTGCCGCATCGCTCGTCTGTTTCGAGTGTTGATCCTAGTATAACCTCGAACCGAGCTGTGACGCACACATCGCATGGCCCACCGCGCGGCTCCACCGGGCGCCAAGGAATGCTGCTGCAAGAATGCTATGGAGTGAGCAACGCAGGGACCAGGACGTCCCCAAAACCGGCCACTTCCAAACTGGCCGACTGGCAAGTTTGCACTGAGCTGTGTTATTCTCGAATTCGTTACGAAAACGAGAAGAGACAGGAGTGCAACAGGTTAGTGCTAGCCAGAGAGCAAAAGCAATCCGTCGTTGATGCGTATCGCACGCACGCTACCGATACCGGCAGTCCCGAAGTTCAAATCGCGCTGTTGAGCGAGCGCATTGGTCAGTTGACGGAACACTTCAAAACGCACCAGAAAGACCACGGCTCGCGCCGC
>JBEKWL010000123.1:0-11049 GCA_049513095.1 Terriglobales bacterium
GACCTTTTTCATCACAAACGCGATGTACGAGCCATCACAGACTTGCTCCCCAATCGGTGCGAAGATACCTCGACAGTGCACCATCGAGAACGGCGCCAGTCTCCAGAGACGAACGCATTTCCAGCCGCAAACTTTTCACCGCTATTTGACAACATATGGCCCCGGACAGCACCCCCGCAAGTGCACGCCAAACAGCAAGATTCAATGCTAAGTCCTATGTTTTGAATATTTTGCCTATAACTATCTTACTATCATCAACTTAACTCATTTTGGGGTAGGGGGGGGTACCCCCCACAAATTTCTGAATTCTTACCGTGCCCTATCCAAGACCCAAGATGGAACTGGTCCTAGATTTTCTCGAAGAAGTGGGCGGTTTTCTTGCCGGCTTCCTCGGTGTAGTAGACGGTCACGTGGGCGGTTTTCTCGGTGCCTTTTCCGATGTCCTTGCCTGCGTCTTTCGCGGCGCGGTCGGACAGCTTGAATGTGTGCTCCGTACCGTCCTCGGTCTTGACCGCCATGGTCTTGCCGGCGCGATCGATATGGGTGATGGTTCCGTCCACCGACTTGATGCCTTCTTTGCCGACTTTATCGACCTCGACCGCTGTCTTATCGGCGCCCTTTTCGCTGTAGTGCGCCACTACTTCCGTGTCTTCCTTGAGTCCGTGAAAGGCGTCTTTGGCACCCATCCCGGTTGCCTCGGCACCGTGGACGGTGGTCTTGTCGACAAACTTGATGCTGTGCTCGGTGCCATCCTTGGCCTTGACGACCATCGTCTTGGTGGCTGAATCCAGTTTGGTAATGGTGCCATGGACGGCACTGACCACGTCCTGCGCGGCCCAGCCAAGCGCACTCAACAGCAGAAGCGCGAGAGATGCCCGGACAATGTTTTTGCTTTTCATTTTTTCCAGTCTCCTTGAAGATTTGGTCGGAATTTCCTTTTTGAGCCCGTAAGCAGGCTAACTCATGCTGCGGTTTCGCGCTAGAGCAGCCGAGGCGAACTGGGGCGGCTCGCTAACGACTAACGACCAGCGACCAGCGACTGCCTCCCGCTTCTCGCGTAAACTGGTCTTACCTACTTGAACAAGATCAAACATTTTGTCCACGCTTACGGCGAGTGGATCAAGCACGTACTTGCGCCTCTGGGGCCGTGGGGGATGCTGGCGTTTGCGGCGGTGGATGGCTCCTTTCTGGGCATGCCGCTGGATGCGATTTTCGTGGGCTACGTTTACCACGACCGCTCGCGGTTCCTGATGTACGTGCTGCTGGGCTCGGCCGGGTCGGCGCTCGGAAGCATCGTTCTCTACGTCATCGGGTATATGGGTGGCGAGGTGTTGTTGCGCAAGCGGCTTTCGCCGGAGCGGTTCGAGAAGATTCACGAATCCTTCGATCGACATGAATTCTGGGCGCTGATGTTTCCGGCGATGTTGCCGCCGCCAGCGCCGTTCAAGATTGTGGTGCTGGCGGCGGCGGCGTTTGAAATGAACTTCGCGCATTTTCTGCTGGCGATTTTTTTGGGACGGTTCGTGCGCTTTCTGATTGAGGCGCTGTTGACGCTCTGGTTCGGTCCGCAGATTGTGACGCTGGCCGGGAACCTTTTCGCGCACCACTTCGTCGGGATTCTGGTGGGAGCCGGAGTGTTGCTGGTGGCGTGGCTGATCTGGCGGCGGGCGAAGCGGCAGAGCACGGACAATAAAAACGCACCGACGGATTGCCGCCCAGGGATCGAACCGACATCATTGTGATTCGCAGCTACCGGCGTGGACGGCGGAGAGAACGTCCGCGGACCAAAGAGGAAGAGGTGGCTTGCCGGCGGCATTCTGCTCTGCGGCTGCCCGGTTGTAGAGCACGAGCAGGCATCGCGGATCGAGCATGGTGCCGATCAGGGCTGGTCGGCCAAAGCGCTTCTCGACCATCACCGACATCTTGTAGCCGACGGTATACCACGGGCCCTGGACGCCGAAGAACGACCCGGCCTTCTCTCCGATGGCATCGCTGCTGGCGAACTTGGCGTTCAGAATGTCGAGGAAGAACTGGTTCACGGCGTGGAGATCGTCGTTGAACTCGCCCATGTCCTGTTCCCAGCGGGCATGCTCCTGGGGCGAGCTGGCAGCGTGCGGGTCGACGTCGGGCCCTCCGGCGGCAGCGAGCATGGCAAAGCCCTCGCCGAAACTGCCCATCCAGTCAGCCGCCGTGTGAGCAGGCTCGGACAAGGCGGCGATCTTGCCGTCGTAGATGGGACCGACGCTGCCAAGACCGATGTGGTGCAGCTCATGGGTCACGTTGTTCTCGAACTTCTCGCGGCTCACCTCCGGGTCGAGATACAGGAAAATTGTGGGGTCGGAGGAAAGGTCCCAGACGAAGCTGTTGATCCCCGGCTTGATGGTGGGATACGCCTTCGCGCGGAGGGTGGCGTCGGCAGGCAGATAGGCGAGAACCCGGGTGGCGTCCTCGCGCAGATCGGCTTTCTTCCAGCGATCGAGGGTGCTCGAAAGCGCGGCGGCACGCGGCAGAAGGTCGGCGGAGAGGACGAAGCGTTTGAAGTCTTCGTCGGTGAAGGCGACGGTGGGGTCGTGGAACCTCTCCCCGATCGCTTTCTCGCGCTGCTTGAGACGCTGGTAGGGAGCGGTAGCGAACAATTTCTGCCACTCGGAGTCGGCGACGGGCCTGCCCTGATTGCGAAGCGCGAGGATCGCCAGCACTTGGTCCGCTTCACTCGTGTCGAGGGTCAACTGAACCCTGTCAACGGCGGCGACTGGGAGCGAGAAGGTAAGCAGGAGCAGGACCACCGGCAGCCGAACACGCATGAGAATCTCCCTGCGAGTTGGACGGCGAAGGTTGGAGGAAGTTAGCGCAGTCTTCTCCGCGCCTCGAACAGGTTCTCAACGAATTGGTCGGACCTGAATTTCAATAGGAATCTAAGCGGCTGCGGTTCCGTGCGGCTTGTAGGAGCGGGCGACCACGGCGGCGACTGCGGGCACGCCAAACATGACTGCGGTGAAGAGCAGGTCGCCGGCGACTCCGCGGCGGAAGAACGGCAGGCCGGCGGCGTAGCAAGTCATCAGACCCGACAGGGTCTTCGGATACATTCCCCAGGATGCCCAGACGGCGAAATTACTGACCACGAAGAAAGAAACGGAACTGGCCAGCGCGGCTCCGCCGACCCGCAGCCAATTGGCGTTTTCGCGCAGCCGGGCGCCGAGCAGGAGAATCGCCGCATACCACGCCCAGGTCACGAAATGGTCCCAGGTGAGGGGATACGAGTAGGCGATTCTGGTGAGGATGACGTCAGTAGCAGCCAGCAGCGCCAAGGGCACCCAGAGCTGGCGCCGCGGGCCGCGAGCGCCAAAGTAGAGCAGCGCCGCCGCTATCGGAGTAAAGGCCAGGGGATGGGGCATAAAGCGAACCGCGACCGCAAAAAGAACAAAAACATAAGCCAGCATAATCACCTCGTCGGGAGCCAGTTAAGATTGTTGCGCGAGCGGATGCTGCCGGTCAAGGGAAGGCGAAATTTCCAGGGGGTGGCGGAGTTTCCGGTGGGGCGTTGTACGATCGTTGTACGATGGTTGTTCGATCGAGGGGATTGCTCCGAACATGAAGGGCAAAGTCGTCGTCATCACGGGCGCGACGTCGGGTATCGGCCAAGTTGCGGCGGAGAACCTGGCCAGCATGGGCGCGCGCATTGTTCAGATAGCGCGCGATCGCGGCCGCGGCCAGGAGGCTCTGAAGCGGCTCTCGGAGCGCGCTCCCGAGGTTGCGCACGGCATCTTCTATGCGGATCTCTCGCGGCTCAGCGACATGAAACGGGTCGCATCGGAGATCGCCCAGGCCGAACCGCGCATCGATGTGCTGATCAACAATGCCGGCGCCATGTTCGGTTCCCGGCAACTTACCGAAGAAGGCCTGGAACGTACGTTCGCTTTGAATCACATGTCCTACTTCGTCCTGACGCACGGCTTGCGGGATCGTTTAGTGGCGTCGGCGCCAGCCCGGGTGGTGAATACGGCGTCGGATGCGCACCATGTTGGCGCGCTCGACTTGAACGATTTGCAGTCGGCCGAGGCATTTCGCGGGCGCAACTTTTTGCAAGGGCTGCGTTACGGAGGGCCGGGCTTCAAGGTCTATGGCCGCTCGAAGCTGTGCAATATTCTTTTCACGCGCGAACTCGCGCGACGGCTCGCGGGCACCGGCGTGACCGCCAACTGCCTGCATCCTGGCTTTGTCGCCACCCGTTTCGGCGATCAGAGTGGCGGCCTGACTTCCTCTATCATCGGAATCGCCAAGCGCTTTGCGCTTTCTCCGCAACAGGGCGCGGAAACGTTGACCTACCTGGCATCGTCACCCGAGGTGGCCAGCGTGACGGGCGTATATTTCCACCAGTGCCGGCCTATCGCACCCAATCCGGAAGCGCAAGACGACGCGACGGCGCAACGCCTTTGGGAAGAAAGCACCCGGCTGGCGGACTTGGAGAACTAGGCGCGATCGTCCTCATCTACCTTTGCCGGGTGGCCGTTCTCGTGTACTCATCCCGAAGCGTTCCTCCACAACTTGCAGATCGCGAGTCAGGAGCACCGTCGCGCCAAGGATGGCGCGCGCATCGCGTCCGGGATAGTCGTAGCGGAGGTCGCGAAAGCGGACTACGTAGGCGGCGCGAGGGTTGTCGACGGGATCGCTCTCGATGGGTTCGGTTTCAGTTAGGGGATACTGGGCCCAACTCAGGTACACGCGTCCGAGGTAGGTTTTTTTTGCGGCTAGAGTGACCGGTGTTTCTTCGGGCTTGTAGCGAATCAGCATCTGGGCTTCGGGATCGACCTCGGGCGAGAGCGAATCGACGTCCATGGTGGCGAAGAAAGCGGGCGTTTCTACCACGCCATGCCAGCGAAAAGGATTAGTCCAGTAGGGGTACGCGGAAACGCGGATGGCGTCCGCCCCCCGGTAATTGCGCGTTTGGAGCGCGGCTACGGCGCGGCGATGCTCGTAGTCGGACAATCCCCAATACGCGACGACGGCGAGCAGAGCGACGGTCGCGGCCAGTCTGCCGGTTGGCATGGCGTCTTTCCTGAGAGCGCCGATCTCCTCGTTGATGAGCGAAAAAAATGCGGGGAGAATCAGTCCGAGGGTGAGCGCGATCAGGAGAACGGGCTCGACGATGAAGACGATGTCCCAGGAAATCCAGCGTTCGGAAAACGGCCAGAAGGGACGCACTCCGTAGTTGGTGGTGAAGTCGAGGAGAATGTGGCTGAGGCCGGCGAGGCAGGCGTAGGCGAAGAGCAATCCCCAGCGCGGGGGAAGGTTGGGATTGCGGGTTTTGCGGCCGCGCAGGCGCCAGATGAGATAGATGAACGCAACGACCAATGCGGCTACCAGCGGCACGCCCAGGAAAGAATGAGTGAAGCCGCGGTGATGGTTTAAGCCGAAGGCAGAGCCACCGAAACGGCTGAGGACGTCGAGGTCGGGGGCTTCGGCGGCGAGGGTCAACGTGGCGGTGGCCAGCGCGGTCTTGCGGTTGAGTCCGGCGCGGCCCATGGTGGCGCCGAATAAGAAGTGAGTGACGGGTTCCATGAGAGGGTAGAGGTTAGAGGTCAGATTGCAGATGTGGAGACCGATGTTACTTCTGCAATCTGACCTCTCACCTCTGGCCTATCACCTCGTTTGCGAACGTCGAACTCGCGCTGATCAGGGGCGTGGCCCACTCGCTGATGGGACGTACCGCACCGCAATCCAGGCATTTGGTGACCGCAAATTGCGTCGCACAGTGAGGGCAGACAGCCTGAGTCTGGAAAGTGTCGAATGGCTGACCGCAGCGCCCGCATTTCCAGTAGTCGCCGATTGGTGGCCCGGTTTTGCACGCCGGACAAGCGAACCCCTGCCGGCGCGGCAACTTGGCGAAACGTAACAGGACCTGCGCGTGCCGCAGTCCGCCCCAGCAATTCATCAGCATGAAGGCGGCGATCGCTCCCAGCCAAATGTCATGCGCCCAGAAGGCGAGACCGATGAAAGCGACGACTCCCAGGAAGCCGAGGATCGTGGCTACCATCAGGCTTCGAGCGCGCCCTAGCACAAACCAGAGCAGCGACCTAAAGATCTGGCCACCGTCCAGGGGATAAATGGGCAGAATGTTGAAAATCAGCAGGCCGACATCAATATAAAAGACAGCGTGAATCAACGTCCGCAAGTCGGGGACGGCCGTGTACCAACCCAACAAAAAGCTCATGCGCCCGGTGCCCATGAGGATGGGAATCAGCACCACATTCACCAGCGGCCCGGCAGCGATGCTCCAGAGCGTAGCGCCGGGCCGTGGCGGAGGGTCCACATAGGCCACGCCACCGAGGGGCCAGAGCACGATTTGGTTCGCCTGTCCCCCAACCTGCCGACAGGCCAGCGAGTGGCCAAACTCATGGAGCGTCACAATCAGAAACAGGGCGAGATACTCTAGTACGTTCCAGGTGATCGAGGAATACCGTCCCTTTCGGAGCTGGATTTCGTACGCCGCCACGAGAAACCAGGACCAATGCAGGAACACATCAATTCCCGCGAAATTAAACAAGCGAATCGCTCCCTGGCGAGAGGTTGGCATTTGCGAGTTATAACACAGTGGCACGAAGCTGACGGTTTAGGGGAACCCATGGTCCGCTGCGCTGCCGAGACGGGGCAAGCCCCGTCTCTACTGCACAGTCATGCGGGTACCACCAGCGACAAGGCGTCTGGGACCATCGTCATACGAGCGGGCAAGCGGCCTAGCAGTTCGCCGTCGGCTTCGACATAGACGCGGTCGGCGCCGGCGGATGGCAACTGGCACACGATCTCCGAGCAGGATACGAGATCGATGCCCGCAATGTTAGGCCGCCATCCGAACAGCGCCCCGGCCACATACTGCAGATAGGCATTGCGGCTGGCGGTGCGACACATGACGGCGCGCAGATCGCTGCAGTCGAGCGAAGCTCCGGGAACCAGTTCGCGCAGGACGTTTCCGAAAAAGCGGATTCTTACCGCCAGGAGTTCAGTCAGCAAGGCGCGCTGGCGCTGCCCGCTTCCGTTGGCATACTCGACCTCGAACCGGCGCATGCGATGAGTCGCCCACAAATGCCAGCCTTTGAGGTAGTAAGCCGTCATGCCCGAGCGGTTCTTGAGTTGCGCCGTCAGTTTGTAGAACAGGTGCGCGTCCACGCCGATTCCGGCGGCAACGGTGAAGTAGCACGCGGCGGATTGGCCGTTGAAATCCTCGTACTCGATTCGGCCGAGAGGAATGCGGCGGAGCTTGCTCTTGCCGTCGACCGCGGCTTGAGCCGCGGCGCCCGGGCGGAGCGGGATTCCGAGGTCGTGGGCGAGAGCATTGGCGGTGCCGAACGGGAGAATGGCGAGTGCGACGGGCGTGCCCGCCAATCCCTGAATGACATCGTGGATGGTGCCATCGCCCCCGCAGGCAAAGACGGTGTCACTGCCGCCCGCCACCGCACAGCGGGCGTTGTCGGCCGCTTCCTGGCTGGAGCGGCAAACCGTAAGCTCAGTGCGAACCCCAGCTGACTGGATGATGCCAATGGCATGGTGCAGTTCCGAGTCGCGCTTTCTTCCACGGCGGCCAGAGTTGGGATTGAACAGAATGGTGGCTTTGCGCATGACGTCGGCTAGCTCTGCTTCGAGTTTAACGCATGCCCCACTCCCACATGCCGAAGGTGGAGCGGGCGTTTGCTTCCGGGGCCAGTCTGGACTATGCTTGCGCGCAAAGTTTTTGGGGCGTTCTTTCTATTCAGGATTGCAATCCTTTGGATGACTTCACGAGGAGCTCTTTATGAAACTGACAGCTCGCACCTCGCTTCGTCGCACAACTGTTTTGTGCCTTACGATCATCTTGAGTTCCACGGTCTTTCTTAGTCTCACGATCAGTGCCGCCGCTCAGGCTCACGCCATGGGGACAATGAGGCCGGTCACGATAATGGCCGGCCTTGGCGATTTGCATCATCCGGTTTCGACCGGAAACGCGGGAGCACAGGAGTTCTTCGATCAGGGATTGCGCCTGACTTACGCCTTCAACCATGACGAGGCCGCGCGCTCATTTAAGAAAGCGACGGAACTGGATCCGAAGCTGGCCATGGCTTACTGGGGGATTGCGGAGGCGGTGGGACCGAACTACAACGATCCGGCGAGCGAAGACCGCTTCAAGCAGGCGCATGAGGCGATTCAAAAAGCGGTGGATCTGAGCGGCAATGCCTCCGACGCCGAACGCGGCTACATTTTGGCGATGGCGAAACGCTTTCCGGCGGATCCGAAGTCCGATCATCGGAAGGCGGCGGAAGATTACCGTGACGCGATGCGGGAAGTCGTAAAGAAACATCCCGACGATCTTGATGCGGCGGTGTTGTTCGCAGAATCGGGGATGAACCTCCATCCGTGGGGACTGTGGCATCGTGACGGGACGCCCGAGGAAGGCACGGAGGAGATCGTCGCGACCCTGGAATCGGTGATTAAACGCGATCCCAACCACCTGGGCGCTCTTCATTACTACATTCACACCGTGGAGGCGTCGAAATCTCCGGAACGGGCTTTGGCTGCGGCAAATCGCCTGGCTGCGCTGGCGCCGGCTGCGGGACACATCGTGCATATGCCGGCGCACATCTACATCCGCACGGGAGATTACGCAGCGGCGGTGAAAACCAACCAGGAAGCGGCGGCGGTCGATCGAGCGTACATCGAGAGCAGCGGCGTGCAGGGCATTTACCCGATGATGTACTACAGCCACAATCTGCATTTCATCGCGATGTGCTCGGCCATGACGGGAGACTATGCGGAATCGCGCAAAGCGGCGGAGATGCTCGCGGCCCATGTGGAACCGGCGGTGAAGGACATGCCTCCGCTCGAAGGCTTCATGACGATCCCGATGGCGGTGAATGTGCGCTTCCACAAGTGGGACGCGATCCTCGCAATGAAGCCGCCCGATGCGGAGATGAAGACTACGGTTGGTTTCTGGCACTTTGCGCACGGGATGGCGCTGGCGGGAAAAGGCAGGGTCGGGGAAGCCGAAGCGGAATACAAAATCGTGGCCGACGCTGAGAAAGCGACACCGCCGGATGCAATTTTCGTGATGCCCGTCAACAACAAGACCAAAGATATTCTGAAGATTGCGGAGAACGTTTTAGGGGCGCAGGTGGCGCTGGCGAAAAAGGACAACGCGGCCGCCGTGAGTATGCTTCGTGAAGCTATCGCCGTGCAAGATACGCTGAAGTACGACGAGCCTCAGGATTGGTTCTATCCGGTGCGGGAGTCGCTAGGCGGAGTGTTGCTGATGAGCGGCGATGCCAAAGGTGCGGAGCAGGTCTTCCGCGAAGACCTGGCGATCAATCTTCGGAATCCACGGTCGTTGTTTGGCTTGCATCGGGCGCTGAAAGCGCAGGATCGAAATTCCGATGCCTGGTTTGTGGAGCAGGAGTTTCGCAAGGCGTGGAAGGGCGGAGTAGAAGAGTTGAAGGTGGAGGATCTGGTGTAGTGGATTCTCTGTCGGGATCGCTAGACTTGATCAGATGTTCCCAATCAAAAAGATTTGTCATTCTGAGCGAAGCGATGCGAGTCCGCCGCGACCGTGTGCACTCTCTCCCTCGGCAACATGTCCCAGATTTCCCGTTCCCCGAATCCTTTCGCCTCTAACCCGCCTTCTTCTTCTTCTCCTCCTGCTCGCGCACTTCTCCCTCATGGGACAGTTGCATGCCCTTGAGATCCACTTCGAGAGAGAGCCCGGTCAGGTCGGCGCTGTTGGCAATTCGGAACAGAGCTTCGGAAATTCGGCTGATTGCCTCCCGCACCAGGCGTTCGTGCTGCTGTGCATCGGTGACGTACGGCAGCATACTCATCTGGGTAATGGCGTTCCGAATGTGGTGGTTCAGGAAAGCGAGTTCCAGGGTTCTCCGGATTGATCGTTTACGGCGCTGTTCGAGAACGACGGTCACCAGGGCGGTAACGATAACCGCTTCCACTACCGCTGCGGTCGTCGCGCTTACATACCACGACATGTTTCCATACCACCGCACAGCGTTGAGTGCGACTCCAATGAAAGCCGCCACAACGCCTATGATGCTTGCCGTGACTAGAGATTGGAAGAGAGACGCCGAACTGAATCTAAACGCATTCGTGTGGTGCTCGTAGAGGTGGGCCAGTTCATGCTGATAGGTCTTCATGACGAACTCCGCGTCACAAACATACCTTTTTGCTCTAGGATACCATTGGTCGCTAGTCTTGCCGGTAGTGTCATGTGAGATTACCCGCCCGGCGCGCCTTCGTAATTTGAATCAGTAAATCTGTACGCGAAAAGTGGGGAGGGGGCGATTGTGTAGTTGTGCCTACACAATGTCTGACTACCAAATATTCGCTCAGGGCAAGCGCCCACTCCCTCCCACCACAGCACGCTAATCGATTCCAAAATTCAAGTCTGTTCAATATTGCTCAGATTACGGTAAGGGTGCAGTTTGAGTAAACTACACCCCTACCTACATTAGCCCCGCCGTGACAAGGCAGGTATGCGGCCCGACCGTGCGGGAGAAGACGCTGAGTGACGACGCCTGTCGGCGAAAGCGGCCCGCCGCGCATCCCCCGGAAGCGCGCGGTTCTGTAGATGTCCTCCCCCGTCTAAACGTGCGATGATGTTTCCGGCTTCAAAAGGAGCATTTCCCCATGGCTAACGGATCCCCCCAGAATTTTTCCAATCACACGCGTCTTGATCCGCCGTTCCACTTTTTCATCTTGCCCGTATTTGCCATCACGCTAATCGTGACTATCGTCCATCTGGTCCGAAGGCCAGGGCTGCATTCGGCGTGGCTGGTGGTCGTCATGATCGCGGCCATGGCTGTCATCTTCAAGATCCGGCTTTATTCTCTTAAGGTGCAAGACCGGGTCATCCGGCTGGAAGAAAGATTGCGGCTCGCGTCCTTACTCGACGCCGCCGTTCGTCCCCGCATCGCAGAATTGACGGAATCGCAACTCGTCGCCCTGCGCTTCGCTTCCGACGCGGAACTTCCGGCGCTCGCCGCCCGCGCCCTGAACGAAAAGCTCGCCGCCGCCGATATC
>JBEKWL010000124.1:0-11033 GCA_049513095.1 Terriglobales bacterium
GCCGAGGAAGAAGCCGCCTCGGCATACGACGTGGCCGAAGAGAAGCAGGACTACATTCTGATGGGCCGGGCGCGTATTCTGCAGTGCATGATTGAAAATGCGAAGGTGGAGGAAGAGATCGGAGAAGGCGCTGATCCGGGAAGCCATGCGCGCCGCGCACTCGAGTTCAGTCAGGAGGCGATTGATCTGGCCAAGCATACCCAGCATCATCTGCTGCTCGCGAATGCCCATCTGTGGCAAGGATTGACACGGTGCAATTCGTTTTTCGATAATCCGGAAGCGGCGCGCGAGTCTTATGACCTGGCGCGCGCATCCTGCGGGGCGAATCAACCCGACAACAACATGTGGCAGGATCTGCAGACCTTGGGTGCGAAAATTCTTCGCAAGGCAAGTGTCCATCCGGCGCTGAAGGCGTGGTCGCAGGGCGCGGTGGGCGAGAAGACGTTCCGGCAAATCAGCGAAGAATTTGCGGAGATTGTGATCGCACGGGTCTGGGAGCGCGAAGGCCGTAAAGTATCTCGCGTGGCGGCGCGGCTCTCGATTTCTCCCAAGAAAGTGCGGCGCATCCTGGCGCGGGTAGGACGGCGCAAGCCGCGTCCGCGCTAGCACCCCGTGGCGCAAGTCGGGTTTGAGCGATGCGGGAGCGGCGCCCTTCATGAGTTGTGCGATTGACTCGTTCGCTATTTACAAGTAATATAGTAGACTTAGTTGTATTAAACGGTGGCGAGAAGGTGGCCGGCCGAATTCCTTGGCGGTCCAGGAATCGAAAGAATCGAACTGTCAGATTTGGGAATCGAAAATCTATGAAAATCGCAAAGGATGTAACGGAACTGATTGGCCACACGCCGCTGGTGCGTCTGAACCGGGTTACGCAGGGTGCGGTTGCCGAGGTCGTGGCGAAATTGGAAAGCCAGAATCCCCTGGCCAGCGTAAAAGACCGCATCGGTGTCAGCATGATTGCCGATGCTGAGAGCGCCGGACGAATTCAGCCCGGGAAAACCGTTCTGATCGAGCCGACCAGCGGCAACACCGGAATTGCGCTCGCCTTTGTAGCGGCGGTAAAAGGCTACAAGCTCATCCTCACCATGCCCGAGACCATGAGCCTGGAGCGGCGCGTGCTGTTGCTCGCTTTGGGCGCCGAGATCGTTCTTACGCCGGGTCCACGCGGAATGAAAGGAGCGGTTCTGAAAGCGGAGGAATTGCTGGCCAGCACACCAAACGGCTATATCCTCCAGCAATTCGACAACCCGGCCAATCCGAAGATTCACTTCGAAACTACCGGTCCCGAGATTTGGGAAGACACCGACGGGCGCGTCGATTTTCTGATCTCCGGCGTCGGCACAGGCGGAACCATCACCGGCGTCTCCGAATACATCAAGCCCAAGAAGCCGTCATTCAAGGCGGTGGCCGTGGAGCCGACCGACAGCCCGATTCTTTCCGGTGGCAAGCCGGGCCCGCACAAGATTCAGGGAATCGGCGCCGGTTTTGTTCCAAGCATCTTGCGCAAGGATCTGGTTGATGAAGTGATCACCGTCAGCAACGACGACTCCATCAACATGGCGCGGCGTCTTCCGCTAGAAGAAGGTCTGCTGGTTGGCATCTCTTCGGGAGCGGCGGTGGTCGCGGCTTTGCAGGTGGCGCGACGACCTGAAAATGCCGGAAAATTGATCGTTGTGGTTCTGCCGTCGTTCGGCGAGCGCTACTTGAGTAGTATCCTCTTCGAAGGACTCCGGAACCAGGCGTTGCAGATTCCGACGACGCCACTTCCGGCCTGATTCATGCCGCATCTGTTGTCGCTAATTCGCGAAGACGTTGCCACCGTGCTGGAGCGCGATCCTGCGGCGAAGTCACGCCTGGAGGTTTATCTCTGTTACTCCGGACTGCATGCGGTGTGGTTCTATCGCATGAATCACTGGTTGTGGAACCACAATTTCTTGCTGCTGGCGCGCTGGCTGTCGCAGGTGGCGCGCCTGCTAACCGGCATCGAAATCCATCCCGGGGCGCAGATCGGCAGACGTTTGTTCATCGATCATGGCATGGGTGTGGTGATTGGCGAGACTGCCATTGTCGGTGAGGACGTGACGCTCTATCAGGGGGTGACGCTCGGAGGAACCGGCAAAGAACAGGGTAAGCGGCACCCCACGCTTCTTAACAATGTGGTCGTCGGCGGAGGCGCGAAGATTCTGGGCAACATCACGGTGGGGAGCAATTGCCGGATTGGCGCCGGATCGGTGGTGCTGCGCAACGTGCCCGACGATTCCACCGTGGTGGGCGTGCCGGGCCACATCATTTTCCGGGAAGGCAAGCGCGTCGTCATCACCGACCCCAAACTGATCAACGACCCTCTTTCCGAAGCTTTGTCTGCAGTCGCGTCTGAGGTGAACAGGTTAGCGGAGCGAGTGCATGAACTGGAGGGCACGGGTGGAAGTGAGCCACTTTCCGCATCCCTGCAACGGATCATCGAGGATGTCGATTACCAGATCTAGCAGAAGTGTCGCCAGCGGACCCAAGTGGTGAGTCCCCAGGAAAGCGGCGTTCTTTATCCCCATCCCTACGAAGAAAACCTGAGCCTCGGACGCGACGTTGTAAAATGGCAAGATGCCGTTACAACCAGGAAGTCCCACGTTTAACAAGAAGCGCACACCGCCTCCGGACGAGACGTTTGAAGAAGCGGCCTATCTGAAGTCGCTGGGGGAGAAGCAGAGAGTCGTGAGCCTGAAGCTGGCCGACGGCGAGGTGGTCCGCGGCTGGATTGAATACTACGACAAGAATATGGTGCGCGTGACGCGCGAGGATGGTCCGAATCTGTTCATCTTCAAGCACGAGATCGTGTATATCGCAGAAGACGGGAAGAAGAAGTAGCTTGGATCAGTTCTCAGTTCTCAGTTCCCGGTTCTCAGTTCAGCACTGACATTCAATCCTGAAACTGAAAGTCCAGACTTCGCATGACATCCAATCAATCCCATCAATCTCTCGACCTGATTTCTCCGATGCAAGCTATAGCGCGTGAAGCAGGCAGCCTGCTGATGGACTACTTTCGGCAGCATGTGAAGATTGAATATAAGGGCGACGTGGATCTGGTCACGGTGGCCGATCGCAAGTCGGAAGCGCTGATTCTGGAAAGGATTCGCCGTCATTTTCCCACTCATGACGTGATGGGTGAAGAGGGAGCGCGCATCGAAACCGGCGGCGAGTACAAGTGGTATGTCGATCCGCTCGATGGCACAACGAACTTTGCGCACGGCTATCCGGTGTTTTGCGTTTCGCTGGCGGTCGAACGCCGGGGTCAACGGATCGCGGGAGTGATTTACGATCCAACACGCGACGAGATGTTTGCCGCCGAACTGCACAGTGGCGCGCGGTTGAACGACAAGGCGATCCACGTGTCGACGACGCCGAACTTGGGGGAGTGTCTGGTCGCCACCGGTTTCCCGAGCCATAAGCGGCATAAGAACCCTAATATTTATTTCTATCACCAGATTACGTTGCGCACCCACGGGGTGAGGCGGGCGGGGTCGGCTGCGCTTGATCTGTGCAATGTCGCGTCGGGCCGGTTTGACGGTTTCTGGGAATTTAATCTCAATCCATGGGATACGGCGGCGGGCGTGCTGATCGTCGAAGAGGCCGGCGGGAAGGTCACGGACTTTTCGGGAGGCGCATTCCAGATCGCAAGCCGCGAGACGCTGGCGTCGAATGGTTTGGTGCATGACGCGCTCTTGCGCGAGTTTCAGGAGATCCTCGCAGGCCGGGGCATGGAGCCGTTGCCCAGTCCGGTCACCTACGCGAACGATCGAAAATTCTAATGGAGCGGCGGCCGCCCCCGCCCGGCCGCTTGGCTGCCCAAGGACGGGCGAGATGCCCGTCGCTCCACCGTCACGTTGCAAGCGGTACAATTACTCGCGTGATTTCCTCTCTTCTTGAACGCCAGATCGAAAAGCGTCCCGACAAGGTGCGGCTGCAAGGGCGCATTCTGTTTCTCACCGAAGACCCGGAGTTGATCAAGAAGCAGCTGGCGGGTTGGGATCTGCCGTGGGATGCGAAGAACCCCGCCCACAATCCCAAACTCCGCGACGACATTTCGACTGACGAGATTACGCCTGCGCACTACTGCTTCTACTTCGATCGGACGCTCGGCGAGATTCCCTACGTTGGCTTGAGGTGCGGTGAAACGCTGCCGATTGGGCGCGCTGATGTGAAGAAAGGCGGCTTCGTGTGTTCGGTAAGCGGCAAGCGTCGCGGCAAAGGCTCGAGTCGCGAGCAGTCGCCTTATGCCGAGATGTGCGCCGGAATTCAAGTCGCGATTGGGGAGAATATTGAACGCATCTACAAGCAGAACTGCCAGAACCTCGGGTTGCTGACTTCGACCAACTTTTCTTTGATCGAGCGGATTCGCGCCGGAGAACAGATCGCGCTCAGCGAATTCACAGTTGGGGAAGACGAGATCACGAAACAGGTGATCGAGTATGGGGGGCTGTTTCCCTTCAACGTTGCGCGCATGCAGAAGAAAGTTTTTCTGCCGCCGATCGCGGGCAAGAATGTCCAAACCACGCTGCCGATGACTCTGGCAGAGAAGATCTTTGCTTGGCATATGGTCACGCCCGAGGGCACGGTCGGCGTTGCAGCGGTCAAGCCGGGCGACACCGGCTTCACTCGCGTCGATCTGCGTTTCAGTCATGAGTACGTCACGCCGATGGCGTCCATTTTTTACGAGCAATACGTCGGCAAGAATGTTCCGGTGAACGACGCTTCGAGCATCCGCTTCTTCCGCGACCATCTCACCTTCCTCGACGAAGTGATCTCGGAGGAAAAGAAAAAAATGGGGCTGCTCGACTTGGCCACGCAACTCAAACTGAAGCAGGAAGATTTCGCAAAGCAGCAAGGAATCAAACTGCACGGCGAACTCACCGACCGCAAGGGCTCGGAGGGCATCTGCCACTCGGTGATGCTGGAGACCTATGCGCTGCCGGGGCAAGTGAACGTTGGCTCCGATTCGCACACGCCGCACGTCGGCGCCATCGGATGCATCGCCTTCGGCATCGGCACGACCGACGTGTTCAACTCCTGGATTACGAAAGACGTTCGCGTCAAGGTGCCGGAGTCGGTCAAGATCGTCATTCGGGGCCAGCGGCATGCGAACGTCACGGCGAAAGATTTCATCCTGAAGATTCTTTCGCTCGATTACGTGCGCAGCGGCAAGGCGCTGGCGAAAGTGATGGAGTATGCAGGCGAAGCGGTGGAGGCGCTCTCGGTGGACGAGCGCGCCACCATGACGAATATGGCGGCCGAAATCGGAGGCTTTACCGGCATCGTGGCTCCGGATAAAAAGGTGGTCGAGTTTCTGATGGAACGCCGGGGTCTGCAACGCGCCGAAGTCGAGAAGATGATCGAGGGCCTCGAGAGCGATCCGAACGCCGAATACGCCCAGGTGATCGAACTCGACGCGGCCGAGATCACGCCCATGGTCGCGACTCCGGGCGATCCGGGCAACGGCAAATACATTCGCGAACTTAACACTCCCGTGCCGATTGAAATCGCATACGGCGGAACCTGTACGGCGGGGAAAAACGAAGACATGGACATGTACGCGTCCGTTCTCGCCGACGCTTTAAAGCAAGGGAGACGAGTTTCGAAGAATGTCGCGTTCTGGATCCAATTCGGCTCCCAGGAAACACGCGAGTACTCGAAGCGCAAAGGCTATCTTGAAATCTTCGAGCAGGCGGGCGCGCACGTGATCGAGCCCAGTTGTGGCGCGTGCATTAATGCGGGGCCGGGAGTATCGACGCGCCCCGACCAGGTCACGATCAGCGCGCAGAACCGAAATTTTCCCGGCCGCAGCGGGCCGGGGCAGATGTACCTGGCGTCGCCGCTGACCGTTGCAGCAAGCGCGGTAGCTGGGTACATCGTCGAGTACCAACCCTCGAAACGCGAAAATACTATCTACCCCCCTGCTGTCGATCTGAGTCGGGTTCCATCCTAAGTGTTTCGATGCCCTCCCCTCCGGTCTACATTTAGCCTGGCTCAATGCCGACGGACGGGAAATGTGGGTGCAAAGATCAGCTTCCTTATAATGAAGTTCTGGGGAAAAGCATGATCCGTCCGGACTACAAAGAGTTCGCCCGATTGTCACGCGGCGCCACGCTGGTTCCGGTGGCGAAATCCATCTCTGCCGACCTGTTGACGCCGGTTTCCGCCTTCCTTGCAGTGGCTGAGGGAGAGCCGGATGCCTTCTTGCTGGAGTCGGTCGAAGGTGGAGAAAAGATTGGACGGTATACGTTTCTTGGAGTGCGGCCGTTTCTGCGGCTGCAATCGCGCGGCAATGAGATCAGGATCGAACGTGCCCGCATTAAGAAAGTCGAGCGGCGCACGGGAAATGTTTTCGCGGTTATCAAGGAATTGTTGCAGCAGCATCGTCCAGCGGCGATGGAAGGTTTGCCGCCGTTCACCGCCGGCGCCGTCGGTTATTGCGCGTATGACATCGTGCGGCGGCTCGAGAACATCGGAGAGCACGCTACGGATGACCTGGACGTTCCCGACTGCGTGCTGATGTTTTTCGACCGCGTGCTCGCCTTCGATCATCTGCGCCACCAGATCCATATTGTGGCGTCGGCGGATGTGACGGAAGCCGCGACGCGGGAAGCTCTCCGAGTTGCCTACGAGCGCGCCGTAAAGGACATCGCGCGCATCGAGAAAAAACTCGCCGCGGGATGGAAGCCGGCGCACTGGCGCAAAGCTGCCACCCAGTCAAAGCTGGCGATGTCAAAGTTGAAGATGCGGGCGCGCACTCCGAAGCCACGCACTTCTAAGCCAAGGTTCCTGGAAAGCGTGCGTCGAGCCAAGGAGTACATCGCCGCCGGGGACATCTTCCAGGTCGTGCTTTCGCAGCGCTGGGATTTCGAGCCGGGAGTCGCTCCGCTCGATCTCTACCGCGCGCTGCGCACGGTGAATCCGTCGCCGTATATGTATTTTTTGCGGTTCGGCGGCGGACGGAAGGCTGGCGGGCAGGAAGATTCCGTTGGAATGCACGTGCTCGGTTCGTCTCCTGAAATGCTGGTGCGTGCCGGCGGACGAAAGCTCGAATACCGCCCGATTGCCGGGACGCATCCGCGTGGACGCGACGAAGCGGAAGACGCAGCGCTCGAAAAGAAAATGCTCGCCGACGAGAAAGAACGCGCCGAACACGTGATGCTGGTGGATCTCGGCCGCAATGATCTCGGCCGGGTCAGCGAGTATGGGTCGGTAAGAGTTCGCGCCCTGATGTACGTAGAGCGCTACTCGCACGTGATGCACCTGGTTTCTGCGCTCGAGGGCCGGCTGCGTCCTGAACTGGATGCGATGGACGCCTTTGCCGCGTGCTTCCCCGCGGGAACGCTAAGCGGCGCGCCGAAAGTTCGCGCCATGCAGATCATCGAAGAACTGGAGCCGACGCGGCGCGGAGTGTATGGCGGGTCCGTGCTCTACGCCGATTTCGCGGGCAATCTGGATTCGTGCATTGCGATCCGGACTCTGCTCATGAAAGGCAAGAAGGCATACCTGCAAGCGGGCGCGGGAATAGTAGCCGATTCCGATCCGCAGCGCGAGTTTGAAGAGACGGAGAACAAGGCGCGAGCCGTGCTGCGCGCAGTGGAGATGGCCAGGGGCAGTGGATAGCGGGCTTTGGGTAGGTACGGCTTTACAACCTTGCGGCAAAACTCGATGTTGCACTTGACTTTAGGTGGCGCAGCGCTGGGGTCCGCAGCACTCCTGGCTTTGGCGTGATGGGGTGGAGCGGTTTGCCGCTGCACCCGGGTTGGAGCACGTGGGACCCTGTGTGAGAGGCTCTTAGCCTCGAATCGTTGTCGCAAAATCGCCCTTACACTAATAACTCTCAGTTAGTGTATTCGCCCCGTTCCGACAGCTGGCGCGATGAGCGATCCGCGAAATCCAAATTGGGCTAATCCATTACGCTCCAAGCGAGGTATGGCGGCGGTAATCCCATCCCGTTCATTCGCAGGCTGTTAAAGATCACAAGGCCAGCATCTGGGTCAATCGTCGATCCAACGAAGTTTAGCTCCGATATAGGTTTGTCTTCCCTTTTCGAGTCTAAAGACGAGTATTGCGCACGACGGTCAGTATTGACCAGCTATCTGTGAGCAACGGCCTGATAGTAGAGACATAACATTCGATCGAAAGCGGGAGTTCCGGAGGATAACAAAATGTGGCGAGTCAAGAACGTGGTTCACAGATTCGCAATGCGCAGTCTGCTTGTGGCCGGCGCGACAACCTTGTTCGCGTCCTTGGCCTTGGTGCCAACGGTCAACGCACAAATTGCCATCAGCATAAATCCGCCCGTCTGTTCATACGGCTACTACGAGTATGCACCGTACGGCTGCGCACCCATGGGCTTTTATGGGCCGGGTTATTTCTATAACGGGATCTTCTTAGGCGTGGGCCCATGGTCTAACTGGGGCTATGGCCACGGCTGGGGTGATCATCGCTTTAGCGGTGGTGGAGGAGGAAGTTACGTCGCCGGCCGTGGAAACGGCGGTGGACGTGCTTATGCAGGCAATCGTGGACGCGGGCCATCGGCAGTAGGCGCTAGGGGCAGTAGCGGGTCCCGCGGTGGTGCCTCCGCACGTGCTTCCCATGCCACAGCAGCACGTGGCGGCACGTCCCATGGTACCTCCCATGCCACAGCAGCGCGTGGTGGTGCCACCCATACCGCAGCAGCGCGCGGTGGCGCGTCCCACGGTGGCGGTGGCGGATCGCATGGTGGCAGCGGACATCGCGGCCGGTAGCTGCTGAACTTGGCGGCGCACGGAAACAAGAAGCGGCGGAACATAACAGCTCCGCCGCTTTGCATTTCCGTGCAGTGTCGCACCTAAAACGAGTGCCCTGCCTCCGGAGCTGCCGTCGCGGAACGTTGGATCGAATTGTTGGCGTAACATTGCCATAACACTCATTGACCGGATCGCGCGGTGAATGCCTGATCACAACACCTATCGCCCACCAGGTCAGGGTGAGAGTACGATTCACGCTATGACTGGACCGCGGGCAGGGATATCAACTTATGCTGACCCGCATAAGGCCGCTCCAGACAGCATAAGTAAGAGTTAGGCGGCCACAGATGAGGAGCCTGCGATGACGGTTTCTGTCTTTATCGGCACCAGCCTTGACGGCTTCATTGCGCGACCGAACGGCGATCTCGACTTTCTGCCGGCCGGCGGCGGCGAACCCCACGGCTACGACGAGTTCATGGCAAGCGTCGACACGCTTGTGATAGGCCGAAAGACCTTCGAAACGGTTCTGACCTTTGCGAGATGGCCATATGGCGGCAAGCGCGTAGTGGTCCTGAGCAGCCGGCCCGTCGACTTATCCGTGGCGCGCGGAGGCATTGTAGAACAGATGGCAGGGCCTCCGGCTGAGATCGTTTCGAAACTCGCTGCTAGTGGTGCCCACCACCTCTACGTCGACGGAGGGATCACGATTCAAAGGTTCCTGCGCGCCGGCCTTATTCAACGTCTCATTATCACTCGCGTGCCTGTGCTCATTGGAGACGGAGTTCCTCTCTTCGGAACCCTACCGCGCGACATTCGGCTCCGTCACGTAGCAACTCGGCACTATCCCAGCGGCTTGGTTTGCAGCGAGTACCACGTGGCCGCCTAGCAATCGCTAGGAACTGTCGCGGCATACGATCGCGGTGCCCGTCTCCACTACTCGTACTGAGCCCGAGGGGCTGTTGGGTAACATGTCAGCCGACTTAGTATTATGATTCACGCATCGCTCACCGCGATCTCCCAGCCCCCGATCTCGTAGCCATATAGATTGGAACAGAGCGTGCAAATCGTAACCGAGAACAAGCAGAACCAGCAGCCAACTTCAGTCCAACCGATCATCTCCGGGCTCGAAGCGATAACCCACCCAGGGATCGGTCACAATGTAGCGAGGGGAATTGGACGAGGGTTCAAGCTTCTTGCGGAGTTGCGCAACGAACACGCGCAGGTATTCGACCTGTTCCGTGCTTTCACCACCCCAGACAGCGCCCAGCAAGGCGCGATGCGTTACCACTTTGCCAGCGTGGCGGGCCAGGTACGCGAGTAAGTCAAATTCTTTCGGCGTGAGGTGGACCGCGCGGTCCTTCACAAAAACGCTGCGAGCTCCGGGATCGATCTTGAAGTCACCCGCTTCTATTGGGTCCAGTTCCGACTCTTCCTTCCGCGCGCGGCGAAGATTGGCGCGGACGCGCGCCAGGAGCTCCTCCATACCGAAGGGCTTGGTCACGTAGTCATCCGCGCCCGCATCCAGAGCCTTGACCTTAGTCCGCTCCTCACCTCGCACCGAGAGCACGATGATCGGAATTTGCGTCTTCGTCCGCAGTTGCCGACACAACTCCAGTCCGTCCATGTTGGGCATCATTAGGTCGGTGATGACCAGATCCGGCGACCAGTCTTTCATGATCTCCAGCGCAGTCTCGCCGTCGTTGGCCACGCGAATGTCGTATCCGTGGCTGGAAAGAGAAGTCCGCAGCACCCGCGTGATCTGGGATTCGTCGTCCACCACCAAAATGTGTTTATGCTCCAACGTTTATGCTCCAATCTGCCCAATCAGCCTGGTTCTTGCGTCACAATGTGCACGTCCACCGCCGGGGCATCGCGCAAGAACTGATGGATCGCCGAAAGATAGAAATATCGTTTCCAGCCCCGCGTCGCGGAGCGTCCGAAAACAACTTGCGTGATGTGTTTCTCGTTGACGAATTCCGCGACCGCCTCAGCCACGCTCTTCCCCTTCAACCGCACCACCGATGCTCCGACGTTTTCCGCGAAGCGCACGTTGGCGGCCAAGGTTCGCTGATTCGCTTCGCTGGTATCCTGTCCCAGGTCGGTATAGACCACAAAGAGCTCGGCATTCATGGCCTGCGCCATACGCGCCCCGCGGGCAACCAGATACTGCGCCGCCGGGTTCGAACTGATACATACCGCAATCCGCTCGCGGATGGCAACCGCCGCTCGATCTTCCTGTTCCTCCCCGCGGTGCTGTTCCAGGCTTAGATCCACCTG
>JBEKWL010000125.1:0-10928 GCA_049513095.1 Terriglobales bacterium
TTGGCGTGGGGCGAGCGGTCAAAGTTCGGGTGCGCTCCCGCGTGACAGGTCAGGCACTTGGCGTCAACCTCTTTGGCCGAGTGCTTCGCGGGATTGAATATCTTGCTCGTGTCGCCGCCGCCGTCCACATGCGCCTGGCCAGCGCCGTGGCAGTTTTCACAGGTAACGCCAGCGGCGTTGCCATGCATCAGCGTCATCTTGGCATGCGGGTTTTCCTCAAATCCCTTGGCGACTCCGTCGTGACAGCCGGCGCAGGTTGCCTCCCCGACAAATTGAGCAGCTTCCGCACCCTTGGCGGGTGCCTTGTCCTGCTCATTGGCTTTGTTGGTCGCCAGCGCCCAGCTGGACAGGCCTAAGATCAGTAAGACCGAGAACAGAAGAACTCGAGCAAACCTGGAATTTGCTGGCATTGGCATTAGCAGGCCCTCCTTCGACACCGGCGGTTTGTCATGAATGTGTGACCAAGGAATCTTGTGGCTCACAAGTTTGCAGTCGCCCGGTTTCATCTCATCAACCAGTCCTCTTTCATCTCTCATCGGCGAGGCCCGCCATTCCGCATCGCCCGGACCCTGGACGGTAGGGTGCGCTATATCCTCCCGGCCACGTTCCCCAGATCGTGATAGAGAAGCGCTCTCATGGTAGTGCTGGTGCTTAGCGTTATGGCACTCGTAGCCGCCAGTTCGAGTTCAGCAGCTGTCAGTGGACATCTGTTCGAAAAACGGATCAGGTTACTGCGATTCACAATGCCGCGACTGATCAATATTGCACACTTCCTAAAAATAAAAAGAAAGAGAGCTGCATAGTACACATTTAACGTCAGGCTGCGAGTAGAGGTACTAGTCAAGTCAGCTCCCAATTGTGCTGCTGGTAATCCGTTTATCTCTTCGTGATTCATCCTCTTTCCACCACCGCTCGAACCGAGCTTTTGTTGCAGGACCTCGAGATCTCCGCAATGAGAAAGTCTCTGTCAGAACCGTTTGCGAGCGAGACGAAGCCTGCAGTATTTATCCTGCCACGCGCGGTTGATGCGTGCCGGGTCAGGTACAGCTCGGTCGCGATGTGAAACCGTCCTACCATTAAACGAGAAGATCGTATTGAAGATCGCTTGCGGCTGTCTGTGAGAATTGAACTAAGAAAATGTGACGAAATCAAGCGCTTGGTTCTCTGCGGCGACTGCCTTCGCCTCCGGTTGAGTCACCCGACTCTGCTGGCAGCCAATCGTCTAGCTCACGAAGCGTGTTCGAGCGCTACGCATCGTTCTGCGCGCGGACATTGCGGACGCGATGCGCAAGTTGCAAGCGCGCGAGCATGAGCATGTGACCGAAAAACAGACACGTTTCTGGTCACGGTGACGCGATGATGGGCAAGTTGCAAAGCCTCAAATCATCAATTAAGCTGGATTTCTCAAAGACTTACGACCTGAGCCGGGATGGCGGAACTGGCAGACGCAGCGGACTCAAAATCCGCCGGGCTTCGGCCCTTGGGGGTTCGACTCCCCCTCCCGGCACCAGCGCTTGTAAGGCACTGATTCTACACACGATAGTAACCTCACTTCTAGGTTTTACCGTTATTTTACCGTTTTGCCTAAGCCATAATTAGGCATGCCCAACCGCAGAGTGCGTGTAGTCCGCTCGGTAAAGCTCAACGGCAAGTGGAAATTCATGAATCCGCAGGCCGCTCAACGGCAGCGGATACCCAACGATCAAGGTCGCTGGTATATCACCTGGCGCGACGGAAATAAGAAGGAGTGGGAGCGGTGCGATTCCTGGACTCACGCCCTCGCCCAGAAACTGAAGAAGGAAGGTGAACTCCACGCCCGGTCTGCAGGAGTGGAACTCGCCGCTCCCAAAGTAGGGCGGATCACTTTCGACGACGCGGTGGAGCAGTTCAACGAGGATCTCCGGTTGCGAGATATGCGAACCGAGACAGTGGAAGCATACAGGCTCGTGTTCGAGAACTTCCGAGCATCGTTCACGAAGAAATACCTGGATCAGATTGACAGGCACGCCATGCTCAGCTTCGCTCAATCGCTGCGCAAGGCTAAGCTGGCACCACGCACAGTAAGCAATCGTTATCTGGCGTTCTCCACGTTCCTGAAGTTTCACGGGATCAAGCCGGGGATGAAGAAGGGTGACGCTCCCAAGTTTGTTGAAGGTGAGGCTGATGCTTATTCGCGAAAGGACATTGCGACTTTCAAGGCTGCGTGCACACCAGAGCAACGCCTTCTGTTCAATTTCTACTTGTGCACCGGCTTCAGAATGCAGGAAGTGATGGGAGCACTGAGATCGAAGTTCAAAGCAGCTGTGAAGTCGTGTGTGCTGGTTGTTGTCGATCAGTTGCATCCCTTCCAGAATCCACAAAATTATGTTGTCGAATACCTCCCTCAGTTCGCTGAGTGAAGTAACGTTCTGAACCTGATTGAACTTCTTGAATCTTCCTTTGGTCTGACTCGCCATAGCAGAAGAGGCGATGTTGAACTTGGCAAAGCCAATCCTCTCAATTGCGTGATGGATTTGGTCAATTGCCGCGCTCCAGCCCAACATTGCGGCTGCTCGATACAGTTTGTGCCTGGAGCACTCAACGGCCTCTTTCAGGTATTCGCTCTGATTCGAATTTGTGACTCCTGCCAGGAGAGTCTGCAAATGCGAGGTCGGGGTAGGAGGATTGCTCACCACGCTGCGAGAGGATTGCATGTGCCTTGCCGAGGTAGATGTAAACCTCGGCCAGCAGGTCCATTGACGTCGTGGCGGCATTGTCGAGGTCACGCTGATTTGTGTCCCAGACGGATTTGAGCTCCGCCACATCTTTCCAATCGGGCGCGACGAACTGCTCGATCTTTTGGATCTGCGGAACGAGGGCGATCTGTTTGGAAACTGGCGAACATTTGTTCGCGAGTTTCGTGGTTGTTGAAGATGCCGACTTCTCCGGCGTCGTCTCGATCTCGGGTACGTCCGCAACTGAATGCGGCGCCGCGAGGACTTCAGGTGCAGGAAATGCGATTGTTTCTGGGCTCATAGCGACCTCTCTTTCAGAAGTCTCTAGTGCACACAGGTGACCAAAAAAAGGGCGAGCCGACGCGGGGTTGGCTCGCCTAACTCGAAGACAAATATATAACTTCTATACCAGTACGCGCTGGAATACGCGGCTGCGCAGATTTGCACAGTGATGGGAAATTTTCACCACCATCCAAGAGAAATTATTGGATTCAAGGCAGCACGCTCGCCTTAGATAGGCTTGCCGACAGGACACAAAACAATTTCGAGCTACCGGTTGACCCCTCCCGTCCGGGCCTGAGCGTAGGGTCAACAATTCCACCGGCAGTTCCCACTTTCACTTGTCCCGCCTTTCCCCACGATTGAGCCACGCTGGCTTTAGGTGAAGAACGCCCGGCTCATTTTGCATTTCATGTCCCCATTTGTGGCAAGTGAGGCCCGTCCTCCGCTCGTTTCAAAAACGGGGGCCAGAATCCGTGTAATTTGCCCCGGTAGAATCAGTACCTTAGCTCTGGCCTTTTGTTGGTTCAAAAACGTCGGATTGTGAGACTCCCAGCTTGTCCGCCCCTCCCTCTGCTCCGTAGATCGAGACTATGCGAACAGCGATTTACGCCCGCGTGAGCACCAAGGATCAAAGCTGCGACCTCCAACTGCGCGACCTGAGAACCTATTGCACCGCGCGGAAATTCAAAGTCTTCCGAGAATTTGTCGACGTGGGCGAATCCGGCGCAAAGAACTCTCGGCCCGAGCTAAACAACTTGATGGCCGACGCACGTAAGAGGAAGTTCGACGCCATCGTCGTCTGGCGCTTCGACCGCTTTGCAAGAAGCACCAAGCACTTGCTACTGGCGCTGGAGGAGTTCCGCTCGTTGGGCATTCAGTTCATCAGCTACCAAGAAAACATCGATACGAGCAGCCCGTTGGGTCAAGCGCTTTTCACAATCGTGTCGGCGGTCGCTCAACTCGAACGCGACCTGATCCGGGAGCGGGTCAACGCGGGAATTCGGCATGCTCGTGCCTCTGGAAAACAGCTAGGTCGCCCGCGCCGGATCGTGGACCAGGACGAAATCGTACGACTCAAGGAGGAAGGGGCCAGCCTGCGGCAGATCGCCAAAAAGCTCCGGATTGGATATGGGACCGTGAGGCTCCGACTTCGCAGCGCAGAAATCTCAACCCAAAGGAGAAACAAATGCTGATCCGCAATAATAGCGGTGAGATCATCGGTGAGATGAATACCATTTTCGCCCAGGATGGCTCCGTGATTCGGACGAATACCACTCACAGCGAGGGATGTCCGGTCATTCACAACATCACAGTTCGCGACGCTCAGGGCAACGTTGAGACGACGAATGTGATCGGCAGCAAGCTTTTACCCTAGTCCAGATCGAAGGGCCGGGTTCCTAGCAGGAGAACAATCGCAGTTAGGCGATCCGGGATCTCAACCTTAATCCCGCCCGGCAGGGCGTGCTACGCGGTGATCACCTGACGCTTCCCACAAGGGCGTTTCCCAGTACCGATCTAGTGAAACTTCCTACAAGCCGACTTCTCGCCCGCGTCGTTGAGAGTCCGTCCCGGGCATAACTTCCGTTTAGCTCGTCATCCGCCCGCAATCGGCGGCAAGCTCCAAACGGAGCTTCATGCTTCCCACAACGGGAGTTCGGGGAGTCTGCGAGATTTCACTTTTCCGATTAATGCGTTGATCGGGCATTGAGTCCGATTAGCTAATGGGAAATCGCGTTGTCATCATGTTTCCAGCGCACCAATTTCTTGATCCCAAATGCTACGGGACTCTGGCTTGTAAGCAATCTGTCTTCGTTGACTTGCCTTCTGGCTCAACCTAAGATGAACGCGAAATGCCGGACTCTTCATCTCTAATCGGCCAGATCATCTCGCACTACCGAATCGTAGAAAAGCTCGGCGCGGGCGGCATGGGCGAGGTCTATCGGGCTCGCGATGAGGACTTGAAACGCGATGTCGCGCTCAAAATCCTCCCGCCGGATTCTCAAGGCAGCGTCGAAGCGCAGAAAGAACTTCTCCGCGAGGCGCGATCGGCCTCCGCCTTAAACGATCCGCATATCTGCATCATCCACGAAGTGGGCGAAGCCGCCGGCCGCCATTTCATCGTGATGGAGCTCGTCGAGGGCAGGCCGCTCGATTCGCTGATCCCCCCGGGAGGCCTGCGCCCAGAGCTGGTCGTGCGCTATGGCGCGCAAATCGCGGCCGCACTGGCACATGCGCACGATCGCGGCATCATCCATCGCGACATCAAGACAGCCAATATCGTCATCACCCCTTCCGGCCAGGTCAAGGTTCTGGACTTTGGTCTCGCCAGGCTTGATGTCGACCGCGAACTTGCGAATGTGACTCGCTCGACCCAATCGGCCAGCAATGCCGGCGCGGTTGTTGGAACGCTCTCTTATATCGCGCCCGAAATTCTTCGAGGCGAAGAAGCTGGCGCGCGCAGCGATATCTGGTCGCTCGGCGTCACCCTCTTTGAAATGTCTGCTGGCCATCGCCCCTTCCGTGGCCAGACGGGATTCGAGCTGACTTCTGGAATCCTTCGGGAGCCACTCCCGCCACTCCCGCCCCAACTTCCCCCAGGACTCCGGACGGTCATCGAGCACTGCCTGGAGAAGGAACCGGGCCACCGCTACCAGCGTGCCAGCGAAGTCCGCGCAGCCCTCGAAGCTGTGCACACACAGCCGGGCACTTCCTCTCCCACTGTTCCCGGTTCCGTGGTTCCTCCAGGGCCCGCGAAACGAGGGCGATTGATTCCCGGCGTCATCGCCCTGGCGGTCCTTGCCGCCGCTCTATTCGCTGCCAATGTCGGTGGTTTGCGTGACAGGGCATTCCATCGCGGCTCCGCTCCCGCCATTCACTCTCTCGTCGTGCTGCCGCTCGAGAATCTCTCCGGCGACCCTCAACAGCAATACTTCGCCGATGGCATGACTGAAGAACTGACTACCGAGCTGTCCCAGGTCAGCTCGTTGCGAGTCGTCTCGCGCACCTCGGCGATGCGATATAAGAGAACACAAAAGTCGGTTCCGGAGATTGCACGAGAGCTGAATGTGGACGCTGTGGTTGAAGGGTCGGTCGAACGCGAAGGCGACCGCGTCCGTATCACCGCGCAATTGGTTCAGGGTCCAACCGATACGCACCTCTGGGCCAAGGGTTACGAACGCAATTTCCGGGATTCGCTCCGCCTCCAGGACGAAGTCGCGCAGGCTATCGTCGATGAAATCCAGTTGAAACTCACCCCACAGGAACAGGGCCGCTTTGTGCGAAAGGACGTCATTGATCCCGAAGCCCACGAAGACTATCTCCGCGGCCTCTTCCACCTGAATCTGCACAATGGGCCTGACGAACGAAAAGCCATAGAGTTGTTCCAGGTTGCCATCAATAGGTATCCCGCTTATGCGATGGCCTATGCCGCCCTGGCGCAGTCCTATCGGGCCCTCATATTCAACAGCAACGCTACTCCAGGGGACGTTCTTCCTCAATCCGAGGCTGCCGCGAAGCGCGCCATCGAGATTGACGACCAACTTGCCGAAGCCCATGCCTCCCTGGCCAGCAACTTGGCGGACTACAACTGGGATTGGGCGGGTAGCGAGAGAGAATTTCAGACCGCGCTCCGTCTGAATCCAAACTCCTCCGTCGTACACCTCCACCATGCACATTTTCTCCGTCAAGAGGGCAAGATTGATCAATCGATTCGCGAAGGCCGGCGAGCACTCGAACTCGATCCAGTGTCCGCGGAAGGGAATTTCATTTTGGCGCAATCTCTGTTTGAGGCGCGGCGCTACGACGAGGCTGTCTCCCAACTGCGCAAGACCTTGGATCTCGAACCGCGCTTCTGGCCCGCGCATCTTTACCTCGGCAAGACTCTAGCCGCGCAGGGTCAGTTTCAGGAGGCCGTCGAGGAATTGAAAAAAGCGGGAGACTTCACGGCAGAACCGTACGCGACGATCGGCTACGTTTACGGCCGAATGGGCCGTGCCGCAGACGCCCGCAACGTGATTGCGGATTTGCAGGAGCAGTCGAGGAAAGGCTATGTAGCGCCAACCAACTTCGCGAAAATCTACATTGGTCTCGGCGACAAGGATCAAGCCTTCGCCTGGCTCGAAAAGGGCTATCAGCGGCGCGATTTCTGGCTCTCATTCCTCAAAGGCGATCCCATATTCGACTCACTACGCTCTGACCCCCGCTTCCAGGACTTGGTCCGCCGGATTGGCTTTCCGCAGTAGCCTCGCCTGTTCGTCGAATGTTCATCCTCCGAGATCCAGAGCTTCTGAGCCAGAAATAAATCCGGTTCGCGAAACGGAATTCTGCTGGAGTTTTCGTACCTAGCCGAACACGTGTTGGGAAATGGCCTTGTAACTTGTAACCAGCAATCGGCCCGGTCAGCAATTGGCTAACTCCTGTGTAGTCGGCTAACCGGAAGCTATCCAGAAACGGGCTTGGAGGAGATCAATAGCGATCTCCGCGAAGCCGACACCTGGGGAGCGTGATCACTTCCGGATTGCCGACCATGCGTTCAGCGCAGGTCGAACTGATTGGGAATTTAGGGAGCTATCGAAGTCCGTGTACGACAAAAAGATCGGTCAGCAATCGATATGCGGAATAGATGTGGACTCTACCGTCCTTGCTGGTGCGGCAGCCATTGAAGCCGACGATACCAGTACTGTCGGGCGGGCTGATCGTCATAAGAGGCACTCTCTTTCCGGAGGCAATGTCCATGCGATCAAGCCTGGGTGTGGCGGCATAATTCCAGATGAGAAGGTCTTTCCCGTCCGCTCCCCATCTGTCGATGACGTCGTCGCCGCCAAGTTTTGGAAGAGCGCCAATCTCCGCTCCGGTCATCGTGTAAGTCTTGGGCGTGTTGCCGTCCATGCCAAGCAGCACCTTGCTATCCGGTGAGGGCAAGCCGCCCTGGATGCCTTCGGGCAGCACAGGGCGCATCTCACTGGTAGAGACATCAAGCATAAAAACCCTCCGCTTGTGGCTGGGCTGCACAGCGTTAACCAGAAGGGCCGAGCTATTGGGCATCCAATGCATCCCGCGGGTGTATTCCCACCCGTTTGAGGTAAGTTGCCTCGGCTTGCCTACGCCCGTAGGCAACAACACGATATTCGGGGGCTCGTGGTTATCCAGCGTTGCCACCCAGTTCCCGTCGGGAGACAGTTCGGTTGGCAAGCCGTCCCCCAACACCACGGCCGGACTTCGATCAAGCTTGCGGAGGAGAGTTACCGAGTTTCCTCCAACGGCCGCCCCGCTTTCGCTGAAAACGACGGACGAGCCATCGTCGGAGATGCCGGCGGCCAGAGACCAGCCGAGCCAGGAAAGATCCTTGTCCGGCGAGCCGGCCACCCCGCCCATCAGCAATAGGCGGCTATTATCGGTCGTAAGCAGAACGCGGCCATTGGCAGCGATGTCGTGAATGGTCAGGTCAGAAGGCGCACGGTATATCTCGCGCGTTTGGCCGTGCAAATTCATAGCTTGTAGAGCACGGCTGTCTTCGCCCGGAGTAGCCGTAAACCAGACCTCCTGATTCGGCGACCAGGCGAGACTGTTAATCGAGCTGTAGTGTGGCGACTCGGCAATTTTCTTTCCGGTACGGTCGATGACAACAAGTTTTCCGTCATCGCCAAACGGAACGTGCTCCTCGAATGCCAGATACTTTCCGTCGGGTGAGAAGCGAACATGGCTAATCCAACCTCGTGGCGGCGTGTAGATGGTTTTGTCAATTGGGAACTGCAGCACGTTAGTGCGCAATCCCCTAACCTCTTCCTCCGGGGCCCGGATAATAGCGAGTTCGGAACCGTCGGGTGTCCAATCAGCGTACTGAACGTGCTGCAATAGCGGACGGGGAGCGCCCCCTTCGATCGGAAGCAAGGCCAGCGTGCCCTCGGCCAGGCAAATGCTGCCGGCACCGAAGAACTTGAAATTGAGCAAAACGGCAACCTGATTCTTGGAAGAGATCGCCGCTACGAGGGTCTCGGCTGCCAAAGAGCGTGACTCTACGCTGCCGTACCTTGACGTGAATAGTTCAGTCGGCTTGCCCTCCCAGGCAGCGCTGTAAAGGATCGAGCTTCCATCATTCGCGAATCGCGCGCGGTAAACCGTCCCGCTACGGAATGTGGCCTGGTGAAACTCCGGTTTGGACAGGGCACGGGTTGTCCGTCCCAAGAAGAATGCGGCGGCGAGCGCTAGGGCAAGGAAGGCAATAATAGCCGGCAAAAGCCACGCGCGATTCCTTGCCGAGGGTATCTGAACCTCGCTGGCTACTTTGCTGATCCCGGTCAGCGCCTCGAGATTAAAGGCGAGATCGTGCGCCGATTGGAAGCGCTCTTCCGGATTTTTCTCCATGCAGTGGCGCACCACCCGCTCCAGCGCAGGAGGCACCGTGCGATTGGTTTCCAAAAGCTCTGGCGGATCTTGTTTCAGGATCGCGGTCATGGTCTCCACTGAAGTATCGCCATGAAACGCGCGCTTGCCCGAAAGCATTTCGTAAAGAATCGCGCCGAAACTGAAGATATCGGAGCGGTGGTCGGCGTTCTGTCCCTTGACCTGCTCCGGCGACATGTAGCCGACCGTGCCCATCACCATGCCCGGCTCGGTTTGCGACGCCAGCGTCACGCCGTCGGAAGGAACTGTGCCTTCGGGACGCGTCAGCTTAGCCAGGCCGAAATCGAGGATCTTCACTCGTCCATCGCGCGTAACAAAAATATTCTCCGGCTTCAGATCACGATGAACGATTCCCCTCTCATGCGCCGCTGCCAGACCACGCGCAACCTGCTCAGCGTATTCCGTGGTTTTGCGCACCGGCAGCGTCCCGGCACGCAGCCTCTCGCGCAATGTCTCACCCTCCAGAAACTCGGTGACCATGTAGGGCGAGCCTTCGTGCTCGCCAAAATCATGCACTGCCATAATGTTGGGATGATTCAGCACAGCCGCGGCCTGCGCCTCCTGCTGAAAGCGCCGTAGTCGCTCGGGGTCGCGGGCGCAACCCGCAGGCAGGACTTTGATGGCAACGTCTCGGTTGAGCCGTGCATCGCGCGCACGATACACCTCGCCCATGCCGCCGGCGCCGGCTGGCGCCACGATCTCGTAAGGCCCGAGTTTGGTGCCAGGGGTGAGCGCCATGGGTGCGCGTAATTATAGCCTGCGCAGCACGTTGCAGAGGATGCGACGATTCCAGGTGTATTGTCGGCTAACCGGAAATGGTCCACAAACGGGCTTCGAGGAGATCTCCCAGAAGCCGACTTCTGGACCGGAATAAGTTCCGGTTTGCCCGTCATCCGTCCGGAATTGCTTGGCGCCAGGGTGCGCGTAACTATTCCGCGGCAGCGCGAAGAAACCAACCGGGGTGTGCGACAGCGAAAATCAGCATATCGCGGCTATCCCGGAGATCAACATGGAAATCCCGGATGAAACTCTTTCCAGAACCGCGGCGGGATTACGGGTTCGGCTTCATAGACCACGCCCATCCCTCCGCTGCCCAGTTTGCGGAGGATGCCGTAGTGAGAAATGGTCCGATCAATTAAGCGAATCCGCCACGCACTTAGCAGGCATCGTAGGCAGGCAGTTTCGCCAAGTCAATCCTGCACAAGGAACGAGGAGTTTCTCGCAAAGGCCATAAAGAGGCAAAGAGCGCAAAGAAAATGGCCGTTGCATTTCCAACTGTCCACCACTTCAGTGGGTGGGCACCCTGGCCTTCAATTCTTCGAACCAGTTGAGGACCACATTGATCTGGGTGGGGATGGCCTTCGGCTCCGGGCGCAGGATCAGAAACCGCCTGCCATCCGGCGCGACTGCATACCCGGCATGCATTGGGCTGCGCCCCCAGGCAGCTCGCATCTCAAACAGCTTTCGTTCGTTGCCCACGGCGAGTGCGCCGGCCGCGTTCACGCTTACGGCCAGGAAGGCGTCGCCGCG
>JBEKWL010000126.1:0-10900 GCA_049513095.1 Terriglobales bacterium
GGCGGCGCAGCTTGATAACGGGCGGTGGCGGCCCTTCGACTGCGACGGCGGTCGCTTCGGTTGGCATTTCGCGTCTCCTGACTTTCACTTAACTTTACGAATGCACTTTCACCTGTAGAGTGCTACGGGTGCTAAGTGATTGAAAGATAACGTCAGTAACGCGTTTTCTTGTTACGATGTCAGGAGTTGCAGCGGTTCACCGCTGCGGTAACCGGCTTGTTTTCAGGGCCGGCTTTAGCCGCTGAGGTGAGACTGCGACGCGGAAAGTACTTTTTCCGCAGCCTGCTAGGCTTTTAGCTAGTGTGGCGTCCACAAATTGCCAACACTGTCGTCCTGAGCGAAGCGAAGGACCTATGTAAATTGACTCGCGGCGAGGTCTCAACCGACTCAGCCCCGCGCGCCGACCCCTTCTTTTTCTCTGGCCGCGTAGTGGGACCCGACGTAGTCGTCGAGAATCTTGATGAACTCGGCTACGATCCTGTCGCCTTTCAGCGTGGTGAAAAGGCGGCCGTCCACGTAGACGGGGGCTTTCGGTTCTTCGGCGGTTCCGGGCAGAGAAATTCCGAGGCTGGCGTGCTTCGATTCCCCGGGGCCGTTCACTACGCAGCCCATCACCGCTACTTTCATTTCTTCCACGCCGGTGTGCGTCTGTTTCCAGACCGGCATCTGGTCGCGCAGGTAGGTTTGAATCTGCTCGGCCATTTCCTGGAAGAAAGTGCTGGTGGTGCGGCCGCAACCGGGGCAGGCGGTGACTTGCGGGGTGAAGCTGCGAATGCTTAGCGACTGCAGAATCTGCTGCGCTACCCGGACTTCTTCGGTGCGATCGCCTCCGGGGGCGGGGGTGAGCGAAACTCGGATGGTATCGCCGATGCCTTCCTGCAGCAGTACGGCCATGGCCGCGCTTGAGGCCACAATGCCCTTGGCGCCCATGCCGGCTTCGGTTAGTCCCAGATGCAGCGGGTACTGGCAGCGCGCGGCAAGTATGCGATACACATCGATCAGATCCTGCACCCCGCTGACTTTCGCGCTCAGAATGATCTGCTCGGGGCGCAGTCCATGGTGCTCGGCCAGCTTCGCCGAAGTGAGCGCGCTTACTACGATCGCTTCCATGGTGACTTCGCGGGCGTCTTTCGGCTCCGGCAGGCGCGAGTTCTCGTCCATCATCTTCGTCAGCAATGCTTGATCCAGCGATCCCCAGTTCACGCCGATGCGCACGGGCTTCTGGTGTTTGGCGGCTACCTCAATCATGGTGCGGAAGTTGTCGTCGTTCTTGCGCCCTATGCTGGCGTTGCCGGGATTGATTCGGTATTTGGCCAGTCCCTCGGCGCAGCCGGGGTACTTGGTCAAGAGGAGGTGTCCGTTGTAATGGAAGTCGCCGATGATCGGCACTCGCAAGCCCTGCTTCTCGAGCCCCTCGACTATGTGGGGGATGGCCTTGGCGGCATCGTCATTGTTGACGGTGACTCGGACTACTTCGCTGCCGGCTCGGGCCAGGGCGGTTACCTGCTTGATGGTGCCGGGGATGTCCGCGGTGTCGGTGTTGGTCATGGACTGCACCATAACCGGTGCATTGCTGCCAACGCGGACGCCGCCGATAGCGGCGGTAAGGGTTTTTCTACGATGAATTTCGGCCATGTTTGAGGTCTATTTTAAACCACGGAGGGGAAAAGCGCGAGATCGGCCAGCCAAACCCCTTCAACGCAGCGCACGCCGAGTGCGCCGAGATCGCCGAGGAAATTCGGGTTTGCCAAGAACTTCTCTGTGGTCTCTGCGGTCTTCTCCGCGCCCTCTGCGTTGAAAAGGGTTCGGCTGACGGCTGATGGCCGCCCTACGGCATCCGCGTGAGCCCTGGCAGTGTCTTGACGAGGTCGTTATAGATCACCATCACGGCAAAAAGCACCAGAAAGACGAATGCCGCCTGGTAGATGCGTTCTTTGATGGGCAGGCTGATTTCTTTCTGCATGAGTGTCTCGATGAAAAGGAGCAGGATCACGCCGCCATCCAGGATGGGAATTGGCAGCAGGTTCATGATGCCCAGGTTCAAGCTGATGGCGGCAGTGATTAACAGCAGCGGCATCCAGCCCTCTTCCCGGGCGGCTTGGCCAACCGCGCTGCCGATTCCGATCGGACCATCGACCTGACGCATGGATACTTTGCGCTGCACCATCTTTTGCAACAACTCCAGGATCAGGAAAGAGCTCTTCTTGTTGTCCGACAGGGAGCGTTTCAGCGCCTCCGCAAAACCGAGCTTCACAACCTTAGTGGGAACGCTGGCGACGCCGATCCGGTAACGGGTTTCTTGCGAGGGCCCTCCGGCGGCGAGGGTCGGTTTCACCGTGAAGGTCTGTTTCTGGCGGTTGCGGAGAACCACAAGTTCCAGAGGCTGATCCTTGGTGCGGTTCAACATCTGGACGAGCGCTTCCAGCGCGGGAATGTCCTCCCCATTCGCGGTGAGGATCTGGTCTCCGACTTTGAGACCGGCCTTTTCGGCAGGCATCCCAGGTTCGACGACTGTCAAAATAACGCTGGACTCCTTGGGCACCCAACCCACCACGCCGTATTGATTGGGCCCCAGCGGCTCCGGCACCAGGACCTTATCCATGACTTTGCCGTCGCGCTCGATGCCAAATTTCAAAGGCTGATTCGGGCTGAGCGCATCCGTAACGTCCACCTGCTCCCAATTCGGATTCTCGATGTCCTCGACCCGGACAATCCTGTCACCCTTCTGGATTCCCGCTTTATCGGCCGGAGTGTTGGGATTCACCCATCCCACAACGGCCGGCTCATCGAGCACGGCGGGGTATTCGTAATGCACCATGTACACGCCGGTGAGCAGGGCGACGGCCAGCATGATGTTCATCGCCGGCCCGGCCAGGGCTACGATGAAGCGCTGCCAGCGCGGATGCGACAGAAACTCCCCCGGATCGCCGGTGCGGTCGTCCATGGGATTTTCGCCCGACATCTTCACGTACCCGCCCAGCGGAACCGCGCTGATGCGATAGTCGGTCCCGCCCTTGGTGAAGCCCAGCAGACGTTTGCCAAAGCCGATGGAAAACACCTCTACCCGGACTCCGAAATACTTGGCCGCGGCGTAATGGCCGAACTCGTGAATCAGGATCATGAATCCCAGCACGATCCCCATGTCGAAGATGGTATGGAGGACGGACAAAAGCTGCGGCATAGCTCCCTAGATTACCCCAAATTTCCTATTACGAAATGGCCCGGATGGGCGATCCCTTTCGGCGGTAATGTTTCACCATTTCTCTTGCCAAAAGGCGGGCCTCGGTATCCAGCATAAGCACTTTCTCTATAGATTCCAAATGGCCAGTTGGCGTTGCAGACATTGTTTCTTCGATGATCCGCGGAATCTCGTCGAATCCGATCTGCTCCTCGAGAAACGCCGCTACCGCGACCTCGTCGGCGGCGTTCAGGGCAATGGTCTTTGCGCCTCCGGTACCGGCCCCTTCGTATGCCAGACTTTCGTAGGCTAAACCGAGACAAGGGAACTTAGCCATATCCGGAGGGCAGAAATCCAGATGCTTCATGTCCATGACCGAGAAGCGCAAATCCGACGGGATCCGATCCGGATACGTCAGCGCATACAAAATGGGCAGACGCATGTCGGTCACCGAGAATTGAGCAAGTATGCTGCCATCCACGAATTCGACCATGGAATGGATCGTAGACTGCGGGTGCACAATGACTTGCACCCGGCCGGGCGGTATATGGAACAACCGGCAGGCCTCGATCACCTCGAACCCTTTATTCATCAATGTTGCAGAGTCGATGGTGATCCTTTTGCCCATTTTCCAGGTGGGATGATTGAGCGCCTGTTCGACCGTAATTGAGGCAAATTCCGACTTGGGCGTCTTCAGAAACGGACCGCCGGAAGCCGTCAGCCAGATGCGCTCGACTTCGTTGGCATCCCCGTCCATCCGTCCGCCGCGCAGGCACTGGTGGACGGCGTTATGTTCGCTGTCGATCGGCAACAGCGGCTTACCCTGCTTCCGCGCCTCGGCGGTGATCAGTTCGCCCGCTACCACGAGGCATTCTTTGTTGGCCAGGCCGACGGACTTGCCCGCGCGCACCGCCTCGTAGGTCGCCTCCAGGCCGGAGACGCCGACAATCGCGCTGACCACGAAATCCACCTCTGGATGGGTCGCCACCCGCACCGTGCCCGCGGCGCCATTGACGACTTCGATTTCGGACAGGCCCGCGCTACGGAGTTTGCCGCGGAGCGCCTCGGCATCCCGCTCGTTTGCCAGCGAGAGCACGCGGGGCTTCCAGCGTACGGCTTGCTCAAAGGCGAATTCGGCATTGTTGCCAGCCGCCAGCGTGGCGACCTGAAAGCGGTCGGGATAGCTCTCGACCACACTCAAAGTGCTGCGGCCGATCGAACCCGTCGAACCCAGGATGGCGATGCGTTTCATGCGGGAGGATCAGTTCTCATTGTAAGGGATGGAACGGTACCTGGGGGTGGAGGTGCCCCGTTCCTTGCGTTTTTTGCAAGGGACGGGCGCGGGACGAATCGGAAAATGATTCCCCCGTGAGTTCGCACGATACACGCTGCGCCAACGGACACCCCCTTCGGTAACCTGTCGTAACACGTCCTTTCGTGCCATCCTCATCTTGCCGTTAGAAGCCCTATCGACCGCGACCGCAGGGCCAACTCCCGCTGCGGTCGCGGATCTCAAGTGAGGTCTATCCATGTTGCAGTCTCCGGAATCGAAGTACTCTCCAAACGCCGTCCCGCCCACGAACAGTTACACTCCGGTCAAGCCGGCCACCTCACCCATGGATCAGGCCACTATCGGACGCTCGCTCGTCATCAAGGGTGAAGTGTCGGGTGCGGAATCGCTTTTCATTGACGGACGCGTCGAAGGCTCCATTAGCTTCCCCGACAATCGCATCACCATCGGCCGTAACGGAAACGTCGCGGCGAACATCACCGCCCAGGAAGTCGTCATCATGGGCAAGGTGCAGGGCAACGTCGAATGCGCGGACCGGCTGGACATCCGCAGCGAAGGCCAGCTCTCGGGCGACGTGATCACGCATCGCATCAGCATCGAAGAAGGCGCGATCCTCAAGGGCGGCGTCGAAGTGCGCAACCCCGAAAAGAAAGATCAGAAAAAGCACGAGTCGGCCCAGAACAAGCAGGAATCGCCAAAAGCAATGGCCGCGACTCCCGCCAACGCATAATTTCACGAAGGTTACTACCCACAAAAAAACGATGGAGTGCCCGGCAAACCTGCCCGCACTCCATCGTTCTTCTTTTGTCACTTCTTCGGTTTGAAGTCAAGCGACGCCGAGTTCATGCAGTAGCGCAGCCCGGTTGGCCCGGGACCATCCGGAAACACGTGGCCCAAATGGGCATCGCAGCGGGCACAGCGCGCCTCCGTTCGCGTCATGCCATAACTGGTGTCGGTGTGTTCGCTGATGTTCTCGCGGTCGGCGGCGGCATAGAAACTCGGCCATCCGGTTCCCGAATCAAATTTTGTGTCCGAGCCAAAAAGCAGTGCGCCGCAGCAGACGCAGTGGTACGTCCCGTCGTCGTGCTGGTTCCAGTACTGGCCGGTGAAAGCGCGCTCGGTGCCGCAGGCGCGGGCCACCTGATACTGCTCAGGAGTGAGCTGCTGCCGCCACTCGGCTTCGGTCTTGGCGATCTTGTCGCTGAGTTTTTCAGTCATGTCGGGTCTCCAGAAAATAAGATGTGGAAGAAATCCGGAAGTTGCAAACCACCCCGCAGGGTCAGCCACCGAGCAGGCGCGGAAAAACTCAGGTTTCGTATCAGGGTATCGCTTCAGCGATACCGCAAGTTCTCCCGAATCAGACGCCCCTTTAGGGGCTGTCCATTAGGGGCTGTCCATCGACATCTGACTTTTTCCGCAGCCTCCAGGCATCCGCTCGATGCTCACCATTCGGGATGAAATCAGCATTTTCTTTGACCATTGCCGTATCGGAAAATGAGAGGGCATTTCTTATTCTCTTCCCAGCTAGTTGTTGGGCTTAAGTGTGTGCGTGAGAACTGGTTTTCGAGCGACCCGGTGGAACGAAGCATCGAAGTTCCAGCCCCGGAGGGGCGACCGAGCTTAGCCCAGCGCTTCAGCGCTGGGAAAGGCGAAAGAAATGAGCCAAGTCCCGGAGGGACGGCCCAGTTTAGCCCGCACACTCTTAAGAGCTTCCATTCCCGCTGAGCTAACCTTTTTCATCACGCCCAAGCTGTGACGGCCACCACAGACACCCACCCCGCCCAGTGCGTGATTGGGGCAGTTCCGAGGCGTACCCGCACCCCGTACTTGGTTATTACCTTTTGAGTTAATAGGTAGACCCGGCGCGCTGCGGCTAGTGCGCCAAGGGCTGATTCGCGCCGAGCAGCAGGCCGATGCCGGCGCGTTTGCGCAACTCCGACAGCAGTGCGGTAGCGGCGTTCAAGTAAGTCATATTGGGATCGGACGTGTCAGCCCATACCGCTTCATAGACAATCCTTGCTGCTTCGTCCGCATCCATGTGGAGAGCCGCTTCCATGCGGTCAGCCTGCTGCCGCGCCTCGCCGTAGCAGCTATGGCAGACGGCGGCCGGTTCGGTGGCCCCGCTGTGCTGGTGTTCGAGAACGCAACGGAACGTGGCCGTGGCGTTGATCTGAGTATGGGAAGCGAAGGCCTGTGACTTGAGCTCTTTGAGGAAGCGCTCGCGGTCGTCGTCGATCTGCGTGCCGGTGATCTGCGTGCCGGTGATTTGCGTGGCGACGATTTGCGCGCCGGTTGTGAGGTGCGACGCGGCCTGCGACGCGGTGGAAGCCACGGAAGACGCATGCGCCAACGGTGCGGTGGGCGAGACCCGATCCGGCGACTTGCAGATCGGACAAACGCGCATGTCAGCGGGATAGTAGGCTCGGCAACGCGAACAAGGCATGCCATAGCCGATGGGCTTGTGCTCCGGTTCCCTGGGGACTGCCGGCGCGGGCCCCTGCGGCCTATGCCGCTCTGGAGTGGATAGTGCAGCAGGGTTGACGGACTTCTCTCGGGCTGGTTTGGCAGCGGTGGTTTCCATGAATCGTCCCGGCGGCGCTACAAGCACCGCGTTTTCTCATCATATTTTAGGTTTGTTGGTGGTTGGAGGGCGAAACACGTAGGTACATGCCGAAGGTAACCTCCCATGGTGCATCTTGGGGGAGAGTTACTTCGAGGTCGTGATCAGCCGGACGACCTCCTGCATACGGGCCCGGTAAAGGTTCTGGCTGGGATCCAGGCGAGAGGCGATTTCGAGTTCTCTGAGAGCCTCTTCGTATTGGTTAAGAGCCATCAGGCAGGCGGCGAGGGAATAGTGATTCTGGGCGCTGGGCTCCAGGCGGAGGGCCTCGCGAAACTCCTTTTCAGCCCCAGCTAGTTGTTGGGTATTCACCAGGGCGGTGCCGAGATAGTGGTGGGCCAGGCCGGATTCCGGATTGAGCAAAACTGCTTTGCGCAGCACCTCCACGGCTTCCTGGTCTTTTCCCGAAAGCAGGAGGGCCTGCCCCAGAACGCGGTGTTCGGCCGCTCCGGCGGGATTGGCGGCGATGGCAGCCTGTAACTCGCGAATGGCAGAGGGGTAGTCACGCTTGGACATGTAGGCGCGGGCCAGGCAGTTGTGACCACCCTCCCACTCCGGACTCTGACCATAGAGATCCTTGAATTCCGTGATGGCGCTATCGAAGTCTTCCTTGTCGCAAAGAGTATTGCCCAGGTTGTTGCGGACGCTGGCTTCTTCGGGTTTGAGGCGCTTGGCGAAGCGATATTCCGCTATTGCCTCATCCAGCTTGCCCTGATCGTGCAGGACGACGCCAAGATTGCTGTGCGCCTCCCAGAAGTCGGGACGCAGGCTGAGCGCGTGGCGATAGGCGATGGCGGCGCGGCGCAAGTCTCCCTGATCGCGGTGCGTGATTCCCATATCGAAGTAAACGTCCGCGTTCGCCAGTGAGCCGGCGGGTTCGCGCGCCAGAGATTCTTCGAAGGCGTGCAGGGCGGCATCATAATGGCCCTCGGCGTAGAGCGCGAGTCCGAGGTAACGGTAGCCCTCCGCGTTGGCGGGATCCATGCTGAGGGCGGTGCGCGCTTCGGCGAGGGCGTCCTCGGCATCGTCGGTCCGGTAAAACAGGTAAGCAAACTGGCTGTGCGTTTCGGGGAAACCGGGCATCAGGCGCGAAGATTCCGTAATCTCGTCGAGCGCGTCGTCGAACCGGTCTTGCCGGCGCAAGACGGTTCCGAGGACAAAATGCAGCGCAGCATTATTCGGCGAAGAAGTGTCCGCATCGTCGCGAAGCAAGGCGCGGATTTTGTTTTCGGCGGCATCGAAGTTCTTGTCGTGAACCAGAGCGCCAACCTGTGCCGCGGGACTAGCGCAGCCGCAGGGGGCGTCGTGGCGGCCGGCTTTCGGCCCGGACCCCGATCCGGACTTCGGATCCGGACTCTGACGCACGAGGCTCTGAATCAAGCCCGAGTCAGCCCCTGCCTTTTGCAGGGCGCGGATGCATGGCGGCGTGACGTGGCATGAAAGGTTCCGGGCATCGTCCCGCGTTTGGCCGTTCTGCGTCTGCATCAGGCGCTGGATCCGCGCGCTCGAAATGCCCCCCGCCAGCCACAGGAAAATGGCGTCGGAGGCGGGCGTGGGCGGAGCTTGTTCAGCCTGCAACGAGCCTGCCGCCAGCAGAAGCAAAAGCCATCTCAGGACACAGCGTTTCACGAAGCCCTCCGGCGCTATTGGCGGTTTTGACGCGCGAAAATCGCCCTGTGGCCAAAATAGTCCGGCTGCGCTGTCGCCGATAGGTCACCGAAGTAATTTTTAGGGACATGGCCCAGCGAGCCAGGGAGGGTAGCGGTCGTGGCGGGAATCGCGGAGACTGCCGGCGATCAGTTAGGGTACACTACATGTGGTTGTGCTGTCCGGTGCTTTCGGTCAGCATCTCCGGTTCGGAGGCTTTATGTTTGAAGGCTTGTTTCAACCCATGCACCTGCTGGTGATCTTCTTTATCGCTTTGCTGGTGTTTGGTCCCAAGAAATTGCCGGAGTTGGGCAAGGGTCTGGGCGAAGGCATTCGCGCACTGAAAGATGGTATGAAGGATCACGATACCAAGGCTGAAGTCAAGCCCGAAATCAAGCCTGAGAATAAGGCCTGAGTCCGCGGCAACATCCTGGTTGCCTGCGCACCGCATTGTCGCTAGTTCCATGTAATTCCCGCATCCAGACTAAATAGATTCTGCAGTCGGGAAGTTCTGTCGCTCACTTCTTGCCTGGGGGATTCTGTTGTGTCCGCAAGCTTGGAGTAGAAATTCCGTTCTGTTTTTGAATCACGATGGTCTGCCTTTCTTGCTGCTGAGCGCTGGGAGTTCGCGGGGCGGGGTTTGTCATTTTCGGCGCGTGGGGCGCGGCCTTCCGCTGATTATGCGGGCCACCTTGCTACGAGATGCCGGTCGGGCACACGCCCAGTCCGCCGCAGGAAGACGAAATACTTCCGCACGAAGACGTCTCACCCCAATGGAATTGGACGAGCTTGAACCCAACCTAATCCCGCAGCGGCGCGCCGCTTCGCGACTACGCTGAGGCGGCTTCCCGGCTTTGCTCCGCTGCGGCCGGTTTCGAACCGGACACGGGTTTCCGAATGGGCACAACCTCTGCCGGAGCCGGGACGCGCCACTCGATTCTTCCGATGACCGGTATATCGTGTGCACCCACTGCGGGCATGGACACGAAGTTGTTCTCGCTCCACAGACGATCAATCAATCGGCGTTCCCACGGACGCAGCACTTGCTGTGGCAGCGAGAAAAAATTTCGAAACGTCCAAATCAGATACGCGCGTTGCACGAGATTCGGCTGTACGTATCGAGGCCCGATCGCCGTGTCCAGTTCAACGACGCCATCGCTCAATTTTTCAATCCACATGACCTACCTACCTGGAAAAGGCGCCCCACTCCGCCTTTTGCTTTTGAAGCGGGCCATTATTGCACCATGGATGGGGCAATGTGAAGTAAACTTTCGTGGGGGGTGAACTTATTTTCACTGCTGGATCAAATTGAGAAAAAACTGCCGGATGGCGGCCTGCCGTTAAGCACCATCCCCCTGCCTTTCAGCTGATCTCTGGCAACATCTCGATGCGGTCGAGGGTCGCGGCAACGCCCACGCCCTTGCCCGATTCCTGCACCCGCACCACCGAGGCCTGGCAGAGTGTCCATCCTCCGGGCCCCAATCCCAGGCCGGGAGGCAGCATGATGACCAGTTCGAGCTTCGAGCCTGGTTTCACCTCCGACTCGGAATAGAGAAAGATCCCCGAGGAACTCAGATCGCGAGTCAAGCCCGCGTGCTCAGAACCCTCGTGACGCACCTTGACCGGGACACGAACTGGCACCCGCTGGAGCGCACGCCTCTCAGTAGTTTTGCTTTTCTCAGCCATACGTTGTGAAAGTGTACCCCAGTTTGGGGGGAGACGTGGGAAACGGAACTATTCGCAAAGAAAAACTCCTCCCGCACCTTCGCGGGAGGAGCCGGGAAAGAAATTGTACTCGCTAGAAACTGAACTTGACGGCCAGCTGAATGCCGCGCGGACCTCCGCCGCCGAGGAACGGGTTGCCGATACCTACGTCGCCGGTGGCGACGATTTGATAGGCGCCGTTGCCGACTTCGCGAGTACCATTTGCGTTCGGCACAAACCCGCATGCACAGCCTGGAGGCGCAATGGCATTGGCCGCCGGGTCGGCGATAAACGCTGGCAGCACTGGGTTCGAGAAGTTGGGATGATTGAGAATGTTAAAGAAGTCGGCGCGTAGTTGCATTTTGAGGTGCTCAGCAAGGACCGTATCTTTGTAGATGGCGAGATCCCACTGTTTAAACGTGGGGCCGACGAGGGCATTGCGTCCCAAGTTTCCATAGTG
>JBEKWL010000127.1:0-10856 GCA_049513095.1 Terriglobales bacterium
GTACCGTAGCCGCTGCCAATCGTTAGCCCATAAGAACACAGGGTCCCCAGGTTACTATCTTCAAGCTGCGTGAGGTTCGAATCGGCTAACGCGTCTTCGGTAACGAACCACGGCCCCTTTTCGACGGCGTTTACAGGGCTGCCCGGGCCGGGAGCTGGAAACGTGGTCGTCGTTGCCTGGATGTGCGTGGCCCATGCCCGCAGTCCGGGAAACGGCACGGGGTTGGTCGGGTCACCGCTCGTAGACGAAATGACCTTGATAACGCCACGCGCTATTTGTCCCCTGCCGGTGAATTCGTTGGCCGTGAGCTCTTTATTCACGGATTCCGAAAGCAGACCGTCTGCGGTGATTTGGCAGGCGCAGCACGACCGCAGTTCCTGGCTGTCATCGAACACGTAGATCGCCGCCCACAGGGACAGGGGTGGATCCACGATGCATTCTACATCACTCTCGACGCTGGGGACGCATCCTGTATAGTCACCATCGTTGACGATACGCAGGGTTTGATCCGGAGCACCCGTGGTATTCGCATTGGAGTAGTAGGTGACGAAATAGACGCTGTTGTCGCCTTGATAGACCTCGTTTTTAGCGAGAGCATTTCCCCCTGACATCAGGGTGATTGCCAGTACCGCAAACAGCAAATATACGAGTCTCTTCATCGGGTTGCCCCTCCTGGGTTGTTCTGTGGCACCTAGGGCCGGGGAGGCGAGCTTACGGTGCTTACCGTACTCTTGACCTTTGGTTAGTTCTTTACAACTACCCAGGTGGCTTAGTCAAAAACATTAAGGTCGGGAAGCTACTGCTTATGGAGTAGTTCTCCAGTACAATTCAAGCGCCTTCGACTCGCTGCGCTCGCTCAGGAACAACCGGGGCGGCTGTCCCGCATGAGCCGTGGTGAACTACTGGCTGCCCTTCTGCCCGGCCTGAAACTTCGTCCAGGGCCCCGCCTTCATATCGCGTAGCAGCGGCTTCTGCCATGAATACTCCGGATGATGCTCAAGAAAATCCGCCGCCGCAAAATCCGCACCGCAAGGATGACCGGCGCGCGCCACGAAACTCATGTTCTCAGCCATCTTGCTATCGGTAGCTTTCCCCTGCACAGCGCCGCCGGGATTGTACGCATCCCATTCCCACTGTTTCACGCCCCGCGACGAAGCATCGACATGTCCGCACAGCGAGCGCTCGTTGTGCTGTTCTTTTTTCTCGAAGCTGTCGAAATGATCCGCCAGGAACGCCTCGGCCATTTCGACGTCAATCGTTCCCTTAGCGTGCTGCACCATTTCGTCCGCGCGGACATGCCGCGCATTCATCGAAGACGAAGCGTCGTTGGGATCGAAGCCGCTGGTTTCCTCGCGGATCAGTTTGGGGTCGCGGGGAAAGTTCGAACTCACGAAATATCCATCTTTCGTCCGCCACAGCGGAGTATTTTTCAGGCCGAGTTCGAGATAGGCGATCTCGTTCGTCTTGCGGTCACCGATGAGCCAGTCGTTGGCGTAACCGCCGTTGTTGCCTTCCTTGATGATGCGCACGTAGTCGTCAATGCTCTGGGCGTGCTGCAGCGCTTTGCGCGAGCGCATAAATTCCGGCTTGCCGTTCGGGTCCCATCCCTCGAATTGCGTGATCGTCGTTTCGGTGATCATGATGCCCGCCGAGTTCACGCCGAAGTCGTCGTCACTGGTGATCACCCCCGGAAACCCGTCCATGAGAATGCGCTGCCCGATCTGCGGCACGATGTCGAAGATCACCACCCAGCGTTCGCCCACCAGGTAACTGGTCCAGTTGTTGTGGGCGATCACGATCCGGTGATCTTTGGTGTAGCTTCCGGTGGCGACGAAGGCGCTGCAATTACCGGGAGCAGCCAACTTGGGCATGTTCGCTGACTTCCCCAGCTTGTTCGCAGTTTTGTTGTTGGTCGTTTTCTTCTCCAACTTGTTCAACCACGGGACGTAGTAGTCCGCCAGCTCCTCAAACGCATTGAGGGCCACGATATCGTAGACGTCGAGGTCCATGCCGTGCGCCTTCACCCCGTCGGCGATGCCCTGCAATTCCTGCTGATACTCGGTGTCGATGTGGGGCCACAGCATCTCGCGCGCCGTCTTGCGGAAGAACTCCCAATCGCGCCCTGTGGTGTGCGTGTTGGACAGCTTGATCGTTTCGAACGCGTCTTCGATCTCGGCCGCCAGCAGATAGCCGTGCTGGAAACCGATATCGGAGGGAGATCCCTCCAGATGAACGTACGTCCAGCCGCCCTGCTGGAAGCGGTAGGCCTTTTGCAGCCGCGGATCGGAAGCAGCCGAAATGGCATTTTGCGGCTGCGCCGCACACATCGACGCAACCAAGGACACCGCGGCCAATGCGCCCGCGATAGCAATCAACTTCGCAAAAATAAAGCAGAAACACCTATCCCACATGGAATCCTCTTTATTTCGGATCTCTGCAATTGCCGCCGGAGGTCATTCTAGCCTACTTTCCGGTGCGAAATAGCGGTGTCGTCCCCACCAAGGTCCGTTGGAAGGCGACCCCGCTCAGAATTTATTTTGGCGATGTGGGAATAAAACGACGGTTCACGGGTTTACTCTTGTGTGCGTGTTGGAAGAGCGCTCGTTATCGGGGTCGTTCGAGGAGTTGGCCATGCCTCTCTTTGAGCGGCTTTATAACTTTGCCCACTGGCTGACACAGGATCGGGAGGAAGCCGAAGATCTGGTACAAGAGACCTACGCCAAGGCTCTCAAGGGATTCGCCTCATTTCAGCCGGGCACCAACTTCCGCGCCTGGATCTACCAGATTTTGCGTAACACGTTCTTAACGTCTCGCACCGGGCTGAAGGCGACGGCGATGGTGCCGCTGGAACCGGAAAGCGACCGAGAAAGCCTTCCCGCGGTCAAGGACACGCCGGAGAGCATTCTGATACAGCGTTCGGATCAGCAGCTTGTGCAGGAGGCTCTGGGCCGGTTGCCCGCGCCTTATCGCGAGATGCTGCTCCTCTGTGAATTTGAAGAAATGTCGTATCAGGAAATTTCCACAACTCTTGCCATTCCGATAGGCACAGTGATGTCGCGTTTGTCGCGCGCCCGCCGGGCCTTACGGGATACCGTGCAAGAACTGCAAGGGGACTGAAGAGGTTCACTAGAATCATGGCCTGCGAGCCTTGGACTGGAAAACTCGATACCTACTTCGACGGAGAGCTTCCCGCTGAGGAGGCACGCGCGTTGGATGAACATTTGCGCGGATGCGCCACCTGCGCCGCAGAGGGCCTGCGCAAACTGCAGCAGAAACGCGCGGTCCGGGATGCCGGCCAGAGGTTCACCCCCGACCCAGCATTTCGAGCGCGCCTGCAAGCGAGCCTCGCCGCACGCAGGCCGTCCCCATCCCTTTGGAGGCGGAGCTGGCTCCCCATCTTTGTAACTGCGACTGCCACCGCGCTGCTGATTGCTGTTGCAGTCCTTCTGAGCCTCAACCGGGCCCGGAACAGCGAACAACAACTGATGAGCGAACTGGTCGACCAGCATGTGGCAACACTCGCCAGCGCCAACCCGGTGGATGTCGTTTCCACCGATCGTCACACGGTAAAGCCATGGTTCGAGGGCAAGATTCCCTTCACCTTTAACCTGCCCGAGCTGCAGGGTTCACCTTTCGTCCTGGTAGGCGGGAGGGTCTCTTATCTGAGCCAGTCCCCGGGTGCGGAACTTATTTTCCGCGTCCGCCAGCACCAGATTTCTGTCTTTATCTTCCAGGAGCGGGGGCCGAGCGACGCGCACGAGGCCCGCACAGCTCTTTCCTTCGAAGTCCGGAGTTGGCGCCACAACGGCCTTCGCTATGTCGTGATCGGCGACGCCAGTCCCCAGGACTTGGACAGACTGAGCGAACTGCTTAAGGCGGCTGGCTAGCTGGGGTTGCGAGAGATGGCTTGGCCGATCATGGTTTGGCCGATCAATGAGCCGCCTCGTGCGCGACCATAGGCTGCGCGGTCTGATCCAAGACAGGCGCGCGCTGTGCACACTCCCGGATTTCCTGCACGCGAGAGGTGACAATGGGGGTGGAATATCCCGGATGACAAAACTCCAAGTGCATGCCACGACCGACAAAACACCGTTTCAGCATAGAACCGCCCCAAGTTGATCCTGCGATGGCAACCAAAGTCGGTTCTGGACAGTATTCCGGGTGACCCGAAATTAACGCTTCGCTTCCTCCCAGCATCACTGCGGTGTAGCAACGATGTTGAGTTTGGATCAGCAGCACGCTGTGCAGTTGTAACTGATCGAGGAACACGCCACCCTCGATTTCCGACCTGATAATGTTGCGATTCACTTCATCGCTCAAATTGGGATGTGGCGTGAACAATGTTTTCCTCGGAGAGCGCAGAAATCGAATGTACGAACTTGTTCGGCGGATTGGTGACGACCAAATCATCGGACCATAAACGCGCGAGCCTTCTGTTGTCGCGGCGGCAGTGCGAGATGGTCCGGCCGATCATGGTTGGCAAATCTTACGTGGAGGAAAGCGGCAAGTCAATCAAAGGTGGAGTTGGGTAGTGGGCTGTTTTGAATTTATGGCACCCAGCGGGCCATTTCGTTTGGGTCATCCTTGGATTTGGACAGACGATTGCCGAGTCCACCGGACCAAAGCAACCAACATATAAAGCCCCACCAAACAATCCCGGCGAGGTCGTAGCCGATGTGCTTTGCTGTATTTGGTATCGAGAAGATGCTGAGTGGGGTTAAGACGAGAAGAACCAGTCCTAGCACAACTTTCCACCTGGTATATTCTCGCGGCTTCATGCTGCTGTCCTCTGTACTCTTGCCTCCAATAATCCCACTAATTCCTCTAAACTCCAAACGTGATCTGCGAGGCCCGCTTCCATTGCAGGCGCCACGCGCAGTGTTTGGTGTACTCGGCAGAAATTGTAGTACGTGTGATAGATGGCAACCATGTGACAGTGGTTTTCAAATTTCTTAGAGAATGCATTCGTGAGCCGCGTGAATCGCCGAACCCCCATTCGCAGATTCAAGTTCTGGCGCTCTACATAGCTAGTCGAGATGTGCTGAGGATCGGGCGCACCGCTGAGCACCCCAGTGCGAATACCGATGCATTGGGCAGGGCTGTAGCGGCTATCGGGATTATCGGCAGGGGCACCGTACAGCTTTATCAGCATCGCGTAATCCACGTCCATCCCGAAGGCACCTTCGACAGCTTCCGCATAGGCGCGGTGACCGTCCGTTGTGATCTGAATGCGCGTGGTCACACGCGATGCTAAATCCTTCATGAACTTGCAGGCCCAGTTTGCGTCGCGCCCACCGCAGAGGTAAGAGAGCACCAGCTTGGAATCCGCATCAATTGCGATCCACGTCCAAACGCTGCCAGCGCCGGTGCCTTCTTTCTCCGAGGGCACGTTCTTCTCTTTCGCGTAGCAAAATGACCAAACCTCGTCACACTGGACGCGCTGTACGCGAACGCCACGAACGGTCGCGTTATGGAATGCCGCGCAAGTTGCCCCCATGTCGCGGATTAGCTTTAGAACAGCGTCTTTACAGGCTCCTGTCAGCCGACAAGTCGCCCGGATACTGTTTCCCTCTATCAAGGCCGCTACAATCCGGGCCCGTTTTTCAGTAGTTAAGCGGTTCATAATGCGATAATTGTATGCTTGAGCGCCCAAGCTGTCAATAAAATAATGATAATCACCATAACTATTGAACGAATTGGCTTGCGTTAACATGTTTCCCATGTTAAGTTAATGGCGTTCCGTATAAGGAGGGGATATGGCTAGTAAGGATGCAGCACTAAAGGCAGTCCCAGAATCACAGGAAGAAAATGGGGACGGTAAACGGGAACGGGAGCGTTCGACCATTGAGTTCCCCTACCTAGGGCTAGATGTGGCCATGGAGATGGCCAAGGGTGTTCACGAGGTAGGAGGATCAAGTTGCCAATGGGATCAGCTTGCCGCAAAGTTCGATCAAGCTGCAAGCGGAGGCGGGTTTCGCCAACGAGTAATGACTGCAAAAACCTTCGGCCTGCTCACGTACTCGCAAGGTACAGTCACTCTCACAAAACTGGGAACCCAGATTTGTGATCCAGAGCAGGAAGCGGCAGCCAAGGCAGAAGCCTTTCTTGCTGTTCCACTCTACAAAGCTGTCTACGATCAATTCAAGGGCGGTACGTTGCCTCCGGCGTCGGGACTCGAAACTGCAATGGTCAGTCTTGGCGTTACCCCAAAGCAGAAGGCTACGGCCCGTCAAGTGTTTCAACGATCAGCTACAGAAGCGGGCTTTTTCGCGTATGGCCCTGGCCGTCTTGTGCTTCCAGCGATCAAGTCCAGTGCGGCAGCGCCCGCGGTCGCGCCTGTGCAGGAACCAGAACCTGACAAAAAGAAAAAGGTCAAGGATGAAGATGAGGACGATTTGCACCCGTTCATCAAAGGGTTACTCAAGAAACTACCGATTCCTGAAACCGAATGGCCGAGCGAGGGCAGAGCGAAGTGGTTGCAAGCTGCCATCAACATTTTTGACTTGATGTACACGGACTCGGAGGACAGCAAGCGTTCTCTGACTATCGGGTTTCAGAAGGATTCTGCAAAGCAATGACGCGCCAGCTCGCAGAACTGGTGCTTCGGAGAGGATTGGGTGATGCAACTGAAAATAATACCGACTAGCCTTTTGTATCTTGCCTATCGTGCAAGGGGCCGTAATGACAAACCCCAAGTCAGGTAACCTTCGCGTGGCGTCCTGACTTGGGGCAGGTAGGCTCTCTATCAGCCTAAACCATTAACCTTTTCCCCAGCGTGCCTTCGCCGCACGCTGGGCTATTTCTTTTCGCTCTGCTGGCGTGAGCTTTGCTGCTCTTGCTCTGCCGCCCTTCATGCCGCCGAGCTTACCGAGTGCAACCGCCGCCGGATTCTTCTTGCGCGGCGGAAGTTGCAGGATTTTTCGCTCAGGCTTTAACGGGCCACCAATCACCTGCTCCACAACGCGCAGCGCGTTCTGTGCCACATCGCCCTTGCTTGAGCGTCCATGCATGTATACCATTATGCCATGGCACACGCGATAATCAAGCAATTTCCTGACACCTCAGGCTGTAGACACACCCAAATTAGTGCTCGCAGGAGCGACGTTAATTGGGAATATGGGCAGTGTCTTGATTGCGGTTTCGCTATTGCTTTTCGTCTAGATAAATCAGGGAAGCGCACAGGGCACACAGAGATAGTCACAATTGAAACACTGCCTGATGAACCGCCAACACAATAAAATTCAAAACAGCCCACTACCTGGAGTTGGCGCGATCTCAAAAGGGTGGTTGGCGAAAGGCGATTGCCTTAATTTGAGGGGGTGGCGAACGAAAAGAAAACAACTGAGAGCTGACAGCCAAGTCCTACTTCAATCCCCTAACCACATACGCCTCCGATAGCACGCGCACGTAGAGGTATGCGTACGCACTCCCGTCGCTTGACAGATGAGGCGCAACCACGGACGAGACTCCTGCGCCCGTTTCTGCCCCAAAGGTCTTCCACGGCTCCATTTTTCCGGTTTGTATATTTGCCCGATAGACCTTCACGGATTTCGCGGCTGCCGCGCCCCGCCGACTGGGAGCTACATAGACCGACTCCCCGTCCGGCGTCCAGCCAATGACGGAGTCGTTCGATTCGAGTCCCGGTATGGGATGAAAACCGCCGCCTTCCAGCGGCCAAATCCCCCGCTTTCCATCCGGTCCGCGCACAGCCACGCTCCTGCCGTCCGGCGAGATTTGCGTGCCTGCGATGCCCTCGGGAGTGATGGGCTTGGAATCTCCATTGCTCAGATCAATCAGGTAGTCGCGCCCACCGTGCCCGGCTTCAATTCCCGAGGCCAGCAGTTGCTTGCCATCCGGAAGAAAACGAACCCCACCGTAGCTCACGGCATCGTGGGTGAGCTGTCTTGTTTCGCCAGTTCCCGTCGGCACCAGGCTCAGCGGTCCGCCTTTCGCCGGCTTTGTGATCACCCATTTTCCATCGGGCGAGATGGCCCCAGCGACCCCCTCGCCAATGCGTGCTGGAGGCGACCCATCGGTATCGCGCAGAAACACGGTGTAATTCGGTCCACCACCATCGCCTTCCTCTTCGAACAGAATCTTCCGGCCGTCCCGGCTGATATCGCGCAACTCCGACCATCCAAACCACCCCAGTTCGCGCTCTTCTTTTCCACCCGGCGCCATGCCCCGGATCCCCAGGCGTTCGTGATTCGCCACGGCCAGCACCGTGCCATTGCGCATGTCTTCCAGCCACATGCCTCCGGGCACGTTCGTAATCGTCCGCAGCTTGCCCGAGAGGGTTACCGCACGCGGGTTCGATGCTTCACCCGTGTTGGTGGATGTAAACCAAATCTCATCGCCAGCTGGAGACCAGAGAATTCCTTGTAGCGAAGTCCAGCCGGAAGAAAGTTTCCTCTCTTTTTCCTTGCCATCCGCGCCAATCACTGCGAGCGAACCCTCGTCGTCGCCTCCTGGGTTCTCATGGTCAGCAAAGGCGATCCACTTGCCGTCCGGCGAAATCTTCGGGTGACTCATCCAGTTGATGCTGTCGAGGAGCACCTTGCCGATGGGATATTCCAGGCGCCAGTGATTGTTTTCCGGAACGTAACGAACAACCGCCAGACTGTCGCCGTTTGCGGACCAGTCCGCGTCTCCCACATTGTCCAGCACTTCTCGCGGCGTTCCCCCACTCAGCGGAACCCGCGCCAGCGTGCCGCTGCGCGCATAGCCACCGTAACCCACCGTGTTGAGCCGGATGGCCAATTCTCCGCCCTTGGAGATTGAAAGTAGCTCGGCATCCTTCAGCCCCAGTTCGCGGGAGCCCGGATCGTCCGTGCGGGACATATAAAGCTGGTTGTCGCCGCCCTCCCACGATGCGCTGTAAACAATGCTGCCGTCGGGCGTAAACCGGGCATTGCCGATGGAGCCGGTGCGAAACGTGATCTGCTGGTACTCGGCCTGAGGCGCGCGGGCGCTCGCGTTGCCGTGCCGCCAACCGAGACCATACAGCACACACGCAAGCGCGAGACCGGTTGCGGCCCCGATCAAAAGATTGCGGCGCGACCGGGCATTGCCACTGTCAACGCCCGCCGTCGCTACCTTCGCCGTACTGCCGGAAAGGCCGGAAAGATGTTCCAGATCAAACGCAATATCACTGGCGGAATGGAAGCGAGCCTCGGCGTTCTTCTCCAGGCAGTGTTGGACGATGCGCTCCAGCGCCGGCGAGACATTGCGATTGGTTTCATTCAACTCCGGAGGATCTTCCTTCAGGATCGAACTCATCGTATCCGCGGGAGTGTCTCCGTGAAATGCCCGTTTACCCGAGAGCATCTCGTAGAGAATTGCCCCAAAGCTGAAAATGTCGGAACGTGGATCCAGCGTCATGCCGCGCACCTGCTCGGGCGACATGTATCCCACCGTCCCCATCACCACTCCCGCCTCGGTGCCATGGGTCGCAGTCGGCATTGAGGTGCCGGCGCCCGGATCGGCCTGAGTGAGTTTCGCCAGCCCGAAGTCGAGGATCTTGACTCGTCCATCTTTCGTGACGAATAGATTTTCCGGCTTGAGGTCGCGATGAATAATCCCCTTTTCGTGGGCTGCGGCCAGGCCATGCGCGATTTGCAAGGCGTAGTCCAAAGTCTTACGCGCCGCAATTGATCCGCTGCGCAGCCGCTCCCGCAGTGTCTCTCCCTCGAGCAATTCGGACACGACGTAGGGCGAGCCTTCGCTCGTGCCAATGTCGAATACAGCCAGAATATTGGGATGATTCAGGGCGGCAGTGGCGAGAGCCTCCTGCTCAAAACGGCGCATGCGGTCGGCGTCAAGCGAAAGTGCCTGCGGCAAAACCTTGATCGCCACTTCGCGTCGAAGACGAGAGTCGCGGGCACGATAGACCTCGCCCATTCCGCCCGCGCCTAGAAGGGAGACAATTTCATACGGCCCAAGTTTGTTGCCAGGGGAAAGGTTCATTGGTGGGCGAGATTATACGGAATCCCCTTCTTTACTTCAAACACGGCGATAAGTGTATACGTGCCGGTTGACAATTTGCTCTGCAATGAGCGCCATCCACTGCTTTTGGCGCCCAACGCGGCCCATCACGACAAGGCTTGCACGCGCGCGCCGGCTGCTTTGAGCCGCTGATTGACCTCGCGTGCAATGGCTACGCTGCCCGGCGTGTCGGAGTGAATGCAGATGGTGTTCGCTTCAACCGTCAGTTCGGAGCCGTCGCTAGCGATAACCCGGTGCCGAAGCGCGATGTTAACGGCCTGCTGCGCGGCGCGCGCAGGATCGTCAAGTAGCGCCCCGGAAAGAGTACGTTTACGCAGAGTGCCGTCCGGCTCGTAAGCGCGATCAGCGAAGGCTTCGGCAGCGAATCGCAATCCCATGGAGTGCCAGACTTCGAGAGCAGACGAGCCGGCCTGGCCGACCATGACGAGCTGTGGATTGACCGCCTTCACGGCGCGGCCGATTGCGAGCGCGACTTCGCGGTTCGTGTTGGCCGCGTGATAGAGCGCGCCGTGCGGCTTCACGTGCACTAGCCGCATGTCCAGGGACCCCGCAATCTTCACCAGCGCCGCGATCTGCTGGCCCACAGAACCCTCGATTTCCAACGGAGAATGTGGCGATTCGACGCGTCCAAAATGCGCGGGATCAGGATAGCCCGGGTGCGCGCCGACTGCGACGTTCAACTTGCGAGCGCCGGACAGTGTCTGCCGCATGGATTGTTCATTGCCGGCATGTCCGCCACACGCGACGTTGGCGGAGGTAATGTAGCGCATCAGCTCGAAGTCAGTTCCATTGGCCAGCGACTCTTCGAACTCGCCCAAGTCGGCGTTGATATCGATAGAAATATCCGTCAT
>JBEKWL010000128.1:0-10850 GCA_049513095.1 Terriglobales bacterium
TCGAGCAGCAGGAAGTTGGCGGGGTGCAGCAGCATTTTGAGCAGCGCGTAGCGATTGCGCTCGCCTCCGGAGAGAACGCCGATGCGCTTAAAGACATCGTCGCCCGAGAAAAGAAAACAGCCAAGCAGGCTGCGCAACTGGGTTTGCGTGGAGGCGGGCGAGAGTTCGCCGAGGTCATCGAGGATGCGAGCTTCCGGATCGAGTTCTTTGTATTGATCCTGCGCGAAATAGTCGGGTTCGACGTTGTGGCCCAGCTTGTATTCGCCGGCAGTGAGCGGCTCTTGACCGGTCAGCAGTTTAATCAGGGTGGACTTCCCTGCCCCGTTGACTCCGACCAGCGCGATGCGCTCGCCGCGCTCGATCATGAAATTTACGCTCTCAAAGACCTTGTGTTCATTAATCCCGCGATCACCGTAACTTTTGGCCACGTTCGCGAATTCGGCGACGATACGCCCGCTTGTCTTGGGCTGCGGGAAGGAGAAGTGGACGGTCTTCTCTTCTTCCGGAATTTCGATCCGCTCCATTTTTTCGAGCTCTTTAATGCGGCTCTGCACCTGCTTGGCCTTGGTCGCCGTGTAGCGAAATCGATTGATGAAGACTTCGAGCTGCTCGATGCGGTCGTGCTGCGTCTTGTAGGCGGATTCGAGCTGCTCCTTGCGCATGGTTTTCGCGGCGAGGTATTGATCGTAGTTGCCGGCGTAGAAGTGCATCTGCTTGTTCCAGATTTCCACGATCCGTTTGACGGTGATGTCAAGGAAGTAGCGATCGTGCGAAATGAGGACGAAAGCGTAGGGATAGGCGGTCAGGTACTCCTCAAGCCAGTTGCGCGCTTCGAGATCGAGGTGATTGGTCGGCTCGTCGAGCAGCAGCAAATTGGGCTTCTGCAGCAGAAGTTTTGCGAGTGCAATGCGCATCTGCCAGCCCCCCGAAAATTCTTCGGTCCGACGGGTCCAGTCGTCACGGTGGAAGCCAAGGCCGGTCAGAACCTGCCCCACCTGGGCTTCGAGCGTGTAGCCGTGGCGGGCCACGAATTCGTGTTCGAGCCTCTGGTAACGGTCGGCAACGGCGGAGTACTCCGGGCCCGCGTGGTCGAGCTCCGACATGCTGCGAGTGAGCGACTCCATTTCTCTCTCGATGGCGTCGAGCTCGGCAAACACAGACATGCACTCAGCGAAAATCGGGCGGCCGGTCAAGGTAAGGCCGTCCTGGGGAAGGTATCCGGTAGAAATGCCCTTGGCGCGCGAGATGGTGCCGTAGTCGAGCGACTCGCTCCCGGCAAGAATCTTCATGACGGTGGATTTACCGGTGCCGTTCGCTCCGACCAGACCGATACGGGATTCTGGTGTGATCAGCCAGTCGGCATTCTCGAACAAGAGCTTGTGACCGTAGCGCTTGCCAGCGCCGGAGAGTTGGATCATGGGTGTCTCTATTTTAAATATACGGGACGGAAGCTGGTGTCAGCTGTCATCTGTCAGTTGTCAGCTCTCAGTGAAAGCACGCTTGACAATGTGTCACAAATTGTGACACCATTTCATTATGCTCAGCGTAAACATTCGCCAGCTTCGGGACACCAAGCGGCTGAAGGCTTGGCTGCGTGCCGGCAAGACTGTGGAACTCCGGGAGCGCGACGAGGTGATTGCCCGCATTGTTCCCGAAGGGACGCCTCCTCAGCCCGGCGCTTGGCCCGATTTCGCGGCCTCGCGCAAGGAAATTTTTGGCGACCGCATTTTGCCCGGAGCCGATGTGGTGATTGAAGAACGCGGCCGCTATTGAGGCTCCATTGACGACCGTCTCATCGTCCACCCCGGTGGCCATCTATGCTGACACGTCTTTTTTTGTATCCCTCTATCTCCCTGATCGGCACACATCGGAAGTCGAGCGTCGGCTCAGTTCGCGGCCATCCTTATGGATGACGCCGCTGCATGTGGCCGAGTGGACGCACGCCATCGAACAACACGTCTTCCGCAAGGCGATTTCGCGCAGCGAGGCTGACCGACTGTTGCAGCGATTCCAGGAGCATCGCGCCCAGAATCTATGGAGAGATGCGCCCCTACCCGATCAAGCATTCGAAGTTTGTGCGCAACTGGCTCTCCGTCACGCGGCGCGGCTGGGGGTTCGAACTCTCGACACACTGCATGTTGCTGCGGCCCTGGAACTGAAAGCCAGGCAGTTTTGGACCTTCGACGCGCGGCAAGCGAAACTGGCGCTGGCCGCTGGCTTGAAGTCCAGCTGAGAATACCGGCTGGGTCCGATTGGACCCTTCGGCTTCGCTCCGTTGGACGGGCGGGACGCCCGTCCCCACACAAGCGCTAGCGGCCGGCGGCCGCCATGCGCGCTACACCGAGGTGCTCCAGCGCGCGGTCGATCACGGTCTGGAGTTCGTGGGCGTATTTGACTTCGCGGCCTTTGGCCAGGATAAGGCGCGCTTTTTCTGCATCGAACCAGGTGGGATTGCGGAAGTCTTCCTCGGGAGGGCGAGTTTGGCGGACGTCCATCAAAAAAGCTTTGACCACGTATTCCTGCACGCCACCCGCCTGCCAGAAGACACCCTTCGAGTGAATGTAGATATGGAAATGGCGGGGCTCGATGATGCCGCTCGCGCCCGCTTCTTCTTTGGCTTCGCGTTCCGCAGCCTGGCTATGCGAGAGGCGAGGTTCGGGGGCTCCCTTGGGAAACGTCCACTTGCCGCCGCCATTGGTATTCACCAACAGAAACTCGGCATGCGAATTCACCCGCCGGTAACAGACGGCAGCGACCTGCAAAGGCAAAGCAAAGCGAGAGACGCGAGGCGAGCTCATCTTTTCGTAGTTTACTGCAAAGATATTTCAGGAATGTTAAATGCAACGAAAATGGTGCACCCTTTGGTAACCCGCCCTTTCGTGTACCCGGCGGCTCAAAGGCTAATTGTGAGTGGTGGGAGCATTGGCATTTGACTGCTTCTTAGCATGGGCGATCATGACGTCGGTCTCCTTCAGCAGCGTTTGTTTGACGCCGTCCGAATACTTGAGGATGATCGGCATCGCATCTTGCATCGACTCTGCCGTTATTGAGGGCAACTCTCGCAATAGTTTCGCTCCGGTGGGCGAGGAATAGAACGCCACGAGATTGTCGATGTCACCTTTGGTGAAGTGCTTTTGATAGGCCGGAACCATGGCCTGAATTATTTCATCGATCGGCATATTTTCATACATTTCGTCCATTTTCGCGGTCATCTTTAAATCGTAATCGGCTGGCAGTTCGTCTTTGTGCTTCAGATATTGCTCGTGCACCAACTGGTGCATACTCTGCTCCATCGTCGCCATCAATTTCTTCATCATGTCGTTGGACTTGGCGATTTGAAAATAGCGTTCGACATCCGCCTTCGTAGCCGGAGAATCGTCGGCGTTTGGCTGAGCAATACAAGTCCAGCTAAACACGAAGACCAGACCAACAACAAAAAGTAAGCGCTTCACAACGACCCTCCAGAAATTCCGCTAAGTATAACGTTTCGGTGCCCGGCAAACCAGCGATTGACTAAGAGCTGAGAGCTGACAGCTAAGCGATGCTTCCGAAGCTCAGGCCGCTCAGGGCAGCCACTTTCTTGGGATCTATCCCCCGGCTGGCGATCATCACTCGAAAATTCTCCCCCATACCTTCCGGCGTGACCAGATGTTTCAGCTGGAGGGCCACTTTCGCTCTTTCGTGCGGGACGCGGCAATCTTCGAAGGCGTCGGCAAACTGATTCTTCTCCCCAATGCCCATCAGGAATTGCGATTGCGTGAGGAGCTTTTCGCAGCGCATACCGGCTTGCTCGCTCGCAGCGGCGAGCGCAGTGAAATTCACGTGGGCGGTGAGGTCTTGCTCGCCGGGAGCCTGATAAGGGTCGGGGCTGGCGGAGTGATGGCGATATGCCATGAGCGTGCCGCGGTGGCGACCCGAAAGCTGTTCGTTGCGCGTGTAACCGTAGTCAATGACAACGACGAGCAGCCGGCCGCGTGCGATGGAGCTCGCGATTTGCCGGACCCAATTCTGCGCGAGGATGGGCACTTCCATGCGCTCGCCGGGTTCAGGATGGACGCCGTAGCGGTCGAGGAATTCCAGTTCTTCGGCGTGCGGCGGGAGCCAGGTTTCGTGCAGGCGATTGTTTTCGAGCGCGATGTGGAGTTTACCGTGTGCGCTGAGAATCTCGACCGGCAGAGCGTCAAAGAATTCGTTGGCGAAGACGATCAGCGGCGCCTCGCATGGGAGGCTGCGATGAATGTCCTCCGCTGCTGATTCCGCGGAGATCGCCGCTTTGCCGCCCGCGAGGTGTTTCTCGAGTGTAGTTTGCAGTTTGGTCCGCAGCGCGGGCGACGATTCCTGCAAGGTGTAAGTGAGGGAGGCGAAGAAGCCGGGAAATTTCTTGTCGGACCAATCGAGCACGTCGCGGGCAAACAGGCCGCGGCCGGGGCCGAGTTCGAGGATTTCGATTTCAGGAGGGCGGTCAAGCGCTTGCCATATCTCGTCAAACTGCCGCGCCAGCAGGCGTCCGAAAACAGCGTGAACGTCGCTCGAGGTATAGAAGTCTCCCGCTTTGCCAAACTGTTCGGCGTTGGCGGAATAGTAACCATGGGAAGGATCGTAGAGGCAAATCTGCATGTAGCGCGAAAACGGGATGGGCCCGCGCTGACGAATCTCCTGTTCGATTTGTTCGCGGAGGGACAATGCGTCAGCTTCCCTGGCTTCCCTCTCCGCCAGGCATCCGGCTGCGCGGGACAGCGCGATCCTGCGGAGTGCGGGTAAACATTTCGATGAAATAGTCGTGCAGGCCGTCATAGAGCTGGCGCTGAAGATGCCAGGCGAACTGGGGATGATCGAGGTCGCGGGGATGAATCGGAAGCACGTAGGTGTGAACCGGAACGGTCGAGTTCTTCAGATCGATCAGCACTTCGATAACCCCGTTGTTCTCGCGCGCGGAAAAGGCAAGCAGCGGATGATCGTAGAGCTGCAAGTGATCGAGAACTTTCTGCAGGGAGTTGGAGTCTGGCACGGGTTCATTGTACTCAGGCAGAGAAGCCGGGTGCCCCACTCATTCGCGTCCTTTGCGAATGTGTGGGTGTGCGCACACCCTAATTCTCCAGAGTGCTCTGTCCAAGCTTTCGCATGAACGAGTATTTACGGGTTAATACCTTCAGAGTTAACAGCCAGCAAAGTGAAACAAACCAGCGGTTTTTTGAGCCTTTGAGGAGTTATCTTGTGACTCCCGATCCTCAAGCGTTGATGCGGCTGGCACTAACGCCGCCCGCCTCTTTGATCACTACAACGTCCTTGCCCATGCGCTTGCCGACTTCGACAACGGCGGCCAGCGTGTCGTCATCGGTTTCGAGCGCGCGCACTATTTCGAGCACTTTCATCGTGTGCACGGGATTGAAAAAGCGCATGCCGACACACTGCTTGGCGCGATAGGTAGCGCTTGCGATCTCCGTCACGCTGAGCGAGCAAGTATTCGCGGCAAGAATCGTGGCGGGGCGGCAGAACTTGTCGAGCATGATGAAGATTTCGAGTTTCGATTCCATTTCGTCGGGAACCGCTTCGATGACAAGATCGGCCTCGCGCGCGGCTTCGTCGACCGAACCGGCACACTCCAGCCGGGAAAAGGCTGCCTCGGCGTCGCTAGCGTTAACCTGGCCAAGTTTGACGGCTTGGTCGAGACTGGCGCGGATTTCCGTCTCCGCCTTGCGCAGCGCGTTCGGAAAAAGATCTTCGAGAATCGTGCGATAGCCTCCGAGAGTGGCAGCGTGCGCGATGCCTCGGCCGATGATGCCGGCGCCGATCACGGCAATCGTGCGGACTTCAGCCACTATTTGCCCGCCTGGTCGAGGTGCGCAAGCACGCTCTCATAGCTGGGCTCGGACTTGTGGATGTATTCGGCCAGGCGGGCGCACTCCTCCTTGGTCATCGCAGGAATGCTGGCGCTGATGCGGCGCAGGGTGGTGGCGATGTCGTCGATGTAATTCATCAGGCGGATAAGTTCTCCAGTTGCAGGCATGAAGGCTCCTTGCGTTTTTCTCTGGCGGGTCAGCGGAATCAGCCGCTGCGGCCACGTCAACTATTCATTGTTCAACAGGCTGGCGGATTTAGCAAAGGCGGTCTTTGGTCAATTCGAGCGGGCCACTCAGCCTTCAAGTTTGAAGCGCGTCTCGGCAAGACGATAAAGCCGCCGCCAGAGCAGGCGGTTGGTAGTAACTACCACGGCGGCCAAGGCAACCGTGCTGGCGAGCAGCAGATTGAAATTCTTGGCGTCGGTGGCCGCGGAAATCATGGCGCCGATGCCCACGGTTGAATAGACCTGGCCTTTGAGATGGGCATATTCGGCGACGATGCTGACGTTCCACGCGCCTCCTGAGGCCGTGATCATGCCGGTAACGAGAAAAGGAAAGATTCCGGGCAGGATCAGTTTCCGCCAGCGCTCCCAGCCGCGGATGCCGAAAACGCTGGCAGCCTCTTTCAAATCGGTGGGAATGGCCATGGCGCCGGCGATCACGTTGAACAGAATGTACCACTGCGTGCCGAGCAGCAGCAGAACGATCGAGCCGAATCCCAGACCTCCGCCCAGGCGAATCAGAACCAGCAGTACAACCGGAAATACCGCCGTGGCCGGAACCGAAGCGGCAATCTGCGCCAGCGGTTGAGCGATGCGCGCCAGGCGCGGGTTAAATCCGATGGCGACACCGGCCGGGATGGTCCAAAGGGCGCCCAGCACAAGCGTGACATTCACGCGCAGCCAGGTTGCAAAAAGGCCGATGCCGATCTGGCGGAAATCGGAGCCGTGCAGGCCGGTCAAGATCATGACGACCTGCACCACGGCGTAGCCGATCGCAGCGAGAGCTGCTGTTCCCACGACTCGCCAGAGCCACAAAGCCGCTTGGTTCTCGCCTGCAGATTCGGCGCGAACCTCGTGGCGGCCAAAGTAGTGAATTATTTGTTCGCGGAGAGGACGAACTGCCCGCTTACGGAAGAGCGCGACGCCACGGGAACGCCGAAGAAAATCGAGCACCCAGGAAGTTGGGGCGCTCGCGCTTTCGACTTGCTCCATTTTGAATTTTTCAGCCCAGGCGATCACGGGGCGCCACACGAACTGGTCAATCAGCACAATCACCGCGACCATAGTGAGAATGCCGAGGAGAATGGAGCGTGTGTCGCCGCTGTCGGCAGCGGCCTGGAGATACGAGCCGAGGCCGGGCAGGCGGAAGTTGCCAAATTGCTCGCAGGCCATCAGAAAGAACCAAGCCCCGGCGACTGACATCATGGAATTCCATACCAGACCGATGGTCGCGAAGGGCAGTTCAATCTGAAGGAAGCGCTGCCACCAGTTGAAGCGGTAGATCGTGGCCGCTTCCCGCATCTCGCGCGGAATACTTTTCAGCGATGCATAAAAGCTGAAGGCCATATTCCAGACCTGTCCGGTAAAAATGAGCAGAACCGCACCCAACTCGACGCCCAGTTGACGTCCCGGAAAAAGCGCGGCCATGGCGAGCATCACGCCCGGAAGGAAGCTCAACACCGGAATTGATTGCAGAACGTCGAGCAGCGGAATCATGAAACGTTCGGCGCGCGGACGGTAGGCGGCGATATATCCGTAGGTAACGGCGAAGAGCAGGCTCAACACATAAGCCAGAGCGATGCGCAGCAGTGAGTATCCGACATAGACCGGCAGGTCGCCGAGGCTGCGGCCGATCTCAACCTGCGGTTTGAAGGGGCCGAGCCAGTTGCGTCCGACTTGAATGACGCCATAGAAGAGCGCCAAGCCGCCGGAAAACATGATGAGGTCGGGCAGGCCCGCCACGCTCGCACGGGGCAACACCGACCAGATGCGAACCAGTGGCCGGAACGCGATTCGTTGCGGACGTTTCACGACTTCACCGGGGTGGTCGGCGGATGCGGCTCTCCGACGGGCTCAGCGAGGATCAGCCGGTGCGATTCGCGATCGAAGTCGAAAATCTCAGCGTAGCGGCCCCAGTTCATGGCCGTATCGAATTGCCGCTCCACTTCATCCTGACTGAAGTGCTCGTCGAGGATGTCGTAGAAAAACTCCTCGGGAATGGAGTGATCCGCCTTGGCGTGCAGGATGCTGTCGATCTGCTGCAGGATCATGATGTGCTTAAGAGCAGCCTGGCGGAAAAGAATTTTGCGGGTGAGGATGTCGGCTTCCGCGAAACGAGCGCCCTCGGCGGTGATTTGGACATCGCCTTCTTTCAGTGTGGCGAAGCCGAGCAGAACCGAAGCCTCGATGATCGGGAGCAGGTCTTCGGCGTCCATGATGAGGACTTCGGCGAGACGATGAAGATATTCCATCCCGCCGCGGTCCTGCAGCAGTTCGAGCAGGCCGGCGATGCCCCCGACGCGCGCGTGCGGAATCATCTGGTATTTCTGACGAGTGGGCTTTTGCACGGCTGCGGCAGCGTCGGGCACCGCCACCGCGAGTTGGGGCTGCGTCATGATCTTGTAGATGTAGTCCACCAGTTCGACAAAGCGCGGCGATTTGCGATCGCGGGGGTGAGCGAGTTCGATGGGAAAATCGGCGCGTACCCATGCCGGATTTCTTGCCAGCACAATCACGCGATCCGCCAGCAGCACCGCTTCTTCGATATTGTGCGTAACGATAAAAATGGCGCTCGTCGGCATCTTCTTGCTAAGCCACAACTCGAGCAATTCGTTGCGCAGGTTTTCCGCCGTGAGCACGTCGAGCGCGGAAAAGGGTTCATCCATGAACAGGACTTCGGGCTCCACCACCAGGGCGCGCGCGAAACCGACGCGCTGTTTCATGCCGCCCGAAAGCTCCTTCGGGTAGGCGCTCTCGAAGCCATCGAGGCCGACGGTGTCCAGAATGCGCAAGGCACGTTTGTGGCGCTCCATGGCCGGAACTCCGCGAGCTTCGAGCGGCGCTTCGACGTTGTCGAGCACGGTCAGCCAGGGAAACAAAGCAAAGCTCTGGAAGACAATGGCTACGCCCGCGTTCTGCGCAGAGATGGGTTGCCCATGCCACAGGACCGCACCCGACGAAGGCTTGCTGAGTCCGGTCAGAATCCGCAGCAGCGTGGACTTGCCGCAGCCGGAGGGACCGAGCAGGGTAATAATTTTGCCCGGCTCTACGTCGAGATCGACGGGCGCAATAACTTCAATGCGATTCCCATCCGGCTGCTCGTAGAACTTTTCGACAGCCTGGGCGCGAATGATGGGCTCGACGGGCTCGGTCACGGCGTCGTACTCCATAAAAGAAACAAGGCCTCAGGTCCAAGGTCTCAGGTCCAAGGTCTCAGGAAAACCTGAGACCAGGCGCTTGTTGCTTCGCAAGCGAGAATACACTACTCAGGCCGCCCATTCTTCGCTGGCGGCCGCCGCTAACGGCTGCGGAAGCCGGTCGGAGATTTCGGCGAGCGCGGCAAGTTTTTCCGCCAGCTCCGGGCGCAACGAATCAGCGTTAAAACGCCAGCGCCAGTTCCCCAGTTCGCGGCTGGGCACATTCATGCGGGCATCGCTTCCCAGCCCCAGCGCATCCTGCATCGGCACCACACAGAGGCTGGCCACGGAATCGGAGGCGGCGCGAATCATCGCCCAGTTGATGCCGTCTTCGCATCGGCCCAGATACGCTCGCGCTTGCCGGCGTTCGTATTCCGTTGCACCCGATGCCCACCAGCCGAGCAGCGTGTCGTTGTCGTGCGTGCCGGTGTAAACGACCTTCTCGGTTGTGAAAGTGTGCGGCAGATGGGCGTGCGCGCCGGTATCGCCAAAACCAAATTGCATCACGGCCATGCCAGGAATCTTGAGGCGATCGCGGAGGGCATGCACGTCGGGCGTGATGTATCCGAGATCCTCGGCAAAAAACGGGAGACCGCCCAGAGCCTCGCGCAGCTTCACGAATAAATCGTCTTTCGGACCATCGACCCAGCGGCCATGAATCGCGGTCGGTTCGCTCGCCGGAATCTCCCAGAACTGCGAAAAACCGCGGAAGTGATCGAGGCGGATGTAGTCAAAATTGTGCGTGAGCCAGCGCATCCGGTCGATCCACCAGGAATATCCCTGCTCCTGCATCACGTCCCAGCGATAAAGAGGATTGCCCCAGCGCTGGCCGTCTTTGCTGAAAAAATCCGGGGGCACGCCGGCGACGACTTCGGGATCGAGTTTGGCGTTCAGGCGAAACAGGTCGGGATGGGTCCAGACATCGGCGCTGTCGAAATTTACGAAGATCGCGATGTCGCCCACCAAGCGAATCGAATGTTGCGCGCAGTAGGCTCGAAGCGCCTGCCACTGTTCGAAGAAAAAAAACTGCACGGCGCGGCGGAGATCGAGATCGTCGAGCATTTCCTCACGCGCCTTTTCGATCGCCACCGGATCGCGATGAGCCAGTCCGTGGGGCCAGCCGTTCCAGCTTTCCAGCCGGAAACGCGCGCGCAAACCATCGAAGAGAACGAAGTCATCGAGCCACCACTGGTTTTGGCGGCAGAAGCTCTCGTAACGCGAGCGCGCGTTCGGTGCAGCCGAGCGCACGAAATTGTGCGCCGCTGCAAACAGCAAGGGCAGCTTCTGGTGGAAAACCGACGGGTAATCCACGGGCTCGACGCCGACGGCTAGGGCGTCGACCCGAGCGCGATCAATCCAACCGCGATCGGCGAGCCGGTCCAGGCTGATCAGCAGCGGATTCCCGGCAAAGGCCGAAGTGGAGGAATAGGGCGAGTTTCCGTAACCGAGCGGGCCGAGAGGCAAAACCTGCCACAGACCCTGCCGCGCGGAGGCGAGAAAATCCGCGAACGCGTACGCCGACGGACCAAAGTCGCCGATCCCGCCGCGCGAAGGCAGCGAGGTGGGATGAAGCAGAATTCCGCTGGCGCGCG
>JBEKWL010000129.1:0-10784 GCA_049513095.1 Terriglobales bacterium
TTTCTTCCGGTTCCTGCCGTGCACCACTCCGCTTGAGCAAGTGCACACTCAGGGGCGAGATTACACCCCAGCATCGGCAATGCAAAGTTACGGAAGTCATGGAACAAAGGCGGCGAAGTGCCACTGGTACAGGGACTTAGGGGCGTATCTGCGTGTGACTGCCACCCGTATCACCGACAATGCAGAGACCTGGGCGATAGCATTCAGCAGTCAGCACTCAGCATTCAGCCCTTTGAGCTTTTTTCGGTGCTGCCTTTGGAGATTACCATGAAGAATTTTCGGGATTTGATGGTTTGGCAGAAGGCGCATGCACTTACGCTGGCCAGTTATCGAGGTACGGCGGGGTTTCCTAGACAAGAGATCTATGGCATCACCAGCCAGATTCGCCGATGTTCGGCTTCGATTGCGGCGAGTATTGCAGAGGGATGCGGTAAACGTAGCAATGCCGAGTTCCAGCGTTTCTTGCATATCGCCGCCGGATCGGCCAGCGAACTCGAATACCACTTCCTGCTCGCCAAGGATCTAAGTTTTCTTTCCGACGACGAATACAAAAAGCTCGATCAGTCCACCATTGAGGTCAAGAGAATGCTGGCTGGTCTCATTAAGAAGGTGGAAGCTGATCGGCAGGGGAACTGAATGCTGAATGCTGAATGCTGAGTGCTGAGTGCTCAGAACTTCGTCGCTTCGGTGAAGTTAAACGCTTTCACCTTCATTGCGGGCACCACCATGTCGAACGATTCCTCTCCGCTGGCGCGGACTGGGGCACTCATCGCCTCCACGTTTGACAGCATCGAGATCAGGCTTTGGTTAAAGCGGAAATTGCGCAGGCCACACTGTATCTTGCCGTTCTCCACCAGGAACGTCCCGTCGCGAGTCATGCCGGTCACGATCTTCTCGTACGGATCCACTTCACGGATGTACCACAGCCGCGTTACGAGCACGCCGCGCTCGGTGGAGGCGATCATTTCCTCCACGCTTTTCGGCTTTTCTGGCCCCCCGAAAACCTTATCCGGCACTTCAAAAACGATGTTCAGCGGCATCTCGCCCATTTCGTTCGGCAAGGGAAATCCGTGCCCGGTGGGTTCGATGGGGCCGACCTTACCCGCATACACGGAATTCTTCATCTTCTGTGCCGTGCTGCGCGCATACACCACGCGCTTCACTACTCCGTTCTCGACCAATTGCACGCGCTGGCGCCGCATGCCCTCGCCATCGAACGGCGAACCAGCCTGCAGCGGATGCGCGGCGTAATCGCAGATGTTGATGTTCTCCCCAAACAGTCTGGCGCCGATCCGGTCGTTGAGAAACGATCGCTGGTCGAGAATCGCCACACCGCTGTAGTCCCAGAACATGAAGCCAACAATATCGAGGACAGCGGCCGGTTCAAGAATTACCGTATACTTCCCCGGCGCAATCTCTCGCGGATGAGCGGACGCGACCGCCTTTTGCGCCGCCGTCTCCGCCAGGCGCGTCGGATCGAGGTTACGCACATCGGGTGAATTTAACTTCTGCCAGCCGGAAGAATCCTCGGCCAGCATGGTGATGGAAATCTCCGCCAGCGTCTGGTGATGCCAATTCGCTAATCCACGACAGTTGAAGATTCCTTCCCTGGATTCGGAATTCGAGTAGATGCCCGCCGTCGTCAGCTTGTGCTTGCCGGCAATGGACACGATGCTCTTGACCACCTCGGCGCGATCGGCTGGAGTGATGGCTGTGGTCTCGTCAAAAAAGCGTGTAGCGCCGACATCCTCGTCCCCGGAATTCGCCTCTTCCGCCGTCGGCATCGACAGCAAGTCCGGGTCCGCCGCCTGCACCCGCGCGAGATTCTCCGAAGCAGCAACGGCCCGCTGCAAACTCTCGTCGTCAAACTGATTGGCGGTAGCGCGCGCCGTCCGGCCGGCAAAATTTGTGCGGATCGAAACGATGGAGTTCTCCTCCTCCACATTCTGATGAATGGTGTTGTTGGCGAACCGGGTCAGGGCAAAGCGGGAGCCGGTGAAGATAGCTTCGACCTCGTCGGCGGACGAGAAGCGGCGAATGCGGTCGAAGATGTCGGCGGCTTGTTCTTTAGCCAGCATTGATGAAAATTGGTAATTGGGTAATTTGTAATTTGGTAATTTGAAACCGGCCCCTTGCCTTTTGATTTTGGGTTTCTAAATTGCCAAATTACCCAATTACGAAATTACAAATTTGCCCGTCAACTTCCCCTGTACGCCGAGCCGATGCGCACATTTCGGAACCGCGCCGGGCTTGCCCCATGTCCAGTGCCCACGACCTGCTGCGGCTGGCCCTTGCCGCAGTTTGGAGTTCCCCACAGCGTCCATTCGTCGCGCGAGCAGATCGCGTCCATCGAATTCCAAAACTCCGTGGTGATTCCGGAATAAGAAGGATTTTTCAGCATCCGCACCCGCTTACCGTGCTTGATCTCCCAAGCGATCTCGCATCCGAATTGAAAGTTGTAGCGTTTGTCGTCAATCGACCAGGACTTATTGGTCTCCAAATAAATGCCTTGGTCGGTCGCGGCAATGAGTTGTTCCAAATTCAGCGGTTTTTCTCCGGGCAGAATGCTGACGTTGGTCATGCGAATCATGGGCAGCCGGTTCCACCCTTCGGCGCGCAGCGTTCCGCCCGATCGCGCCGCGCCGATGGTGTGGGCTGTTTCGCGCGAACTCAGATACCCGGTAAAGAGTCCGTGCGTGATAATGGGCGTCGACTGCGCGGCCACACCTTCGTCGTCATAGGCGAACGTTCCCAGGCCCGGCCCGTGCTCCTGCCGCGCGTCGGCCACGACGTTGACCAACTCGCTGCCGTAGCGCAGCTTTCCCAGTTTTTCCAGCGTGAGGAACGATGTACCCGCGTAATTTGCTTCCATTCCGAGCACACGATCCAGTTCAATCGGATGCCCGATGGATTCGTGAATCTGCAAACCCAGTTGCGATCCATCCAAAATAATTGTGGCCGTACCTTCCGGGCATTGCTCCGCGTGGTGCAATGCGACGGCCTCTTCCGCCACGCGGCGGGCATTCTCCACCAACTTCATTTCTAAGATTTGTTCGTAGCCGCGGTTTTGCCATTGTCCGCCGAACGAGTTCGGATAGGACCGTTTCTGAATCTCGGATCCGGCAAACGAGCACGCCGTGTAGCCCGTGCCGGTCGAATATTTTGTCTGATGTATGAAAGAGCCCTCGGACGAAAGAAACCACGACTCTTCGCGCTGAAAGTTCATGCCGGCTTCGGCGAGGGTGACGCCCGGAACGGCGCGCATCTCCGCGTCGACCTTCAGCAACAGATCGAGATTCTGTTCCACCGACGTGGTAAACGGATCGACCTTGAATGGCGTCGTCCACTCCGCTACCGCCGCAGGTTCGAGAGCCAGTCGAACATCCTCCCGTTTTACACGCGCCGAGGCTTGCGCAATTTCGACGGCCCGCGCGGCCGCCGCTTCCACCGCGGCGCGGTTCAAATCAGAGGACGCGGCAAACCCCCACGCACCCTCCGCGATCACGCGCACTCCGATGCCGAGCGACTCGGACTCCGAGGCATGCCCTACGCGTCCGTTTTTAGTGGTCAGCGAGCGATTGCGGAGCGAGACCACGCGCGCGTCGGCGTAAGTTACTCCTCGGACGGATGCGGCGTCCAAGGCGAGGCGGGCGGCAGTCTTCATTTCAGATTTAACGTATCACGATCGGTTGAGGATTTAAATTTGTTGCGGATGGTCGATCAGTGCAGCCCCGGGGCGGCCACCGCCAGCGGCGCCCGTTTGCGCGAAACCTCCAGAAAGAAACGGCCGGCCCGCAAATGGTCTTCGTTCTTGTTCGTGCCGTCTTTATTAGTGCCGCCGGAATCTGTCCAGACCGCGCCGATTTCGGCGTTGCCGTTGCCTGAGCCCGCAATCTTGGTGGGCTGCCGGCGCTGTTTCTCCACGTAGGCCTTGATCACTTGCGCCGTGGTCCTCGCGGCGAGATAACCGTGCTCCCCTTCTTCGAGCAACGTGCACACGACGATTTCCGGATCTCTTCTCGGCTCCACGCCCACAAACCAGCCATTGTCCTTGAATTTCTTACCGCCTGCGCCCAGTTTCGCCTTCAAAGCATTACTGATGGTCTGCGCGCTGCCCGTTTTGCCCGCAAAGTCAATGCCTTGTAAATGCGCACTGGGCGCCGTTCCGATCGGCGCGAGCACGTTCGCCATGGCATCGGTGATGAGTTCCCAGTTTGCCGGATCCAAAGGCACCCGGACTTCATCGGGCGTCGTCGCTGGTACTACATTCGCCGGCAAGTCCGTGGGATTGATGACGTGCGGACGCCGCAGCAGTCCACCACTGGCAATCGCGCCGAGGGCACGCGCCAACTGAATCGGCGTGGTCGCCACGGCGCCCTGGCCGATGCCCACCGAAATGGTTTCTCCCGCGTACCACTTCTGCTTGAAGTTGCGGATCTTCCATTCTTCCGACGGCATCACTCCGCTGACTTCCTGCGGCAGGTCAATGCCGGTCTTTTGCCCCAGACCAAACGCGGTGGCGTACTTGGCGATGCGATCAATCCCCAGCTTCTCGGCCAGCGTGTAAAAGAAAACATCGCAGGACTGATAGATGGCTTTGCTGATCTCGACCGCGCCATGCGTGCGGTGCTCGGAAAGCACCCAGCACTTGAAAAAGCGGCCATAAAAGCTGGCCCCGCCGGTGCAGTTCACGTGCAGGGTTTGCGCGATGCCTTCCTGCAACCCGGCGGTCGCCATGATGATCTTGAACACCGACCCGGGCGCCAGTTGCGCCTGAATCGCCTTGTTCAGCAGCGGATGGTCGGGATCGTCGATCAGTTTGTTCCACTCGTCCCGTGAAATTTTCACTGCGAAATCATTGGGATCGAACGTCGGCCGGCTCACCATCGCCAGAATCTCGCCCGTCCGCGGATTCATCGCCACCACCGCGCCGTTCTTTCCCTCGAGCGCTTGCTCGGCCGCAATTTGCAAATCCAGATCCAACGTCAGCTTGAGCTGCTTGCCCGGCTCCGCGGGCGTTTCATCCAGCCGCCCGACTTCCCGCCCGCGGCTATTCACGATCGCGCGCCGCGATCCGTTCTTGCCCATCAGGATGCTGTTGTACTGCTTCTCGACTCCACTCACGCCGACCACGTCGCCGGGGTTATAGAGTTCGAACTGCGGCTGGTTGAGCATGTCTTCGGTCACTTCGCCGACGTAGCCGATCAGGTGCGCCATGAAGCCGTTGCGCGGATAAAGGCGCCGGTGCGCCATGATCGTTTCAAGTTCTGGGAGCTCGTTTTTGTGCGCTTCGATGAACGCCAGTTCGTCGGGTGTGATGTCTTCCTTCAGGAAAATCGGCTGGTACTGCGGCATCGACGAGAAGCGCCGGATGCGCTGCCGCACTTCCTCGGGGTTCAAGTGCAGCCCCTTGGCGATGGTGTCCGCGTCCGCGTTCAAATCTCGCGGAGAATCACGCAGCAGCAGCGCGGAAAACGAGGGGTAGTTGTCGACAATGATGCGGCCTTCGCGATCCAGGATTTTGCCGCGCGGCGCCAGAATCGGCACATTGCGAACGCGATTTTTCTCCGCCAGCAAAGCGTACTCATCGCTATGCATCACTTGCAGCCGCCACAGCCCGTATGCCAGAAGCAAAAAAATGAACAGTACGATGTACTGCACGGCGGTGAGGCGGAGAGCGGAAACTTTTTCTTCGCGGCCGAACATCAATTCCTCAGTCCCGGCAATCCTCAGTTCCTGCCAGCATGCAACGCGTCCCAGCCTGAATCGAAATCGGCGATTGCGATGGGCTGGAAAGGTACTGGAAAAGTTAACTGTATTCTAACCCCTGGCCCATCCTGCCCGAAATATTGAACCGGAAACGAAAGTTTTCTGCTCGAATACTGGTGTTCAGCAAAATCGTGGCAATCACCGGAAGCGGAGCGTCTCAAGCCAGTTATCTCCGGGCAATCGGGGGGTCATGTCCAACCGTGGATTGAACTTGGCACTTCCTCGGGCAACAATACAGGCATAGGTTAGGTCTTAGCTTACTTCCAGCCAAGGAAGCAAATGCGGATTCGCAGTTTCATCATCGCTTACGCGCTCGTGCTGGCCATTCTGCTGTTTGCCGACCGGCGCCCCGGTTCCCCGCAGCAGGATCGCTATTCGCACGTGGTGGACTTGACCGATGGGCAAAACGCGACCGCGCCACATGCCACCGCTCCGGAATCCAGAACGCGCATTATTGCTCCCGGTGCGCTCATTCCCGGGACTTGGGCCGCTGGGCAGATTCCGCCTGAGCGCCTCGTGGCTCCGCTGGTAGTTATAGATTTGAACTCCGTGCGCGAGGGCAGCCCGCAGATTTCTCTCGACGATATCGCCGCGTGGGAAGCGCATCACGGCATGATTCCGCAGGGAGCCGTTGTGGCCGTCCGCCGCGCCGGCGCGCGCGATGATCTTTCGACCACTGATCTGTCAAGCACGCCGCTTCCTATCGCCCGCGACGCGGCGATGTTCCTCATCGAAGCTCGCTACACTATTGCCTTCGCTGTCGAGACACCCGTGAACTTGACTTCCGACCGCACGCTGGCGCGGCAGCTCGCCCTCCACGGAGACTATGTGGTGGAAGGGACCACGCGCTTCACCTCGCTGCCTGCGACCGGCTCGCTCATCATCGTTGCTCCGGCAAAAAACAAGAAACCAGGCGAAGCTCCTGTCCGCATCCTGGCTATGGTCAGATAGCCGCGGCGCGCTCTTAGCTCCCGGCTCTTGGCGTCCAGATGGTCGTCTAGCGTGACGGAGATTGTTAGGCCTATTGCCCTGGATGCGATAATTGGTTGAGCAGGCTTGTGTTCTTCCGACCAAGTCCCCGGGTGCGCTAACAATGCGCGACAAATTCTGGTTCTTCATCGTCGTCGGAAAAGCGGCCCTTATAACTGCGATCGGGTGGCTTGTGCTAGTTCTGGGTGTTCTTGTTGGGTTTAAGATAGTGATGACACCTGGCGAGCAACAAATACTAAAGGCCACCGTGGTACTCCTCCTGGTGTTCCTCCCAACCGGCATTGCAACCTGGTGGATACTCCGAAAGCTTCAGGCGCGTTACACACAACGTGAGGCCCGAGCCGTGGCAACTGCGTTTGCGGTGTTCACTCCAGTGTCGTTGCTCATCGCTATTGTGCTTTCCCAGATACCAGGGGGCTACGCTGCGTTTCTGGGGCCCGCTTTCGGTCTGGTAGGTGCATTTGTGGGAATCGTCGTGATGACTACCATCCTGAACTTCCTGGTGTGTCTGTTCACATTGTCGATGACGCGTCGAATCGTTAAATTAGAATCAACGCACTAATTGGGACACTGCCAAATCATCTACCCATCGGGAGGAACCTTCATGTCCGACCCGCGCTATCCAATTGGAAAGTTTTCCTACACTGGCCCGCTTACGGCAGAACAGAAACAGCAATACTTGACCGACATCGAGCAGACTCCCGCCCGGTTGCGTGCCGCCCTCCACGGACTTTCCGACCAGCAACTGAATACTCCCTACCGCGACGGCGGCTGGACGCCGCGCCAGGTGGCCCATCACATCGCCGACAGCCACATGAACTGTTACATTCGTTTCAAACTGGCGCTCACCGAAGATGAGCCCACCATCAAGCCGTACATGGAAAATCTCTGGGCCGAGTTGCCCGAGGCCAAGCACGCCCCGATCGAAGTGTCGCTGGCCTTGATCGATTCCCTGCACCAGCGCTGGATGCTGATGCTCCGCGAGTTCACCGACGCGGAATGGAAACGTACCTTCCGGCATCCTGAGCTGGGCCCGATGTCGCTCGAAAAAACTCTCGCACTCTACTCCTGGCACGGACGCCATCACGTGGCGCATGTCACGAGCTTGCGCGAGAAAATGGGATGGTAGGAACAGTGGTGAGAAAATAGTGGATAGTGAGACCCGAGACCTTCCTACGGCAAACCGGCCTTCCACGCCAGATAACTGGCCGCCTCGCGCATCACCGCCGCGAACCGCTCCCACAGAGGATGCGGGCGCGACTCTGGCCTTGGCGCCAGCTCCACTTGCACGCCTTCGTGCTCAAGCAGGGCGCGAATGCGAAATACGTGATACGCATCGCTCACCGCAATGCAGGTGCGCATGCCATTCACGCGCATGATGTTGGCCACCCGCGCTGCCGACTGCGCCGTATCGGAGCCTTGCGTCTCCGCGATTAAAGCCTGCTCCGGGACGCCGCGCCGCAGCAGATAGTCTCTGCCAACGCTGCCCTCGCTGAAATCCGGATCCTGCGCCGATCCGCCCGTCGTGATCACCACCGGCGCCATTCCTTTCTGAAATAGTTCATAACCGTGATCCAGTCGCGCCCGGTACACCGGCGAAGGACGTCCCGCGTACTCGGCAGCTCCGAAAATAACGATCACATCCGCTTTCTTGGCGGGCGCTTCGGAAGCAGCGCGCATGATGCGCGATCCGGTAACGCCAAGAAATAACAGCAGCGCTCCCACCCCCGCCAGCAACAACAGCGGCCAGGGACGCATCCATAAAGATTTTTTTTGGTCAGATGGATTGTGATCTTCGGCCATCTTAAATAGACCTGGGTTTCAAAGGCTCAACGGTTCAGAGTTTCAACAAAGCTCAGTCGGAGGCCAATCAAAGATTAAGACATTGAAAACCTTGAAACTCTGAAACCTGACTTAAGATAAGGCTTCGACAATATCCTTGGTGGGAATTGCGCCTTCGCGCAGAATCTGCCAGGTACCGTCTTCTTTGAAGTGCACGATGGTCGATGAAATTGTCCGCGGAGACTTCCCACCGTCCACAATCAGCGAGATGCGACCCTGCAGTTGCTCCTGCACCTGCTCTGCGGTCGTGCATTCCACAGCGCCGCTCAGGTTGGCGGATGTCGCCGTGATCGGAATTTTCGCCGCCCGCACCACCGCCAGCGGGATTTCCGCCGCCGGCACGCGCAGCGCCACGTTCCCCGTGTTCGCGGTGACCTTCAGCGGCAGATGCGACGCTGCCGGCACGATCATGGTCAGCGGCCCCGGCCAGAACCGCCGCGCTAATAGTTGGAAGTCATCCGGCAAGGGACGCGCGAATTCTTCCGCCTGGTCCACGTTCTCAATCAGTAGGGAGAGCGGCTTGTGCCGTAACCGCGATTTGATCTCATAGACGCGTTCCACCGCGCGCAGATTGAACGGGTCCGCCGCCAGGCCATAGAACGTGTCGGTCGGCATGCCCAGCACCTGTCCGGCCTGAATCTGTTCGGCGGCATACTTAATCAGCGAAGCTTCGGGCGTTACGGCATGAATTTTCAGGATTTCCGCGCGCACTCTGGTCCCTTCCTCATTGCCGGCATCAACAATGCCAGCATACACATTGTCGGCGTAAACAATGAAATGTACCATACCACGAGCCTCGGCCGAAGCCCGACCGGATACTCGTATTATCCTGATCTTGGAACCAACCTATGAAGCAAGACGCGAAGGCCGCGCGAACTCGCCGTCAAGCGGACCGTTTGCGCCCTGTCGCCGGCCGCCACAACCAGCGACTGAAAGAACTGCGGCTCGCATTCCGCCGCGCCGAGCTGACTGTTCAGGGTGAGTGTGCTATCGAAGGCGTCAAGCTGATCGAAGAAGCTCTACGCAGCGGCCAGCATCTGGACAGCGTATTCTTCAGCGAATCGGCCCGCCCTCTCGCCGAAAAACTTCTGACCCAGATCAACGCTCGCACCGAAGCGCTCGTCTTGCCGAATGCGCTCTTCAACTCGATCGTGCCGAGCGACGCGCCCCAGGGTGTGGCGGCCCTGCTAAAGTTGCGAACTTTCTCTGCCGCTCAACTGCTCGACCGCTCCGGCGACGGCCCGATCGTCGTGGCCGCGGGCTTGCAGGACCCGGGCAACCTGGGCACGATCCTGCGCTCTGCCGAAGCCTTTGGCGCCGCCGGAATTTTTCTGACCGAAGGAACCGTCAGTGTTTACAACTCGAAAGTTCTGCGCGGTTCGGCGGGTTCGGTCTTCCGCTTACCTTTCTTGCAGATCTCTTCTCTGGAACTGATTCCGCTTCTGCGCGCGCGCGGCGTTCGCCTGCTCGCAACTTCTTCGCACCAGGGAACTCCGTTGCCCCAGATCTCATGGACTCTGCCGCTCGCGATCTTCATCGGCAACGAAGGCGTCGGGCTGTCCCGTGAACTCGCGCGCCAAATGGATGAAACCCTGGCGATCCCGCAAGCCGCGCAAGTCGAATCGCTCAATGCGGGAGTGGCCGCCAGCATCGTGTTGTACGAAGCGGCAAGAAGTCGGAGGTAGCGCGCTCACCACGGAGGCACAGAGTCACGGAGAAAACCAGAACGACTCCTTAAGTTTTTCTCTGTGTCTCCGTGCCTCTGTGGTGAAATGATCTTGTGAACTCATGAACTTATTCGCGCCCATCCCGAACGACGATCCCGCCGCTCAGGGCGCGCGCCCGCTCGCCGATCGCATGCGCCCGCGCACGCTCGATGAATTCGTCGGGCAGGAGCACCTGGTCGGGCCGGGCAAACCGCTGCGCGTGCAGATTGAGCGCGATGACCCCACTTCGATGATCTTCTGGGGCCCTCCGGGAACCGGTAAGACCACCCTCGCCAAGATCATTGCCCGCATCACCAAGGCCGACTTCATCGAGTTTTCCGCCGTGCTCGCCGGGATCAAGGAAATCAAGCAGGTCATGAGCGATGCCGACCGCGCCCGCCAGTACGGCACGCGCACCATCGTCTTCGTCGACGAAATTCACCGCTTCAACAAAGCGCAGCAGGATGCCTTCCTCCC
>JBEKWL010000130.1:0-10706 GCA_049513095.1 Terriglobales bacterium
AAATGAGCCGCGTTTCTTCCGACGACACGAACTTTCTGCCCGCGGGCAAGAAGGTTCTTCGCCACTACGTGTCCAGTGTTGCCGCTTGCTCCAAGAACGACGTACATATTGGTCTCCATTCTTAAATTGGATGCGGCGGGTCGGGTTTGGGCTCCAGGCAGAAAGGCGCGGTAGGGTGTTGGAAGGTGTCGGGCAAATAGAACTGAGTTTCGGTCACGCCGGACGCATCATGCTCCTCGACAGTTTCAGGGGGATACTTTTAATGTGGTTCAACAGCATTGTTGGCGATTGATCTCAGAGAGGGTTCGGCCCGGAGGTCTTCGTACGCGGTATAAATAAGCATGTCCGAGCTTGATCATTCTGCGATGCTGGCCGTGGCGTTGGCGGAAGCCCGCAAAGGGCTCGCCCAAGGAGGCATTCCTATCGGAGCTGCGATCTTTGATGCCGAGGGCAGGCTGGTCGGCTCCGGGCACAACCGCCGCGTGCAGAATGGGGATCCTTCCCTGCATGGGGAGACCGACGCCTTTCGCAATGCGGGACGGCAGCGCAGCTATCGCGGCCTGACCATGGTCACCACGCTGGCGCCGTGCTGGTATTGCAGCGGGTTGGTCCGACAGTTTGGCTTCGGCACGCTGATTTTCGGAGAGAGCCGCAATTTTCAGGGCGGCGTGGAGTGGCTCCGCTCGCTCGGAGTACGAATCTTTGATCTCGATTCTTCGGAGTGCGCTTCGTTGCTGAGCGAATACATCCGCCGAAATCCCGCAGTGTGGAACGAGGATATCGGAGAAGAGTGACGGCGGCCGTTCCAATTCCTGAAGGTCGAACTAGAAAACGACTCGCAGGGTCATCTGAATTTGGCGCGGGCTGCCGATGGTTTTGTTTACGGCACCCAGGGAGTTGGGACAGTTGTAGAAACCCTGAGTCGGATTATTAGTAGCGCAACCAGTGGGCAACGGAGTCGTCCCCACCACCGGGAATTGGTCGTAGTACTGGTTCTGCGTGACGTCATCGATGGGCACATCAAAGCTGGCGGTATTGGTCAGGTTGAAGATCTCCAAGCTGTAACTCAGCGAGTAGCGTTCCGTAATGGACGTTACCTTTACGAACGAAATGTTGGCGACCCTTTGCCAGGTTTGCCGGAAGACGTTGCGCAGGCCGTTGGTGAAGTTAGTCTCGAAAGTGTCGTTGGCAGGAATTGCGCCTCCGAGATCACCGGGGTTGAGCAAAGGCAGGGTGAAGCAATCGGGATTGAGCGCAGTCTGGTTGATATTGTAGAAGGCGTTGGCGCCGGAATAACCGGTGCGCGCGCTCTTGGCAGTACAGCCGGGAGCCAGCGGCACGATGGGATTGGTGATGCCATCGTAAACGCTATAGAAGATGCTGCCCACGGCGCCGCTGTAGTCGATGACGCTGTAGGGCTGTCCACTCTGTAAAACGGCGCTCCCGTGAATGCCCCATCCGTTCGCCATTTTACCTTTCAGCGAGGACGCGGCAAAGAATTTGGGCAATTCGTAGTTGTAGCTGAAGTTGAAAACGTGGGTGCGGTCAAAGTCAGACGACCCGTAAGCCGAGCGCAGGTTCAGCGGATTGTTGCCGTTGAAGAACAGGCCCATGCCGCTCTGCTCGTCCAAGGCGTGGGAATAAGTGTAGGAGAAGCCCACCTGCAGACCGTGGCTCATGCGCTTCTCGACGTGAGTCTGCAGCGCGTTGTATTGCGAGACGCCGGCAGCCGTATAGCTCTCCGTTTCCGCCGAATAGCCAATATAGGGGACGCGCAGATCCACATTACCGCCTTCGTAGGTGACCTGCATGGGCTGCCCGTTGGGCAAAGGGATTGGACAAGTCGGAGAGCAGCTCGCTGCTTGCTGCACTGTATAGCCGTACGTGTATTGCTGAGGGTACGGGGCGTTAGGGTGGAGGATGTGAGTGGGCGAGGCGACGCCGGGCTGGTTGAAGGGAATGGGGATGACTTCGTGCCGGCCCAAGTTGCCGACGTAGCCGATGTCGATGGCCAGGTCATGGCGCGGTTGCCATTGAATGTCGAGCGTGTCGTTGATGGTGTAAGGCAGCTTGTTGGCGCGGTTATAGGTGGCAAAGGAAAACAGCTGCTGCCCGTTAATGATTCCTTGCTCTATTCCAACTCCGGGCACCCCGGTATTGGGCAGGTAATTGTCGATGTCCTTAGGGTTGCCAGTGGGAGCCGGACCGAGTGTTGGGCCCCACGGACTATTGAGCGAGTAAGGTGAAGGACAGGTCGGTACGTATCCCAGATACAGATTGTTCGATGCACCCGCGCACACCTGTGCGTTGACGAAGGGAGGCGTTTGGTTAACGCCGAACGGTCCACCTTGAATCACGCCCTCTGCGAAGCCTGGTGAAAGATAGGAGAAGAGTTCGCCGCGGTCGTAGTAGATCCCTGTTCCTGCGCGGACGACGACCTTGTCGTTGAAGTGTTTCGGACTCCAGGCAACGCCCAGACGCGGCGCAAATCCCCATTGCCGCCCGGTGAGCGTGGTCTTGCTAACCCCTTTGGTGGGAAACAGCTTGTTGTTACCGGCAATGATCATGCCGTTGGAGGTGAGTGTATCGGTCGCGTCGTTATAGGAATAAAGGGATGGATCGAAATTGTAAATGCGGCCGTATTTTTCGGTGAGACCTCCGTCCCAGTCCCAACGCAGTCCGGCAGTCAGGCTGAGGTTGGGGCGGAACTGAAATTTGTCCTGGAGATAAGCGCCCGATTGCTCGGCCCGGTAGTAGCGGTTGGCGTTGCCCTGGAGGAATTTGGTCGTGGTGTAATCGTCGTTGGTGGTGACGTTGCCCTGCAGGAACTGCGCAAAGTCTGCGGAACCAATAATGCCCTGGTTGGTTCTCTCGTCACGGGCGTTAAGCTGGGTATAGGCATAGCTGCCGCCAAAGGTGAGGGTGTGCTTGCCGCGCATCCAGATAGCGTTGGCGGAAGGCATGATGCGATTCTGAAATACTCCCGTAAAGGCCGCCTGGGAAGCTGCACCCTGGCCGAACTGCAGAAAGTCGTTGGGCACAGGGGAGAAGCCAGTAAGAATATTCACGATGCTGATTCCGGGGAAAAAAGTCGAGCCGAAGGTGTTGATGTTCATCTGTTGCGGCGTGAAGGGCTGAGCGATGGTGCTGTAGACCTTCTCGCGAAGAATGCCGAGGACTTCGACGATGCTCAAATTGGGCCGCAGGGCTTGCGTATTGGTGAGCGACGCAACCTGGCTGCCGGCGTCGAGATGTTGCGTGAAGCCAGCAACGTTGGAGTAGGCGTAAGGAGCGGAAGTGGGGTCGTGCTGATAATAGTATTTGGCTGAGACGGTATCCCTGGAGCTCTTGTCCCAGTCAAGATCCGCCACCGCTTGGTCGGATCTGAAGATGGCTGTACCGGGGATGGTGGCGTTTTCCGGAAAATCCGGGGATGGCATGACGCCGTAATTGGACCATGGAACCAGGTACTGGCCATTGGCGAACTGGTATTGAAAGAGAGCAAGCGCGACCGAATTGATCTGCGCGGCTGTCATGGCGGGATAATTGTTTGGGATGAGGAAATCGTTGTTGGCGATATTGACCAGGCAGTTAGAAAACGCCGTGCCCTGGCGGCTGGAGGTACCACAGTAGGTTGGGTTGAAATCGATGGGTACCATCAGCCGCGAGAGGCCGATGTCCTGGTCGGAGGTGTGCAGGTGCTGGTAGGCGACGAATCCGAAGAGTTTGTTCTTGATCAGTGCGCCGCCCAGCTTGCCGCCCACGACTTCGCGATGCAACTCCGGGACAGCCTGGTCGGAGGGAATGTTAGGATCCTGCTTGTTGAAGAACGGCGCAGCGTTGAGCCAGTCGGTTCCGCGGTGCCAGTAGGCCTCGCCGTGAATGGTGTTGGTCCCTGACGCGGTGCTCATGTCAATGTGTGCCCCGCTGGTCGAGCCCTGTTGCGCGTCGTACATGGAAGTGTTCACGCGCACCTCCTGAACCGTCTCAGGAGCCGGAGTCGGCAATGCCTGACCGATCGCCAGGTAGACAGATGCGGTGCTCTGGACGGGGGCGGCGTTTGTACTGGCGACTCCGGCCACTCCGGTGTTGTTCACGATGCGGGAAGAGGCTACCTGGCTTGTGCTCTTGCCGTTAAACAGGTTGCTGGCGTCGACGCCGTTAAGCAGGAAGCTATTGCTGGTATCGCGCTGGCCATTCGCCCAGATCGGCTGGTTGCCCAGGCCGCTGTTGGCGCCGGTGCCCCCGGGTAGTTCGGCATTGACTCCGGGAGAAAGAATGGCGAGTCCTGTGAAGCTGCCGGTTGGCAGCGGGACGGCCCGAATCTGCTGGTCGTCCAGCACGTAACCGTTCGTCGTGTCGACTGCGTTCATCAGCGGGTCGGCCTTAACCTCTACCACCGTCCCCACCTGCCCGACCGGCAATACTGCATTGACGGTAGCGGTGCGATTCGCCTGCACCGTAATCGAGGGCACCTTCTGCGTTTCGAAGCCGTCATGGGTAAAGGTGAGCGTGTAGGTGCCGATGGGCAGGTTCACGAAGTCGTAGATGCCATTCGCGTTGGTCTTCTGGGTGCGTGTGAGTTTTGTCTGGTCACCCACGATCGTCACCACGGTTTCCGGCAGAACGCCGCCGGTCTTGTCTGCGACCGAGCCCGTGATGCCACCGAGCGTCTGCTGAGCCTGAGCGTACGGTATAAGAGCGAACGGCATCCACAGCGATGACGCCGCCAAGAGAACGGCCAGTCCAGTTTTCTTGAGCATAGATAACCTCAGTATAAGTTTTGGAGACAGTCGTACAGCACTGCTTGCCAGCAGTGCACTACCGCTGTGTTGTTAAACCGATGGTCGCGGCAAGGTTCCTTGCTTTCGCACGCAAAAAAAGACGGACTAAATTTACGCGAGTTGGGAGCGAAATGAAAGCTTTCCCCTAGTGAAAATTTCTTTGGCGAAGATTAGATATTTTTATGGCGGCGGGTGCGCAGCGGCGACGATCTCAGCCCCAGCTAGCGTTTCTTTCCTACGCCTGTGAAGCACGAACCACAGCAAACCTGCCGTCAAATAGGCGAGATAAATGTAAGGCAGCTTGCCATAAGGTCCCTCGGGCACGGTCGGGGAACTTTCTGGGGCGGTTTGAGTCATGCGTGGCGATTTTTTCCTCAACTTCTATTGGGGTGGGATTGTACAACACTGGCCGCAGAGGCGATCAGAGCTGCTCTCATCCGGGAGGCGGTGTATGATCTTGCAACGTTTTACCTGCTTTGTTTCGAAACTGCTGCTGCCGGGAGAAAAGAACATTCGATGAAACTTGATAAAAAGGTGTTGCAGAGTCTTCCCAAAGTCCTTTTGCACGAGCATTTGGATGGCGTGCCGCGACCGAGAACTGTGATTGCGTTGGCAAGCGATGCCGGATACGCCGAACTTCCGACCGCAGATCCCGAAGCATTGGCGCAATGGTTCCATCGAGGCGCGAACCAGGGGAGTCTCGCCAAGTACCTGGAGGGCTTCACCCATACCATCGCGGTCATGCAAACCGAGGAGGCCCTGGAGCGCGTCGCCTATGAACAAGCCGAGGATCTAAGCAAAGATGGCGTGGTTTACTTTGAAACTCGCTTTGCGCCAGTCTTTCACACGCAGAAAGGATTGACCCACCAACAGGTAGTCGCGGCTGTTTTGAAGGGACTGGAACGAGGCCGCAAGGATTTCGGGATTTCTTCGGGATTGATTATCTGCGCCATGCGCAACATGGATGTCTCGCTTGAAATGGCGGAACTTGCCGTCGATTTTCGGGAGCGCGGAGTAGTTGGCTTCGATCTTGCCGGAGAAGAAGGCGGTTATCCTCCCAAGAAACATGTAGAAGCTTTTCACTACATCCAGCGGGAGAATTTCAACATCACGATTCACGCCGGGGAAGGCTACGGCAAGGAATCGATTTGGCAGGCGATTCAGTACTGCGGAGCACACCGGATCGGACACGGAACGCGCCTGATCGACGACATCGCCGTAGCGAACGGCAAGGCGGTGAAATTGGGCGACCTTGCCCAGTACGTGCTCGATAAAAGAATACCGCTGGAAATTTGCCTCATCAGCAATGTCCATACCGGCGCCACGCCCAGCTTAGCCGAGCATCCCTTCAAAATTCTTTATCAGGAAAAATTTCGCGTCACCCTCAACACGGACAACCGGTTAATGAGCAGTACCAGCATGACCCGTGAGTTCGAGGCTGCGGCGGATACCTTTGATTTGTCACTGGATGATTTCGAGAAGATCACCATCAATGCAATGAAGAGCGCTTTCTTGCCTTATAACCAGCGCTGCGACTTGATCTACTCGATCATCAAGCCCGGGTATGCCGAGATTCGCAAGTCCGCAAGCCCGCTGACTCAATAAGCACTGGGCCGAGCACGAGTCGGCGATTCCTCAGCCCCGCAGAACAAAGTCACCGCGAAAGTGCCGCCAGAGTCTCTGCGAGAACCACCGTTCCCTGGGCGATATCTTCCGGGAGGGAGAGCCGTGAGCACACGCGTTCTAAAACAGATTCCACAAAAACTGGTTGTACACGTCGTGGTGGTACTGGACTTCCTGGGTCTTAACGAAAGTACCCAGCAAACGCGGACAGCGGTCGGCGGACGCTTGCTTCAGATCGGCATAGCGGCCCTTGACGTCTTCACCAAGAATCTCCGACGTCCACTTTGACTTGCGGAAATTGTCGATCGCGTCATAGATATTGTCTGGCAGATAGCGTTCCGCCTGACGCAGGTTCTTGATCTTCGATATTTCTCCATCCAACCCTGTCTTGAAGATCGAATACATCACCATATAGGGATTGGCATCGGGACTGACCGCACGCACCTCGACCCGCATGCTTTTCTCGTTGCCGATCGGGATGCGAATCATCGCGCCACGATCCACCGCCGACGCCTTCAACTGGTTCGGCGCCTCAAAGTGCGGATCCAGCCGCCGGAAGGCGTTCACGCTTGCATTCATCATCAGGCAGATATCATTCCCGTGCGTCAGGATGCGGTCCAGGAATTCCCACCCGAACTTGCTCAGTTTCTCTTCGCCTTTGGGGTCCCAGAACAGATTCTTTCCATTCTTGCTGACCGAAACATTCGTGTGCATACCGCTGCCGTTCACGCCCACGACCGGCTTGGGCAGAAACGAAGCGGTCAGCCCCATATGCGTCGCGACCTGCCGGCAAATCAGCTTGTACAGTTGGATTTGATCGGCGGCGGCCACCACTTCGCCATAGCTGTAGTTGATTTCAAACTGCGAGGGCGCAACCTCGGGGTGATCCTTCTCGTTCTCGAAGCCCATCGCACGCTGCACTTCGGCGGCGGTATCAATGAACGTGCGCAGCGGATCGCCGGGCAGTGAGTGGTAGTATCCGCCGGTGTTCACGTATTCGAACTTACCTGTCTGGTAATAATTCCGCTCGGCGTCTTTCCCCTGGAAGATGAAGCCCTCGATCTCGTTCGCCGCGTTGAGCGTGTAGCCCTTCCTTTCATTCAATCCACCGGCAAAAGTCTTCAAGATGCCGCGAATGTCTGCCGCGTATGGCTCTCCGCCCTTGTCAATAACGTCGGCGAACACCAGCACTTTACCCGGACCGAATATGTCCGCCGGCGCCCAATAGAACGCGCTCCAGTCGATACCGAGACGCAAATCGCTCTCGCGTTGCGCCGTAAAGCCGCGAATTGACGATCCATCGAATGTCAGGTTGTCCCAACTCTTCAGCAGGAACTTCTTGTCGTAGTCCAGCATGTGAAGACGCCCTTCCAAATCGCTGAACAGCACCGTCAGGGCCTTGATTTGCTTCGCATCGGTCAGATATTTCAGGCGTTCTTCCTGAATTTTGTGGAGGGCAACGCGATTCTTCCGCTGTTCTTTGGCTTTCAGATTTATCTGTTCGAGTTCGTCGTACGGGATGGCGAGAAAATTTCTCAGTTCTGTAGACATGCATCTCCTTGTCGGCCGGGCCAAGCCCGTAGGTATTCTTGGTTTGAAGCGCCGGGCAACAGGGTACCGCGCTGGGAGCAACCGCGCCAATGGGCAGCATGAAAAATATGAATCCTTGCTATTCCAAATCTGCCACGCGCCGTCGCGAACGCTTTCCCAAGTCTCTTCTCAGCTGTTTGCCGCTTCTCCAGACATAAATCTGACGTTTATCGCCCTCATAAGTTTTATTTCTCAACAGAAACTCCGATGCAGAACATGGAAAATATGCGTTGGACCCACGCTTGCTGGACCTCTAAGGTCAACTTGCTGGCATCGGAAACGCACGGTCATCCGTTGCACGCACCAGGGGAGAATTGGAGAAATGAAACGATGGATTGTTTCCATAAGGGATTCGTGTTTGTTCTTACATGTCTAATGCTCGTATCTTCCGCCAAAGCCCAGGACCAAGCGGGGACCGCTCCGGCGTCGAATGAGGCGATCCTCAAGCACATGCAACAGCTGGAACAAGAGGTGAAGGATCTTCGTGCGGAGGTCAACGCAATGAAGAGTCTTCCCACCCCAGCGGCCGTCGAGGAACAGAAGGAGCCGGCCCCACAAGCGCAATTCACAAGCGATGATCGCAAGATCCTTGACTACCTGAAAGGCACCACCATCAACGTAGGTATCGATGGATACTACGAATATAACTTCAATGCTCCGGTCGGGCGCGTCAATCTTTTGCGTGCCTACGACGTTCTCAGTAATAACTTCAGCTTGAATCAGGCCAGCGTGATCTTTAATCGTCCACCCGACCTGGAGGCTGGCCGCCGCTATGGCGCGCGTCTTGACTTGCAATTCGGTCAGGCGACATCCAGTACGCAGGGGAACCCGGACAACGAACCTCGGCCGGAGATCTACCGGAACGTCTTCCAGGCGTACGGAACGTACATCATCCCGCTTGGTAAGGGTCTCACCGTGGATTTCGGCAAGTGGGCGAGTTCCCTTGGATTTGAAGGCAACTACACCAAAGACCAGATGAACTATTCCCGTTCGTACTGGTTCAATTTTCTCCCCTTCTATCATATGGGCCTGCGAGCCAACTACAAGGTTGACGACAAGCTTGCGGTCAACTATTGGGTCGTTAACGGCACGAACCAGGCCGAAGCTACAAACGGTTTCAAGGACGAGTTATTCGGATTCGTGGTTACGCCGCGCAAAACGATTTCCTGGACTGTGAACTATTATTACGGGCAGGACCATCCTGATAGGGCCGTGGTGACGCTGCCAGCAGGTACGCCACCGACCGTGAGCGGCACCATTCCGATTCCAGTCCAGCCGGGCCTGACATTCGCGGCAATCCAGCCAGCTCCCGACGGCCGTACGCACATTTTTGACGCGTACGTGAGCTGGCAAACTACGCCAAAGCTGACGCTGGCTTTGGAAGGCGACTACGAGATCGAACGGCTGTGGAGAAATACAAACCTCGCGCTCGGCCAATCGTCGGCGCCATCTCATGCAGCCGGCGCCGCGGGTTACGCCCAGTATCGTTTAACGAAGAAAATGGCGTTCGCTGCTCGCGCCGAATATTTCTCCGACCGCGGTGGCCTGTTCAGCGGTCTCACCCAGGCGCTGAAGGAAGCTACCATTACTTATGACTACAACCTTGCGGACAACTTTCTGATGCGCTACGAGTGGCGACGCGATTTTTCCAACCAAGGGTCGTTCCTGACGTCTACGCAAGGAGTACTTAGCAATCAACAAAACACGGCCACGGTCGGATTGATCTGGTGGTTTGGCCGCATGGAGGGCGCCTGGTAGCTGACGACCCCTCTACTGCACGAGCGCAGCCTTGCCGGGCATGATCACCGGGATATGACGGGCGCACGGACGTTCCTGCGCGGGCCCGAAGGAGAAGGGGGCGGCGGCCAAAATGCCATCACGCTCGGCTTGGTCTACGCCTTCGCCAGCGCCGACGCCAGGTATCAATGAAACTTGCGCACAACACGCAGGCACACGATGGTTTCGGGCAGCAGAAAGTTGTGCTGCCCGCGATGTGGGGACTCGCGGCCGGGGCAAAATCCCAGATATCCCCTGGTGCCAGCGCTCTGACCGCCCCCCACCAGCAATTCTGTGAGCTCGTTCACGGAGAACCCGCATGCTGAAGAAGTTGCTCGGTGTCCTCGAGGCAGCGGTTGTGTTCGGCGGACTTGCGGGGTTGGTCACAGGCATGTACTTATTGGCGACCAGTCCGTTGCCCGGCGTGGTGGTGATGCTCGCCAGCATGGCCATGCTGGTGAGTTCGGTGAAGAAGCTGGGCGCGGCGCAGGAAGAACGGCACGAATCCGACGCGGGCCGCGAGCGTTCTTCTCGCAGCCCCCGCTGTTCCGGTGAGTAGTACATGGGCGTGCGGTCCCGGTTGTGCCGGGACTGTGATCGAAGATTCGGAACGATTGTCGAAGATGACAAAACTTTAGGGAGAACACTTATGGCAGAAAACTCTGTAGAAATGAAATCGACCGTAGGTTTGACCGGTCTCACGATGAACGCGATGGCGCTGATCGCACCAGGAGCGTTTCTGTGGCTCACCTTTGCCGGGCAGGCGGCTGCGGGCGCGACCGCACCTTCAATGTGGATGGGCATCCTGTTTGCCACCTTGTTGTGCCTTGCCACCGCCATCTGTTACGCGGAAATGGCGAAGCTGTATCCCGGAACCGGCAGTTCGTATTACTTTGCCGAGCAATCGTTCCTCAACCACGATAAGGCTTGGCC
>JBEKWL010000131.1:0-12018 GCA_049513095.1 Terriglobales bacterium
TATCTCCGCCCGGATATCCTTTCCGCCAACGACTACTTCATTAAACAAGACCAGCTTTCGATCGGTGAGCCCAACCAGCCGCTCAGCTTTCATCGCTACCAGGAAGGCGGCGCCATCGGCGGCCCCATCGTGCACAAGAAGCTATTCTTCTTTGGGGATTATGAAGCCACGCAACAACAGTCGTTCGATAACTCAAACATCTATACCGTTCCCACCAGCTTCGAACGGAACGGCGATTTTTCAAACGACACAGCCACCATCTACAACCCGCTGGTTGCCGATGTTGGCGGATTGCGCCAGGAGTTTCCCACTCACAACGTGATCACCAGCTATACCCCCCTCAATCCAACAGCGGTGGCCTTTCTATCCCATTTGCCCGCGTGCAACTATCCCAGTCCTTCGACTTGCAATGCAGACACAGGCAACCACCTGAACAACCTTCGAATTCCGGGCCTGGATCCCCTCAGGGCCCAGAGGTTCGACATCCGGATGGACTACTACAAGAGCGAAAGGCAGCGCTTCTTCTCTCGCTTCTCCTTTGCCCGGGTTTTCCTGTCGGGGGTCAACGCGTACGGCAACGATTGGGATCCGAACTACGCCCAGAACAGCACCAACGCCCGTAACTTCATCATTGGAGACGATCTCACCATAAATCCCACTACCGTCTTGCAGCTGCGCTACTCCTTTACGCGCCGCTATGAAAATCAGGGCGGCGAACCCGCCCAAAATGGTTTCGACATCACGTCGCTGGGATTTCCAGCATCGCTGGCGGCGGCCGAGGTGTACAAACTCATCCCCATCGCGTTTTTTAACGACTATGTGGCAAACGGCATCACCAGCGGCGTCGGCGGCACCGCAAATTACAACACCTTCGTCGACGCCAGTGAGAATCATGACGCCAGCGCGACCCTCACGAAGGTGCTCGGTAAGCATGAACTCGCTTTCGGCGGGGAATATATGAAAAGGTTCTTCAATGTGGGCGCGCCGCCCGCGCCTTCGGGCTGGTACTATTTCGACTTTACCGCTACGAGTATACGAACCACGCCACTACCGACCGATCCGCAGGGCACGGGTAGAGACTTCGCTTCGTTCCTCCTGGGCATGGGGAGCCCGACCGCAGAATCAACGAATTTCACGCAAGATCTTTTTGCAGCGGAAGCCAATCCGTATTACGCAACCTTCGTCGAAGACACGTACCATATTCGCCCGAATCTCACCATCACCGCCGGCCTGCGCTGGGACATTTTCGGCGGCAAGACAGAACGCCACAACCGCCTGGAGTACCTCGATCCAACGGCCGTGGGTACCTCGGGTCTCGTGGGTACGTTTCCCGGGGGCAGTTTCACCGGCGGCGAGGTATTCGCCAACAGCTCCAACCGCTCTCCATTTACTACCAACATGAAGGACTTTGCTCCGCGCCTCGGGTTCTCATGGCAGCCAGAAAAGCACCTGGTCATTCGCGGCGGCGCCGGCTTCTACTATGGGCCGAGCGCACAGATGGTGGGCAGCGCATTGGTGAACAGCGATGGATACTCCACTAGCAATGCCTGGAACGCTGTTTGTACTCAGCTCGACGGTAATACGACAATCAATAACCCCTCGTGTGTCCCGGGAGGTGCGGCAAGCGTGACCGGGCCCTACTCGCTCAGCAATCCATTTCCGACGCAATACGGAGCTGGTCTTCTTCCGCCGTCCCAATTGCATCCGAGCGGATTGGAGACCGGCCTGGGCTCGGATCTGAACACGATGCTGCACTCGCAGCGTACGCCGCTAACTTATAACTTTAACTTCGGATTCCAGTACGAGTTTCCGCAGCAGATAGTTTTCAGCGCAGCGTATGTGGGCAGCAGGGGCCTCTTCCTTCCGTTTGCGACTGTAGATTTGAACCAGCTGACCCTGAGCCAGATCAAAACGCAGGGGAATACCGGTGCGTGTCCAAGTGGCAGTCCGGCGGCGTGTCAGGCGCAATTCATAGCGGCTGAGCCCTACCCCCAATTCAACACCGGTAGCGTCAGCATCACCGGCCAGGACTACGGTGTCATGGCGCACGGTTATCCTGCCGGAGATTCCGAGTACAGTTCGCTGCAGACAAAGGTGCAGAAGCGCCTGACCCATCACTTCACCACCCTCGGCTCCTTCACCTGGGCCAAGCTGATGACCGACGACGGCGGTACCCCTCTCGGGTTTGTCGGTTATTACGGTCTTATCTCGACAGTTCAGGACTGGCGGAACTTGAGCTATGAGCATTCCGTTAGCCGCCAGGACGTGAAGTATCAATTCGCATGGCAGGCATCTTACGACCTGCCTGTCGGGAACGGCAGGGCGCTGAACCTGAACGGAGTGTCGAATGCCATCTTGGGTAACTGGACAGCCAACGGAATTTTCTACCTGAGCAGCGGCGTTCCCATCGCATCGCCACAAGTGGGGAACAACGTATACCTTAATCAGCGCGCCGATATGACCTGCGATCCCAGCAAGGGCGCGCCCCGTACGGCAGCGGTGTGGTTCAATGCTAACTGCTTCGCAGTGCCCGCCACCCAGTTCGTTCCGGGAAACGCTCCAGCGTATCTTGATCACCTCCGCACGATGGGAGCCAACGAGCTTGATTTCACGCTTTCCAAGAGCTTTAAACTTGGCGAAAAGCGGGATCTCCATTTTGACGTAACTTCCTATAACGTCGCCAACAAGAAGCAGTTTTCGTCGCCGAATGTGCCCACAGCAGCTAGTGGGTGGGGTACGGGCCCGGGAGACAATGAGTTCGGACAGATCACGTCAGACGCGAACCTGCCGCGTCAGTTCCAGTTTGCGGCGAGATATACCTTCTGATTTACTTGGCAAAAGGCAGGCGGAAAGGCCCGCTTGGCCTTCCAGGGAAGCGCTGATTAAGTAGGGAAGTCCTGGTTGCGCCGCTGGGGTGCTCCTTGCACCCCTGAATTCTCCAGTTGCTATACGGCCTTACGCCGGACTGCGGGTGGAATCCCGCACGGCGAGCTCCGGCGCCAGTTTGCGGTGTACCGCCGGCAGGTCGCGTTTTTCCAGCATGGCATTGATTCCCTCCAGGACAATGCTGGCCGCCATCGCCCCCATCGCCTCCATGGGCTGACGAATCGTCGAGAGCGGAGGGGTGCACAGGCTGGAGGCCGCGACATCGTCAAACCCGATGACGGAACAGTGTTCCGGCACGCGTAGTCCGGCCTTGGTCAACGCGCGGACCGCACCAAACGCCGTCATGTCATCGAACGCCATCAGCGCCGTAAAAGGACGCTTCGCCTTGAGCATCTCCTCGGTCAGCTTGTAGCCGGCCTCAAAACTCGACATCAGGTCGCGCGACTCGGGAAGGTCCACAATCAGCCGGGGGTCCAATTCCAGGTCGCGGGCTTTCGCGAACGAGCGGACGCCTTTCCAGCGGGCAGCGCTGTCGTTCAAAGTCTTGGGCCCTCGAATGAACGCAATCTTGCGATGCCCGAGGGCGTACAAGTGTTCCACAGCGGTGTAGGCGCCGAGTTCGTTATCGACAATGACCGAGCTGATCGCGTCATTCTTCAATTCCCGCGCAATCATCACGGTAGGGATGTTGTTCTTTTCCAGATCGCCAAGCACATCGATGTTCACGAACAGCCAGTTGGCCAGCACAATGAGGGCTTCCACCCGCCGGTCCAGAAGCATTTCCAGGTAGCGCTCGAAGCGGGCGCGCTCGTTCTGGACGTCGGTCAGGATGGGAAGATACGACGCCTGGTAGAGCGAGCTCTCAATGCCGCGCAGCACCAGCGTGCAGAAAGGATCCGTCATGTCGAACACCATGACCCCTACTGTGTGGCTGCGCCGGCCGCGGAGCGAGCGGGCAAACAGGTTCGGCCGGTAGCGCAGCTTTTTGGCGGCGCTTTCAATCCGTTTCTTGGTGGCGGCGGGGATGTAGCGAGCCAGAGGAGCGTTGTTGAGCACAATGGAGACCGTAGTGGCAGAGAACCCACTTTCCTTCGCCACATCACGAATCGTCACCATACCTGAAACTCTCAGTGCGAAGTATCCAGCGGCTGCGTTGCTTTCTCGAAAAACTCATTCTGCAGCCGCAGGCTTTCATGGTCGGCTCTTTCGGCACGAACCACTTCTGAATGCCCGAAATCCAAGCCTTCATATCATACTCGCACCGATTCTCGCCTTACTTTGTTCCATTTGGCGAGGAGTGGTGAGGAATGCGTCAGCGTTCCCCCTCGACTGCGATTGGACTGCTCGCCGCCACCACATTCCATCCATCGACAGTCAGCATCAGTCCGTCGCCATTGTTTTTGTCAGACTCGAAGCGGGCGCTGAGCTCGCGCTTTTCCAGGGGCATCAGGGAGACATAGTTATCGTCCCAGAATATTGGCGCAGCATCCTTGCCACTGCTGCCCTTGGAGACTCGCAGATGAACCATGAAGGCGAGGCTGGAGCTCGGGTTTTCGACAAAAGCATGAACCACCGATTCCTTCCCCTCCTGCGAGAGCGAACTGCGAACCGCAAGTGTTACCGGCGGCAACGTGTTTAACCCGCTCAGGTCGGCATAAGCGTTTTGTGGCGTGTAGACCGTATCCAGCTTTTTCGCCCAGTTAAGCTTATCGGGCTTGGTCGAGAGCCAGTAAAAATTGTCGCTTACCAGCTTGCCGGAGGCATCATGCAGTTCGAGTTTCAGAAAATAAGTCGCAGAGATGTCGTTCACTTTCGATAGCTTCAAGGCCCGGACGCTGCTATCCGCCGGGATATCGAGCGTTACATCCTGCCGCGCCTTTGTTTCGGCGTTTATGTCGAGGATCGTTGCCCGAACGCTCGCCCCTGCGAATGAGTGGTCATAGCCATTCACCACGGCGACTGAATCATCGTCGTAGGAATACTGAACGTGCAGCGGCTCGCAGGCTTTCTTCGATCCGAAATAGGCGCCCCCCGGAACCAGGTAGTAATCGTACAAGTTCCAGATGATCGAAGGCCAGGCATTGTTGAGCATCCACTGGATCACGCCGGTGGATTCGTACTTATTGCGGCCATAAGCCTCGAACATGGCGCGCTGGGCTTCGTAGTTCATGGCTTGCGACTTGCGAAGAAAGTCTTCCAGGTTGGCGGCCTTGCCGTAACGCTGTTCCATGCCATTCACAAACCTGTCGATGCTGGTAAAGCGTTCGAGGCCGGCGTGGTAATTCCAGTAATCGCCAACCGGCCACAGGTGATCGGCCGGTATAAATCGCTTCAGGCTCGGCAACGTGGGGATCACCGGACCCGGACTGGTTTCGGTATTGAATCCGAATGCCCCGCCGGCTTTTTTGTCGGTCAGCCAGTAATTTGGTGGCTCGTAGTCGTAGGGGCCCGACATCTTTACCCCGGAAGCACCGGTTGGCTTAGTGCGCTCGGCAGACGCTGAGGAGATCGTGGGGTTAGGCCACCTCGCGTCCTTCAAAACTTGCAAGTACAGAGTTTCGATTTTGGTCGGCGGGGGATTATCGCTGCCGTAAAGCCAGACGAACACGCTCGGGTGGTTCCGCAGACGCACGGCCTGATCGAAAAGCGAAGCGGCTGCGATCTTGGTGGTTTCCGGCGTCCATTTCTTCCACTGCTCCCAGAAGTCGCAGCAGGTCCATCCCGGCATGATCAGGACGCCTTGGCGATCGGCCAAGTCGAAGAATTCATCCCGCTCCATTCGCCCTTCCAGCCGGATCGCGTTCAGGTTCATGCCCCGCACGTAATCCATCGCCACCATGGCCCGCTCGGGCGACCAGCGCAGCAGCATATCTGGCGCCCACGCTGCCCCCCGGATGAGTAGGTTGCGGCCATTGATCTTGAACAACCGGTAGCCCTTTTCCGTCAGCTGCGAAGTCACTTCACGGATGCCAAACTGCACGCTCGCCGAATCTGAGACGTGTCCGCCCGCTTCAACCTGCAGCTGCGCCGTGTACATTTCGGGTTTGCCCATCTGATACGGCCACCACAGCCGGGGATGAGCAATCCGCAGCCGAGGATACCCATCGGGCGCGAAGACGACCGTCTTCGATTCCGAAGCCGCCAGTTCCACTTTCTGGCTTACCTGGATCCCCTCAATCTCGGCGCGGACGATGCTCGTGTTTGGATGGGCAGCAGCATTGTGCAGATCTGCGGTGATGGTAAGCGATGCCGCCGTGTAGCCCGGTTCGAGCTTGGATTCCACAAATGGATGGCTCACACGAACGGCACCACCCGTCGTCAGGTAGACGTTTTTCCACAACCCCATGTCTTTGTCAGGCGGAGTTGGGTTCCAATCAACCCAGGTCATCGCTAAATCGGTCTTATCGGGCGCAAAGACTTCCACCGCCAAAGCGTTGGGTTTCCCGGCGGCGAGACGCTTGCTGACTTCAAACTCGAATAGCCGCATCATGCCGGCAATGTCCTGAGCGTCGCCAATCTTCTCGCCGTTCAGCCAGACATGCGCGCGGTAATTGATTCCGTCAAAATGCAGCCAAGTCGTCGGCTGCTTCGCTTGCGCTGGGAGGCTGAACTCAGTCCGGTACCACCACGCGCAGCGAAACGGACTGCCTGCCGGCATGGTCTGATTCGCAAAGAAAGACTTGGAGGAGTAGTCCATCCCGGGAAATGATTTCAGGTTCATTCCGAAATAAGGGTCAGGATATGTACCATCTGCGACCAGCGCCGCAACGACCGTTGTAGGCACGCCGGCTTTGTGCCAACCATCCGCACGAAAACCAACGGTAGAAATCTCTCGCCCGTCAGCCTTCACTTCGCACGAGGACTGAATCTGCCAATTTTCCGTGAGGAGTATTTTTGTAGACTGATCGTCGGCCAGGGTGCTGGCCCACATGCAGTGGACGGTGAGGAGCAGGGCGGCTGAAGCCAGCAACTGAAATCGCAGCTTGATGAAGAAAAAGTGCGAAAGGCCAAACAACGCAGCGCACGTTTGAATATTCGGCAAGGTAGTATCCCCCTCAAAGACTCCTAAACTCCTAAACCCCAGCGGCTCGCGAGCGGGGCCAACAATTACGCGCCTGAGACTTACTCCATCGTGGTGATCTTCGGAATGCGAGCAAACCGTCCCGCCTCAATGCCAGCTTCCGCCGCCAGCGCCAGCGTCATCATCTGTACTGGGAGGATTTCAAGTATGGGGCGCACGGCAGGCGGCGTCTCGGTCAGTCTCCACGCTCCCGGACTGGCGTCTTCGGCAATCCAGCCGGTCTTGCCTCCAGCCTGGCGAATATCGTCCAGCAGCCTGGCCTGCAGCGTTCTCGTAGTTTTCGCTCCCGCAAAAACCACCGCGAAGGTTTCACCGTTGACCATCTCCAGCGGGCCGTGGCGGAAAGCTGCGCTGCTCATGCCTTCCGCGTGGAGCCGGACCGATTCCTTCACGATCAGCGCGCCCTCGCCGGTCGCAGCCAGAGACGCCCCACGTCCGAGCAAAAACAAATGGCGGACCCGCCCAAGCTCAGCCGTCAGCTCGAAAACGTGGCTCTTCCAGTTGCGCAGATACGATGCAACCGCGGGCACGCTTTGCGCCAGTTCCTCCCGCGTCTGGCTCGCATCGCGCCCGCACAGAAATCCCCCAAGCAGGTGCAGCGCCATTAAAGCCGTAACGTAGGTCTTGCAGGAGACGGAAAATTCCTTGCCGGCCATAGTAAGGATCGAAGCATTGGCTCCGAACGCCAGCGGACTATCGGCGGCATTGGTTACGCCCACGATGGCTGCCCGGCCACGGTTTTCTTCGATCAGGCGGACCACTTCTGCGCTCTGCCCGGACTGCGAAATCGCAACGATCAGCGTCTCCGGCTCGAACCAGCGCCGCAGGGAGTGGACCAGTTCCGAGGTCTCGACCGCAACTGCGGTGTAACCATACCCGTTCAGCCACAAGAACAGGGGATGGAGAGCATGAAAAGAGGCTCCCATTCCCGTCAGGACGACGCGTTTGATCTTACCTTCCCGCAAACGTCGGGCGAGAACGTCCAGCTCCTTCGGAACTTCCAGTTGCCCCAGCGTTGCCGCCAACGCGCGTGGCTGATCCAGAATGTCACGAAGATACTGGCCCTCGACGATCGGATACGTATTCGTGCCCAACCTCACCCCCCCGCCGCTCGAAACGATGGTGCCAAACCTGCGAAGCGCCGATCAAGCCGGCATCCGCTCCCAGAGACGCCAACATAATCTCTACCCGGTCCGCGGGTACCAGCCTGCAATTCTGCCGGATCACCTCCCGCATGCGATCCAGAAACAGGTGTGCGCTTTTCATCACACTTCCGCCCAGCACTATGGCTTCTGGAGCAAACAAGGTGATGAGATTGGCCAGACCGAGCCCCAGATAATATGCCTCGCGTTCCACGGCGCGTCGCGCCCATTTATCAGAGTCTTGCGCCCGCGAGCAGATTTCGCGGGCATTGAGATTGCCGTTCCCGTAAGTTGCGGGCGAATCTTTCCTGAGCCACTCTATCATCGCCGGGCCGGCCGCCAGACTCTCCCAGCAGCCGCGCACACCGCACGTACAAGGCGGACCAGAGGGATCGATAATATGGTGCCCAATCTCGGGATGACACCCGTCAACGCCGCGGTACACTTTGCCATCCAGAATTACGCTCACGCCAATGCCCGTTCCCACTGTCACGTAGAGAAAGCGCGTCTTTGACCTTCCGGCTCCCCAGCGCAGTTCGCCAAGCGCGGCCGCATCCGCGTCGTTTTCCAAAGCTGCCGCGACCCCAAACTCCCGCGACAAAATATCTACCGGATTGCCGCCCTTCCACCCCGGCAAATTGTTCACGTTTCCCAAGGTGCCCGTCGCGCTGTCGAGCGGGCCAGCGCAACCGATCCCAATCCCGCGCAGCTTGACCTCGGCCCGTTCCGCGCACTGATGAAGCAGCGTCGTCACCTGTCGCATGGCGTGATCGAAGCCGCGCGGTACATCCGTAGCGCACTCGTTCCTCGCCAGAACACGGCCTGACTGGTCGACCACTCCCACCGCAATCTTGGTGCCGCCAATGTCAACCCCGCCGATCATGTCGCTTCCCACCTTCCAGGGTTCTCGCCAGGATTCCCGGACTATTAAAATGTTTTATTAAAACGAATGAATATTGATACATTTCATGATTCATGTCAAGCGCGATTGGCTGTCCCACGTCCGCGCAAGTGGGATAGTTTGCCACGGCAAGTTAAGCTGCCCATCTCAGCGTTCGGTAGTTGGCTGCTTTAAAACCAGCAGCCCACCTGTTACTCTCGCTACTAACCCGGGCAATGAAAATCACAAAATGGATCTCTCTCGCCTGCCTCGCCTTTTTTCCGCTTGTTTCTCACGCTCAGGTCAACGACGCCGTCCGTGCGCTCAAAGTTCTGCCGGCGCCGAAGGAGGCTCGCATAGCCAAAGGCAGGTTCGTGATCCAGCCCTCGACCACCATCCTCATCGGCAATGCTGAAGACCGGACTGCGGCCGAGACCCTGCAAAAGGAGATTCAGGACCGCACCGGCATGAAGCTGTCGATCAATACCGTGATCGCCGCGCCGAAAACGACGGGGCACATCTCGCTTGGCCGCCTGACCGACAACGGCCTGCGATCCTATCTCGAATCGCAGGGAGTAAAAGCCGGAGACGAAACCGGCAACCATGATCTTGACAAACCTGATCTTGAAAAACCTGATCTTGCCAAGCAAGGCTATGTGATTCGCGCGACCGGCTCCGGAGTTCTGGTGGCGGGGCGCACCGCGCAGGGCCTGTTCTATGGCGTGCAGACGCTTCGCCAGTTGCTGCGCCCGGAAGGCCCCGGAGGCGGAGCAAAGACGCTTTCGGTTCCGGCTCTTGTGATCCGCGACTGGCCGAGCATGGAATGGCGGGGCGTGAGCGACGACGTCAGCCGCGGTCCAATCCCTACGCTCGACTATTTGGAGATGCAGATCCGCACGTTGGCCGAGTACAAGATCAACCTCCTCGGTTTCAACCTGGAGCACGTCTTCGACTTCCAGACTCAGCCGCTCGTCCCGCCTAAAGAAGCGGCGCCCAAAGAGGCGGCGTTAACTCCCCTCGAGATCAAAGAGTTGGTCGACTACGCCAGCAAGTACTACATCACCCTCCTGCCCGAGCAGCAGGCCTTCGGACATCTTCATCAATTTCTGAAGTACGAAATCTATTCCGACCTCGCCGAAACGCCCCACGGACACGCCCTCACTCCCACCAATCCCAAAACCTACGATTTCATTCGCCAGATTTACGGTGAAGTCGTTCCCTTGTTTCCCGGCCCGTTCTTCCACATCGGAGCCGACGAAACCGTCGAACTTGGCCTCGGCCAGACGGAAGCTCTGGCTGCTCGGGAAGGCCTCGGCCGCGTTTATCTCGAACACCTTCAGAAAGTCTTCGAGATCATGCAGCCTTATCACAAGCAACTCATGTTCTGGGGCGACATCGCGGTCAAATATCCCGAGCTGATGACGATCCTTCCGAAAGATATGATCGCCGTTCCCTGGGACTACGTTCCCAAGCCCAGCTACGAAAACACCATTACCCCATACACTGACGCCGGGCTGCGCATAGTCGTTGCGCCCGGTGCAGGCAACTGGGGCGTGATATGGCCTAACCTCGAAAGCGCTTTCGTGAACATCAGGAACTTTGTTCGCGACGGCCAGAAGCATCAGGCTATCGGTGCCCTCAACACCACTTGGAACGACGACGGTGAATCCCTCCTCGACATGACCTGGCCCGCCCTGATCTTTGGCGCAGCCGCCGACGACAGAACTTTTGCTGAGGTGATGGAGAATCTCGATCGCTCTCACACGCTTCTCGCCGGAGTGAAACTGGACAACGCGAGCCACGAACTCTTCTGGTCCGATCCATTTAGCGAAGTCGGCGCCAACATGGCCGCCAAAGCGCTGCCTGTTACCCACGATCTGCGCATCAGCGCTGAACGCGCCGCGGAATCGCTCGTGCTCAATCGAGCTAAGGCACACCTCCATCGCGGAACTCTCGATGACATGCTCCTTGCCGCCTGGCATCTGGACACCCTGGGGTTGAAGATCCAGTTCACATCCGAAATCAGCCATTTCTATTGGGACGCTTATCAGAATCAGGCTGACAAGATTCGTGTGCAAAACGACATGGACGAAATTATTGACATCAACGGGCGATTAGAGAGTCTGCGCGATTCGATCACGCAGATGCGCAAGATGTACGCGGATGGCTGGGCGCGCGAGAACAATCCTTACTGGCTGGACAACGTTCTGGTTCGCTACGACAATCTGGCGTCGGAGGTGCAGGCGAAAATCGGCGCTGTGCAACAAGCCGAACGTCAGTATGAGAGCACTAAGAACCTGCCCGCTCCTGAGCAGTTGGGATTTTTCTTGAAATAGCGATTCATCGTCATCACCGTCTGTAATTTAAGAACAGCGGTGAGTGCGAAGGTTTTACATTACAAAATTACCCGATTACCAAATTACAAAATCTCTTCTACCCGTCCGCGGGCAGATCAAAGTTGACCAGGTCTCCGCGGAAGCCACGCGTCTTCCAGGCGCCGAAGGCGATGCCTGCTGCCATCCAGATGCTGCCGGCGATCTTGGCCGGAGTGCTGAGGCTCAGCCAGAGCAATAAGCAGATCACGAAGCCAAGGACAGGGGGCGCGATAAACGACAGCGTCCATTTTTGGTCGCGTACCACATAGCGCACGAAAGCGGCAGCATTCACGCCCATGAAAGCGATGAGCGCGCCGAAATTAAGCATCTCAGCGCCGAGACCGTAACTCATCACAAACGCGCCAATCAGCGCGATTGTACCTACAAACAACACGTTATTCCGCGGCACTCGATGCTTTGCGTCGATCACTCCGAAAAACGACTTCGGAAGTGCGTTGCTTCGCCCCATCCCGAAAAGCAGTCGGGCAGCGCCGATCTGCGCGCCCATGCCTGAACCGAAGTTGGCGACCAGCAGGGTGAATCCGATAATGCCAAACATCGGCTTCCAGGCGCGGCCGGCGACGTGAACGAAGGCGGTGTCGACGTCTGGAAAAGGCTGCGATGCCGGCCAAATCAACTGCGCAGCGTAAACCT
>JBEKWL010000132.1:0-10602 GCA_049513095.1 Terriglobales bacterium
AGTGAGCGGATCGTTCGTTTCCAGCCCGTCAACGATGTAGCCGTTGGAGAGGGCGGGCAGTCCGTTAAACTCCACGTTGCCATAGCCGTTTGTGCCGCCGACGAAGTCGTTGCTGCTACCCGACGTATTGATAAGGGCTCCAGGCGCGAATTGCAGAGGGTAGGTCAGGTCGCCGCCCGGATTCGGCAAGTCCTCCAGTGCCGGCGCATTCAGGGTCGTGGATGTGTTGGCGTTTTCCGGATTGATCAGTGGAGCCTCGCTGCTGACCTCAACCGTCTCAGTGGATCGGGCCACCTTTAGCGTAAAATCCACGGTTTGCTTCTGGCCCAGGCCGGAAACGACGTTGTCATTTTGCCCCGGATCGAAGCCTCGCGCTTCCACTGTGACCGAATACGTACCCGGCTTTAGCTGCGGGAAGTTGAAGCGGCCTGCATCATCGGTCTTGGCGGTCCGCCTCAGTCCGGTCTCAGGGTTGGCGATCGTCACTGTGGCGCCCGGTACGACGGCGTTGGTTGTGTCTCGAACTTGGCCAACAATGGCGCTCGTGGTTTCGCCTTGCGCCAGCGCCTTCACTGGAAGAAGACACGCCACCGTCAACATAAGAAACGCAAAGTGCGCTGCCCGCGCCATGAAAACCCCACTCATTTGCCCTAAAGCGGCAATGTGTCCCTGGTTTGATCTATTAACTGGCGATTACTCTGTTTAGTTAACCACAGTTAACACAAACGAGCAAGGACGAAGGGGAGACTGAGCAACCTCGGCGATTGTGTCCGAGTCACGGACAAAGCGGACTTTATCGAATCATGGAAGCGTCGCCGACAATCCGGACGCGGTCTCATCGGGGTGCAGCCTGGAACTGAGCGTCAACTTGCGCAAAGGGGACGTCGCTCGCCGGATCGGCTAGAATGACATACGAGGCTCCATACGATGACAACTCCAGCCAGTGCCATCAAAGACGAAGTCCGCCTGCTGATTGACATTCAAATCGAGACCCTTCGACAGCCCGCACCCATAACATCTTTTCAACTCCACGAATATCACTACCGCTCCGAAAAGCTCAGGACGCTTTGCCAGGAACTGGATCGGATTGGCACAAGGCGCGTCGTAGAACGTGAGTTGGAGAGGGCCTCTTAGCTGCGCCGGCGGAAGATAAAAACGGTCGCGAAGTCGGTGCTAAAAATGCGGGAAGCATTAAGCTTCCCGCATTCATTCCAACACACCCAACTTGTTATTTCGGACGGTGAACATCAGATTCAACGGAGAATGCATTGCGTGCAAGGGACTGGGCCTCTGCGCTTTGCAGTGTACTTGCACTTTTACGATCCCCACCGTCCCGCTTCAGTGGCAAGAGAAGTGACCTGCCCACCCGTGCAAGAAGCACCGATCCGTTTGATGATGCTGATGCCGTACCGCTCTTGTAGTTGAAACCTTGCAGCGGGGCCCCAAATAATTGGCGTATATCGACGGGGGCGTGCGGCAGCTAGGTTTTTTCAGGTTACCTGGCGGATAGCTTATTGTGACGCTAGTCACATCGCATCCTCCCGCCAGCGTGTAATCTATGTGTTGTCGGGCAATGGACAAGGATATAGACTCGTGAAAGTGAACCGCATACGAGCTGCCGTTGTGCTGGGTGCCGTCCTGCTGTGGGCAGGGACGCCTGCGATGGCGTGTTTGTTGTTCGGTCTCGCGCAGACTAAAGCCGAGCGGGAGTGTTGCCATCACATGGCTGAGCATTGCGGACAATCTGGGATGCCGTCCAGTCATGCCTGCTGCCAAGTACCAATTTATCCCGAAGCTGTGGTTATGCAGGGGCAGGCTAGTCCGCTGAAGAACGCGACCGCCGCAGTTCCAACCACGATTGGGGTTCATCTGCCCCCTGTTCTTGCTACATCTTCAAGATGTCTTGCCTCTCCTGAGGCACCGCCGGGTCAACCGCCGGCCTCTTCATCCTCTGTCCTGAGGATCTAGAAACCCTTCTTTTCTCATTTCCAGGCATTGGTGTGTGCAGGCATAGTGCGCCTGCACTCTGCCAAGGCCAACTATGTTCCATCCCATTGCGTTGATCGTGGAGAAGAGAAATGAAGGTTCATGTTTTTCTTGTGCTCATACTATTTGCCGCAGCGGCAGAGGCACTGCAGTTTGACGCCGCGTCGTCGAACACCGACCCTTTGGTTAGCACCGAAGCCATGCTGCCATCCCCTCAGCAGCATCACGCTGCGGCCACAGTCCCACTAACACTAGCCGAACTGGAAGCCGCCGCTCTGGCAAACAATGCAGAAATTCACGCTGCCGCAAGACAGGTGGCCGTTGTGGAGGCACGCAAAGGCAGCGCCGATGCTCTGGACGATCCGTCATTCATGTATCGAGGCTGGGGAACGCCGCTTGCCAAACCCTGGGACCTGAATCAGACCCAGCACATGTTCACGTTCAGCCAAGAGCTGCCGGGCGGAGGCAAGCGTCAACTCCGGGCGCGGCTGGCGGATGACGACGTTGAAGTCACGAAAGCCGAGCTCGAAATAAGGAAGCGCGATGTCCTGGCGCAGGTTCGTCGATCGTTCTACGAGCTCCTGCGGAATCAGGATGAACTCCGTTTTCACGATGAGCAAGCTGCGCTCGCGCGTCAGGGTCTGGAGTCGGCACGCATCAAGTACGTGGTCGGCAAAGTCCCGCAGCAGGACATGTTGAAAGCGCAGATCTCACTCACTCGACTAGCGGAACACCTCGTCATGCTGCAACAGGACAGCGACCTTGCGCGCTCTCGGTTGAATACACTCCTCGGTCGCGACCCGGACGAGCCTCTGGAGGTGTTAGGCGCCTACTCGCTACCGACGAAGCTGCCGGGCCTCATCGACCTGGAGAAGACCGCCTTGGACAATCGTCCAGAGCTGATGGCAATCTCCACCGCCATACGACAGGACGAAACCCGCACACAGCTAGCCGAGAAGTCGCTGAAGCCGGACTACACGGTCAGCGGCGGATACATGCTGATGCCGGAGGGGTCCACATATCGCAACACTTACATGGCGGAGCTCTCGTTCACTTTGCCATGGCTGAATCGCGGACGCCACGATGCGGAGATCGCTGAGGCCAGCGCCATGGTCACAGCTCGGAAGGCCGATTATGAAAGCCGCCGCGCCGCCATCTTCGCGGAAATACAGGAATCGCTGGTGCGAGCGCGTGTGGCGCAACGGCTTGTCGGCTTGTACGGCGACACGCTGCGACCACAGGCCCAGGCAGTGCTCAAGGCAACCGTCGCAGCCTATCAGGCGGATCGGACTGACTTCCTCAATTTGCTCGACAGCCAAAACACAACGTTGGATGTAGAGCTCGACTACATCAAAGCTGCCTCGGAACTTGAGACACGATTGGCGGACCTGGAGCGAGCGGTTGGCGCTCCTCTGCCCCGAAACACGGACAACGGTTCCACGGGCTCCGTCGGAGCTCAAGTGCTCGATGTGAAGCCAGCCTCGGAGGTGCGGTAATGACTAAGCGCGAGAGAGTTCTAATCATTGCAGGACTTGCAGTGGGTCTTTTGATTGCTGGCGTGATCTTTGGCGTTACGCACCTGCTTCGCCCCGAAGCCAGCGCGGCCCAGACGAAAGAGACGTCGGAAGAAATGGTTCCGGTTGGGACGGAATCCAGTTCCGAGAATGCATCTACCCAGCACGGCGAACGTCAACACGGTTCTGCCGCTTCCTCCGAAGCGACCGAGCCAGCAGCAAGCGTCCAGATGACGGAGGACGAGCAGCGTTCCATCGGACTGCAGACGGCGTTGGTCCAGCATCGCATGATCCGCCGTGAACTCCTGGCTGTGGCGCGAGTTGATGAGCCCGAAACGCAGTTCGCCAGCATCAGCGCTCGGATCGGAGGGCGGATTGAGAAGCTGCACGTGGATTTCACTGGCCAGCCCGTGCGACGTGGCCAGCCGGTTGCGGAGATCTATAGTCCGGAAGTTCTTACCAGCGCCGAGGAGTACAAGCTCGCGATAGAGAACCGCAAGCGGTTGGCCGGCAGTGCCGAATCCCAAGCGATTTCCGGTGGCGACGAACTCATCGCCGCCAGCCGCCGCCGACTCGAACTCTGGGGGCTGACTCCACAGCAGATCGACACGATCGCGACCTCCGACAAACCTCAAATTGATCTCATGATTTTCTCACCCGCAAGTGGCATCGTAACCGAACGGAAAGTAACGCAGGGGCAATACGTGAATGCCGGCGACGTGCTCTACACCGTGACCGACCTGAGCAGAGTCTGGGTGAAGGCCGATATCTACGAGGGCGATCTGCCTCAGGTGCATGTGGGACAAACCGTCGAGATCACTTCAGAATCCGCGCCTGGTGCGAAGTTACGAGGTCAGGTTGGCTTCCTGGAGCCGATGGTCAATACGCAGACGCGCACGACCGTTGCCCGAATTGACGTTCCGAATCCGGGCATGCGTCTCCGTCCCGGCATGTTTGTGCAGGTGCGGTTTGCACTTTCAGGACAACACGCGCTCGCAGTGCCGCGCTCAGCGGTCGTGGACACGGGCGTGCGCAAACTGGTGTACGTGGCCAAGGGCAATGGAGTATTTGAAGCTCACGAGGTGCAACTCGGTCCCGTAGCCGGCGATTTCTTTCCCGTCCTAGCTGGTCTGAAAGATGGCGACCGCATCGTCACCGAGGGAAATTTCCTGCTCGATTCGCAGACGCGCATCAGCGGAGGGATGAGCGGGATGTTCGGCGGCTCAAAGGAGTTCAATCAGCAGCAGGCCGCTCCCGAATCCGCGCAATTCAAAGTGTCCTTCCGCAGTGATCCGGCGACGCCGCAGGGTGGTGCGGAAGCCGCGCTTCATTTCTCAGTACAGGATGCTACGGGAAAACCGGTAACTGATGCCCAAGTCCAGGTGACCTTGTTCATGCCCGCGATGCCGGCGATGGGGATGGCTGAGATGCACGAGACCGCAACCCTCACTGCCAGCGGTTCCGAGTATGCGGGCCGTATCAAGGTGCCGACCTCCGGCACGTGGACGGTCACAGCGGTAGTAAGCCGCGGCGGTCAGTTGCTCACCAACTACCGTGGCAGCCTGAACGCGAGATAAGGAGAGGCAACGATGATCCAGCGAATGATCGAATTCTCACTCAAGAATCGTGGCCTGGTTCTGCTCGCTTACCTGGTGCTCGCAGCATGGGGCTATTGGGCACTATTGAGTACGCCGATTGATGCTATCCCCGACCTCAGCGAAAATCAGGTAATCGTTTTCACTGACTGGGCGGGACGCAGCCCGCAAGAAGTTGAAGACCAGATCACTTACCCACTGACGGTCAATCTGCAAGGGTTGGCCGGCATCAAGACGGTTCGCTCCTCCTCGGCGTTCGGGTTCTCGATGATCAACCTTATCTTTGAGGACAGCGTCGACCTGTATTTTGCACGCGCTCGCGTGCTGGAGAAGCTGAATCTTTCCTCAGGAATTTTGCCTGAGGGTGTGACGCCAGTCCTCGGCCCAGACGCTACGGGTGTCGGGCAGGTGTACTGGTACACGGTCGATGGTCCCTACGATGCAGGCACGCTGCACTCCCTGCAGCACTGGTTCCTTCGTTACCAGTTGAACTCGGTGCCGGGAGTCGCTGAAGTCGGAACCATCGGCGGCTTCTTCCGCGAGTACCAGGTTGATGTCGATCCCGTGAAATTGCGCGCGTACAACATTTCGCTGCGCACCGTCTTTGAATCCATCCAGCGCAGCAACACCAACGTGGGTGCCAAGGTGATGGAGGTCAACGACACGGAGATGGCCGTGCGCGGTATCGGCCTGATCCGCTCTATCGCCGATATCGAAAACATTGTCCTCACCGCAAGTAATGGCACGCCTGTCTATCTGAGCAACGTGGCCAACGTGCATTTCGGACCGGACTTCCGGCGCGGAGTGCTGGACCGCGATGGAAAAGAAGCGGTCGGCGGGGTGATCGTAATTCGTTCGGGCGCGAATGCTCTCGAAGTCATCGACGCCGTCAAGAAGAAGATCGCGGACCTGCAGCCGGGCCTACCCAAGGGAGTCCGGATTACGTCGTTCTACGACCGCAGCTCTCTTATCCATCATGCGGTGGACGCACTAAAGCACGTGCTTATCGAAGAGATCTTCTTGGTCACGCTGGCGCACCTCATCTTCCTCTGGCACTTCCGGAGCATCTTGATTGTTACTCTGCCGTTGCCGCTGGCAGTCGCCTCATCGTTCCTGTTCATGCACTACTTCGGAATCTCGTCGAACATCATGTCGCTGGGAGGAATTGCAATTGCGATCGGTGTGCTGGTCGATGCGGGCATTGTCGTGACTGAAAATGTCATCCGTCACGCCGAAGCCTACGCGGAAGAACATGGCGAGTACCAATCGAAGATCACGGAAATCACTCTGGAGGCTACCAAACTGGTCGGGCGGCCGATCTTCTACGCCATGACCATTATCATCCTGGCTTTCATCCCAGTGTTTGCGCTGGTGGGCATGGAGGGGAAGCTGTTCCACCCACTGGCGTTCACAAAGACATTTGCGATGATCGGCTCGACCATCATCGCCGTCACGCTGGTGCCGGTCCTATGCACGTACCTGATTCGCGGGAAGCTACACCGAGAGGAAGCCAACCCCGTGATGCACTTTCTGCAGCGGCTTTACAAGCCCGCGCTCACATGGGCGCTGAAGCACCGCATCACAACCCTGACAACAGCTTCGGCGCTCTTCATTTTTGCCATGTTCCTGGCGACCACCATCGGCTCGGAATTCATGCCGCCTTTAAATGAGGAGACGGCCATGTTCATGCCGATCACCGATCCGGCGATTTCGTTGACCAAGGCTACCGAGATCTTGCGTGAGCAGGATCGCATCATTGGCCAGGATCCCGCGGTCGAGAACGTGGTGGGCAAGATCGGACGGGCAGATACGTCGACCGATCCGGCACCCATCAACATGACGGAAACGATCATCACGCTCAAACCCCGCGATCAATGGCCAGCCGGAACCACGAAAGAGGACATCCTGCAGCGGCTGGACACTAAGCTGCGCATGCCCGGAGTCACGAATATCTGGACGCAGCCCATTCGCAATCGGATTGACATGTTGTCCACCGGAATACGGACGCAAGTCGGCATCAAGATCTTCGGGTCGGACCTCACTACAATTGAGCGCCTTTCTGGGGAGATTGACCAGGTGGTGCGCCGGGTACCGGGAGCGGTGGACCTCTATGCTGAGCGCATCACCGGCGCACCATACCTGGAGATTGAGACCGATCGTGCCGCCGCCGCCCGCTACGGGATCAACGTCGGTGATGTTCAGGATGTAATCGAAACGGCGGTCGGTGGAAAGAACCTCACGACCGCAATTGATGGGCGGCAGCGCTTGCCCATCAGTGTACGTTATGCGCCCGACTTTCGAGACACGCCGGAAGCGCTTCGCAATGTGTTGGTCACGGCATCAAATGGCGCACAGATTCCGCTGGCGCAAGTGGCTTCGATCCGAGTTGTTATGGGGCCTGCGATGATCAGCAGCGAGAACGGTCTGCTTCGTGGCTCCGTTCTGCTGAACGTGCGCGGCAGAGATGTGGGCTCGTTTGTGGAGCAAGCACAACGCGCCGTAGCACGCGAAATCAAGCTCCCCTCGGGTTATTACGTGGAGTGGAGCGGACAGTACGAAAACCAACTGAGCGCACGCCGCCGCCTGATGTTAGTTATCCCCGCAGTGTTCCTCATCATGTCGGTCCTGCTGTACAAGATTTACGACTCGATCAAAGAAGCTCTGCACGTCATGTTGGCCGTGCCGTTCGCGCTCACCGGAGGAATTTTCCTGCTGAAGATTCTGGGCTACAACTTCTCGGTTGCAGTATGGGTCGGCTTCATCGCGCTCTTTGGTACTGCCGTGCAGACTGGCGTCGTGATGGTCATCTACCTGGAGGAAGCGGTTGCCCGGAAAAGAGCTGCGATGAGTGAACTTACAGTGGAGGGGCTGCACGAAGCGGTAATGGAGGGTGCGCTTCTGCGATTGCGTCCCAAGGTGATGACCGTGTCGACAGTGGTTGCAGGTCTGCTGCCGTTGATGTGGTCAAGCCGTACTGGCGCAGAATTCATGAAACCCCTGGCCACTCCCGTGCTCGGTGGCATGGTGTCCTCGCTGCTGCACGTTCTGATCGTGACTCCGGTGATCTTCACTTGGCTTCGCGAATGGGAGATCCGGCGTAAGCGTGTCTAGCTTCTAGGAGCCACCATGCGATAACCCCCGGATGGTTGCCAACACAGAGACAGACGTGACATGGTCCCCAAACGGGCTTCGGGGAGATGTCGTAGCTGGCATGCGAGCAAGCTAAGAGGTTGAGTGGAGTCTAGCGGCAGGCAGTGTCAGGCATGCCAGATTTCTCCCAGCACTCGGCGCCAGTTCTGGCCCAGAACGAGGCGAAGGTGCTCATCGGTGTATCCCCGCCTGACGCAAAAACGGCACATGGAAAGGAGGGGCGCAACTAAATGGCGTATTTACAACAAGATAAATATGGCGGAGAGGGTGGGATTTGAACCCACGATACCCGTTAAGGTATGTCCGCTTTCGAGGCGGATCGTTTCAACCGCTCACGCACCTCTCCGGAAAATCAGTTGTCAGCGGCCAGTCGTCAGTGGCCAGCAGAAGCTCTTGACACAGGTTCGTCGCGAACGACTCACGACCAAAGACTAACGGCGCTTTCTAAAAAAATCCTGCACCATCTCCGCCGAACGTCCGGCCAGAACCCCGCCCCGGATCTCCATCTGATGATTCAGACTGGGGTGATTCACCACTTGCAGAATCGAATGGACGGCGCCCGCCTTCGGGTCGTTGGCACCGTACACCAAACGGCGGACGCGGGCCAGAACGGCCGCTCCCGCGCACATGGCGCACGGCTCAATTGTAGCAAACAGCGTGCAATGGCCGAGGCGGTGGTTACCGAGGTTTCGAGCGGCCTCGCGCAGCGCCACGATTTCAGCGTGAGCGGTGGGATCGCAGCCGGTGAGGTTGCGATTCCATCCCCGTCCCAGCACGCGCCCGGCGGCGACCACGACCGCTCCCACCGGCACTTCGCCCGCCTCCAGTGCGCGCTGGGCACAGCGCAGGGCTTCCTCCATCCAAAGCTCGTCGGAGGCAAGCTCGGCAGACGAAAGATCGTCAGAAGAAAGATCGTCGGAGGAGAGCAGTTGTCGGTCACCAGTGGCGGGTTGCCAGAAAGCTCGTCTTTAGTGCGCATTTCCCAAGTGCGCGGTTCCCAGTTCGCAGCCCAGTTTTCTGCGACTCTTCTCATACCGGATTGTGTCCGGTCAGTGTTATCCTAGCAGGGATATGCAAATGCCCGACATCTTCCGTAAAGTGTTTTTGGTGGACCTGCTGCAGGGACTGAATGTGACGTTCCGCTATCAGGATCCGAAGGAAATCTATACCGAGCAGTATCCACTGGAGCGGCCGCAGGTCGCGGAGCGTTACCGCGGCGCGCCGCGGCTGAACGTCAACCCAGACACCAACGAGACGCTTTGCATTGCCTGTGACCTGTGCGCTCTGGCTTGTCCGGAAAACCTGATCGTGGTCGGCAGCGAGCGCAATGAAAAGACGCGCCGCAAAGAGCTTACGCACTTTACCTACGACCTGAGCCGCTGCATGTTCTGCGGCCTGTGCGAAGATGCTTGCCCGGTCGATGCGCTCGAACTCACCCAGGATTTCGAGCTTGCGAGCTACAACCGCGAAGGCATGATCTGGGACCGCGAGACGCTCGAGAAGGGTCCGCAGCCCACCGTATATCAAAAGTAATGACTGGAGTTCGCGGGATTCAGAGAAGCTCCTGAGCTCGCGCCAATTCCTCTTGCTGTTTGGCTCGGAAGTCATTAGCCCGCTTCTGCCGAAGTTCCGGATCAAACACCACAAGGTCGATCAGTCGCATCAGGTCCGCCCCGCACCGTCCGTCTTTCTTGTCCGATGCATCTTTCTCCTCGTCGTCGTTCTCCACCTCGTCGTACTCGCGCCCTGCCACCGTGGACCAGGCCGTAGTGCCAATCGGACGCCGCTCCACGCTCTCGTGATCAATCACCACCATGGTCGGCATGTGCGGCTCAAATGACGTTCGTTTCAGATTGGAGGAAGCCGTTTGCAGCGCATAGAGCATGAGCGCCGCGGTGCGGTGATCGATTTGCTGTGTCACCATCAGGCGCATGACCTCGACCAGGCCCATCTGGACGGAATCGGCATCTTCGAGCATGGGTAACGTGACGTTCCAGCGCTCGCGCTGAGCACTCAAGTTAATTTCCAGACTCTTCTGGCGCCATTGCGTGTGGAAGTGACAATATTTCTTATTGCGCAGCGCGGGCGATCCGCACTGCGTTCCGTTGACTTTAATGTGCTGACAGCGACGAATGGTGGGCGGATAGGAAGGCATTTTGGAGCTCCTGTTACGTCTATGAATTTATGAAGTCTTTCCCATTTACTAGTAAGGTATTAAACAATTAGTACGGATACCCCCCCTCCCCCCACTAGCTAGTGGAATCATGGGGTTAGGTGGTTTTGACGGTCCAAATCTTTGGTTCTTAAGGTAGTTACATGTAAAATCTTGCCGGATAAGGACTTGCGAGATCCTTCGC
>JBEKWL010000133.1:0-10445 GCA_049513095.1 Terriglobales bacterium
CCCGGCAGGCAAGTGATAACAATTTCCAGGCGTGGCATTCTCGAACTGCTGGCCGGTGCATCCGCGCTCACCGCCCTGGAAACGTGTCATCGCATGCCAAGGGAATGTACGACCGGTTGTCGCCGCGCCAGCGGCTTCGTTCTTGTCGGCAAACCGGAAGCAATCCGAACCAACCACACTAAGCGAGTCTCCTCAATTGTTGAAACATCGCGATTACACTCATTGACCGTTTGGGTCAGCTGAGCGACACATCCAAATAGTCTCGGCGCATTGCCGGATCGTCTGGCGTCCATCGTCCGTCGTGAGTGAACTCCAAGACCTTACAAATCGGCGCTGCATTGGCCGCGCCAATTCTCAGAGTCAGTTGATATGTTCCGGGAGCCAGTAGCTGCCATTCGTCAGGCAGGTCAAACTCCAGTTGTAGTTGACCGACCGTAATGGGTGCAGGATGTGCAGGCATGCCAGCGGGCCGGCGCTGATATTGGTTGGCCGGATCGCAGAGACTCACGATGTCGCAGAATGCCCACATCTCTCTGGAAATTCCGTCTAGTATTGTCACCGGCTCGGTTGGTGGATGATTCGACCACTTCATTTTCAGGCGGGTGTGCAAATCCTTCGAAACCCTGAATCGGCCTTCCGCCAAAGGCCCGAACGAGTCTCCTGTCCAAGAACCCAACATCGGGCGGGCAACGTCTTCGTGATGGTCTGACATGGCTACTGGCGCTGGTTTCATAGGGCTATGGACCGGCAAAGAGGAATACCGGATTCTGCGGCGGGTTGTCCAAGCGCGAACCGGTTGGAGCCGACAGATTCAGGATGTAGGTGTCGCTGGAGGTATCGATGAAGTTGACATTCCCGCCATCGCAGCTGGACAGGTAGGCACGGGAACTGTCGCCTCCGGCCGCCATCATAATGCGGAAGCGCGGAGCTCGCGGGGACTGTGCCGGCGAGCAAAAGGCGTCGTAGGCAGGAAATCCCGGGATCGCAAAATAACTCTTGATGGTGTTGCTCGCGGCGTCGATCACCGTTACCTGCGGGCAGAAGTTATCGGATGCATCTTCGTAGTAAGCCCCCACATAAGCGCGGCTGCCATCCGGCAGAGCTGCGACGGCGGCCACCGTCAACGGCTGTGCGCTGGTTATCGAGCAAGGGTCCGAGGCGCCGCGCGAACTGGGCGCAACGGTAGGAATCGTGATCGGGCCCGCAAGAACCGCGGGGATGGACTGCGAGACATCCAGTATCGTCAACTGGGTGCCTCCCGGTATGTACAACCGGTTCAGATTCCCGTCGTAGAGCATGTAAGCGGCGCCAGGGACATGGATGCTGGCATCGATCATGGTATCAGGGCCCAAAGTGGTGGAGGTATCAACTGTGCTTACGACTCCATTGCCGTTGAGCACATACAGGCGCTGGCTGTCGGAGCGCGCAATCAACCAGAGCGGCCCGTTGAACGAACCATTGACCGTTGACCCCGTCCGCGGAGACAGGTTACGGACCGCAGTGTTGAATCCGTCGATCGAATTGTCGGCCTGGTTTGCCACGTAGAGCTCCCGTCCATTGGGCGTCTCGGCCATGGCGTCCGGGTTGTTGCCAACCGGAAAGGTGGCCACCAGGCTGTTGGTGGTGTTGCTGGTGGTGACCACGCCGACCGATGGAACGACGACATTGGTGGCGGGGTCCACGTAATTCGGCAGCAAGACGTATGCCTGGCTCGACTCGGTGGTAGCCACAAAGTTCGGCGCCGAATTCGGCGGCAGAGTGATGGTGGGGGGAAGGGGGTCGGTGATGATAGTCGTGCCGCTGAAGTTCAGCTTGGTAATCGAATCGGCTACCGCGCCGGTCACGGAGTGGTTTACGACCAGGGCGACGGTGGCGGTTTGCTGCACGGCGTGAACGGGAGCGAGGCCCACGTTGGCGACGCTCTCGTCCGAGTCGCCGGAGACGTCGATGACCATGGCGGTGCCGGGCACGAGGGTTCCGTTATCGTTGATCGACACCACGGTGTGGGCCGCCGCCGGGTTGGGAAACTGTGGAGGAATCGGGATGATAATCGGGCGAAAAGTTTCGCCGCAGCCGCTGCACACCACATAAAGAAACAGCGCGAACCCCAGCCAGAGAAACCGCTTCATTCCAACTCCAGAGAAAAAGGTGTCTTACGCGGAAAGCGATATTGTATCGGGAACCGGGCTGCGAGGGGAAATCAGGCGGGCGAGAAAACGGGTTTCTTCCTGGATTCACGCGCGGCCGCGGCGGCCCTTCGGCTGGCTCGCGGCTGGCATCTCGGCAACCTTTTCTGACGCGACCGGCTTCTTCGTCTGGGCCAGGCTTTCTTTCAGCGCCGCCATCAGATCCACCACCGGGGCCAGCTTCTTGGGTTGTTCGACGGCTTGCACTTCGCCGCCTTCCAGCTTCGCCTCGATCAGCTTCTTCAGATTTTCCTGAAAGGTGTCGTGATATTTCTCCGGGTCCCACTCGCCCGCCAGCGCTTCGATGAGTTGATGGGCAACTTTGATTTCGGCGTCTTTAATCTCCACCTCGGGAGCACCGAAGGACTCGACCTCGCGCACTTCCTCGGCGTAGTACATGGTGTGCAGCATCATTCCGCCTTTATGCGGGCGCAGGAAAACGGTGTATTCGCGGTTGTGCATGGTGAGCTTGGCGATGGCGACGTACTCACTCTCCTCCAGCGCCTTGGTGAGCAGCGCATAAGGACGGCGGCCGGCTTCGTCCGGAACCATGTAATATGACGACTCGAAGTACACGGGATCCACTTCGCTCGTCTTCACGAATTCGAGGATCTCCATCGTCTTCGCGGTCTTCGGCTCGATCTTCTTGATCTCCTCGGGATCGATGATGACGTACTCGTCTTTGCGATACTCGTAGCCCTTGACGATATCGCTACGCTCGAGGACCTGGTTGTCCGCCGGGCAAATGAGCTGCTGTTTTACCCGATGGTGGTCGGTGCGATGAAGCTGGTTGAACGAGATGCCGTTGCTGCGCGCGCCCGAGAACAGACGCACCGGCATCGAGATTAATCCGAACGTAAGATATCCAGACCAGACTGAGGCCGCCATTGGTTTCACCCCACGGACGAGGCTGGGCTCGTCCTTGTTTCGTCGCCGTTTCAAAATCGGAGACGCGGCAAGCCGCGTCTCTACAGCACCTTCCGATGCCCAAACCCCGGCGAGCGTACAGAAGTGTAGCCTAAACCAGGCATAGTTGCGCGGCCAGATTACGGGCGAATCCAAAGGTCAAGCACTACATGGCGCGGTCCACTGGCGCCGGACCCTTAGTATAGTGTTATCAAGCGGGGATCGTTGAGATCGGTTCTCAGTTGTCAGTTATCAGTTGTCAGCAAGCGAGATTCTACTGATGACTGACAACTGAGAACTGAGAGCTAGCTTTTGACAATGAACCCTTTTCTCGCACACGGCTGGGCTTCATCCCCGGAAAGGCTGGCAATCGCTGCGACGGTGACGCTGGGCTTCGCGGTGCTGGCTCGAGCTGTGCGCGGCGTCAATCGAGCCGGAGCTCTGGCGGGCGGTCTCGCCTGTCTCCTGCTTTTTGCCGGCGCCGGCCCAGCCGCTTTCGTCGCTCTCGCCGCGCTGTTTGTCATGACGTGGGTATCCACCCGCCTCGGATACCGCCGTAAGCTGGCACTCGGGCTCGCCGAGCGCAGGGAAGGCCGGAATGCCTGGCAAATACTGGCGAATCTGGCAGTAACTGCGCTCGGTTCCATCGTTTTCAGCGCCACCGGAAATCGGGTTTGGCTGGTCGCGACCGTGGCAGCTCTAGCAGAGGCAGCTACTGACACCGCGGCCAGCGAAATCGGGCAATACCGCGGCCGAGAGCCGCGACTGATTACAACGTGGGAACGCGTCCCAGCAGGGACCGACGGCGGCATCACGATTTTCGGAAGCATCGCAGGCTTGGCGGCCGGTCTGGCGATTGCGGCGGTCGCAACGGTGGGCCGGATGCTTCTTCCGTCCCAGCTCTGGATTCCGCTAGCCGCTGGATTCGCCGGAATGCTCATCGACAGCCTTCTCGGCGCCACCCTGCAACGCCGCGGCTGGATCAGCAACCAAACGGTGAATTTGTTCGCCACGCTGGCTGCGGCTGCGCTGGCTTATGTGATCGTGATGTTCACGTAGGGACAGTCGCCTCGGCTGTCCGGCGGGGCGAAGCCCCCGCCCATTCCCTGGATTGCAGGATGGACAAACGAAAACCGAGGCGAGCTGCGTTCGCCTGGACAGCCGGGGGCGGCTGTCCCCACGTTACGTTCGCTGCTTGACGCGGTCGAGCAACATGAAGACCAGGACGCCCAGCAGGGCGTTGGCGACGCCCGACAAAAGTTCGTGCGGCCAACTCCACGCCATGTGCAACCCGACCAGGCCGCGGGCAATCATGAAGTAAACAACTTCGTGCACCACGTAGAAGAAAATCGTAAGCAGGAAGCGAGCGCCGATATTTTCCACGTCCAGCTTGATGCCGAGCGAGGATGCGCCGAATCCCACCACCGTCTTTGAAATTCCGTAGAGCCCGATGGGCTGGTGGGTCAGCGCGTCTTGCAGAATGCCGATCAAACCGCCCGTGACCAGGCCCGCCAGCGGATTGCGCCGCGCCGTCGCGAAACCGATCACGACCAGCAGCGGAAGATCGAAGATCGAGAAAAAAGGAAATCGCAGCGGCAGCCACGCCTGGAGAAAAACGGCGATCAGCGGGATCAGAATCGTCGCAGGAATGCTGAAACGGTAAACCTCAACCTGCTCTCCCGATGTGTAAGTAATGGCCACGTTAGTGCGGACTATCCTGCACGGCGGGTTGTGGTTTGGGCTGAGGCTGAGGTTGGACCGCTGCCTTCACGGGCTTAGGGGAAACTTTCACAGCAGGGGTTCCGCTTGCGTTTGCCGGAGTTCCAGAGGAAGTTCCGGAGGCAGTCCCGGAAGAAGACACGGGGGTCGCCGCTTTTCGCGCGGCGGCGCCGCCGCTGCTGGCGGACGCTTCCGGGGACGCGGCTTTTGGCTTGGCAGCGGAGCCGGTGGTCATTGGTGCGGCAGTCGGTGGAGCGGCAGTAGTTGGTGCGACAGTCGTTGGTGCGGCAGTCGGTGGAGCGGTGGTCGTTGGGGCGGCAGATCCCGGCGCGACCGTCCCCGGCGAGGCAGTTTTCGGAACGTCACCTTTTTCGGCAATTTCCGGCTTGGGAGGAACCGTCGGCAGGCGCTCGGCCAGGATATCGACGGCGCGCGCTGCGCCCGTCTGGCCGGGCTCGGCCTGCCTCTCATCAATCTTCGTTACCACCAGCACTTCCTCCAGGCGGCTGAGATTGGCGGCGGGACGCACGCGAATGTTGAGAAAGAGATCACTGCCCGACGACACCTTTGTCACTCTGCCAACCAGCAGGCCCTTGGGGAAGATGCCATCCCCGCCACTGGTGAGAACCAATTCTCCGGCGGGCACGGCTTCGTCGCTCATCACTTTTTCGAGCACCACTTCACCCGACGGCGTGCCGCGCAGTATGCCTTGCAGCCGCGCTTTGTCGAGGATCGCACCCACTCCACTGGTCTGGTCGTCGATCAAGAGCACCAGCGAAGTGGAGCCGTACACGCGCAGCACCTTGCCCACGATGCCGTCGGCGGTGATGACCGCCATGTCGGCCTTGATGCCGTCGCTTTCACCCTTGTCGATGTAGACCGAGCGCGACAACTCGCTGCCGCTCGATCCGATGACCTGCGCCGCCATGGTCCGCGAAATAAACTGTTCCTTGAAGGCCAGCAACGCCTGCAAACGCCGCGCCTGATCGGCGTCCTGGCTCATTCGCACCTGCTCCAGACTCATGCGCTCAATCTGCGCCTTGAGGGTGCGGTTCTCGGCGCGCACGCCGCGCAGGTAGAAGTAGTTGTGCCAGATGTTTCTGCTGGAGGTTCGCGTCCACACCAGCGCCTTTTCGAGAGGAGTGACCGTGCCCACCGCCCAGACGCGGATCAGGCGTGTCGGTTCGCTGTCGGTCGTCCGTTTGACTTGCACGGCCAAGCCGAGTACCTGGGCGAACAACACTCCCACCAGCACGATCAGGTTGCGGTAGCGTCCGAGGACATCCATAACAGCAGCTCTCAGCTCTCAGTTGTCAGCTCTCAGTTTCCTGGGCTTTGATCGGCAACCAGAAACTCACTTGCCCCACACGAGCATGTATAGGACACCGGACATAACCACCGCACCGTCGAGCCTGTAAAACCAAACCCAACCTGCCTTCTCCCACATCGGTTTCCCCTGTGGGCTTCGGCCCCAACTCAGCCAGCGGGTCATTAGTCTCATCGCGCGGCGGGTGTCAAAAAACAACCATGCGCCAATAACCGCTGACAGAACCATGAGACCAGTTTGGGCGGCTCTGATGCCAACCGGTTCCTGGATTGAATAAATCGCCAAGAGGCACTCGTAGTTTTACTCGATCGAAATCTTTCTCAGCAGCTTGAAGTCCGAGAGCATCTTGCCGGTGCCGAGCACTACGCTGCACAGCGGATCGTCGGCGATCGAGACCGGCAATCCCGTTTCCTCGCGGATGCGCTTGTCGAGGTTCTTGATGAGCGCGCCGCCGCCGGTCAGCACGATGCCGCGGTCGCTGATATCGGCGGAGAGTTCCGGCGGCGTACGTTCTAGCGCGACGCGAATCGCATTCATGATGGTCGAAACGCATTCGCTCAGCGATTCGCGGATTTCGCTGTCATCTACTGTAATGGTTTTGGGTACGCCTTCGATCAGGTTGCGGCCTTTGATTTCCATGGTCAGCGGCTTGTCGAGCGGATAGGCGGAGCCGATTTCCATCTTGATCTGCTCGGCGGTGCGCTCGCCCACCAGCAGGTTATATTTCCGCTTGAGGTAGTTCATGATGGCCTCATCCATCTGGTTGCCGGCCATGCGCACGGAACGCGAATAAACGATGCCGCTAAGCGAAATTACCGCGATGTCGGTGGTGCCGCCGCCGATGTCGACGACCATGTTCCCGCTGGGTTCAGTGATGGGCAGGCCCGCGCCGATAGCGGCCACCATGGCTTGCTCCACCAGGTGCACTTCACTGGCCTTGGCACGATAGGCGGAATCCATGACCGCGCGCTTTTCCACCTGCGTGATTTCCGAAGGCACTCCGATCACGATCCGCGGATGCACCAGCATCTTGCGGTTGTGCGCCTTCTGGATGAAGTAGTTCAGCATTTTCTCGGTGACCTTGAAGTCGGCGATCACGCCGTCTTTCATCGGCTTGATGGCCACGATGTTGCCGGGCGTGCGCCCCAGCATCTCTTTGGCCTCCTTGCCGACGGCCTCCACTTCGCCGGTGTTCTTGTTGATGGCCACGATCGAAGGCTCGTTAACCACGATCCCCTTGCCGCGCGCGTACACCAGCGTGTTTGCCGTCCCCAGATCGATGGCGAGGTCGCTCGAAAACATGCTGAACAGCGAACGCAGATTGTGCGAACGCGATGAGCCGTTATGAAACCCGTTGTTTGACATAGCAATACTTCTCTCTTCCGGGAATTCGTCTCGCCCCTGGAACCCGGGCCTTCGCCGGTTTCCGTGTGAGTCGCTCTCCCCTGGCTTCCTCTATTATTCTATGTTTCTTCTATTCTACTTGGATATTCAGGAGAAACTGGTTGTAATTAGGGCACCGGTTGTCCCAAACACCGTTCCGAGCATTGTTCCAAACCTTGTTCCAAACATCGTTCCAAACATCGAATCCTTTATTGAATCACCACTTTTTCCTGGTGGGTATTGACCCCGCCTTTCGAATTCTGCGCCGTGACCGTGATCAGGTTTTCCCCGTTTGGCAAGAGCGGCGTGAAATAGTGGAATGTACCATCGTCGCCGACCACTGGCACTTCCCTGCCGTTCACCATGACGCGCGCTCCCGCCTCGGTCTTGCCCGTCACTTCGATCACGTGTCCGTGCTGGATCAGCGGATCGATCTCGAGCGACAGCTCTATTTTTTCCTTGGCCTTGACAATGATAGTAAAGCGGTTCTTTTCGCTTTCCACCGATTCCTTGCCCGCCGCATCGTAAGACTGGATCGACCAATAGTAAGGCCCCACGGGTAGACCGGTCACCACCACGCTCGTCGCCTCCACCTTCTTATCCAGCAACAATGACGAAAAATACGCATTGTGCGAAATGCGCAGCCGGTAGCCGGCGGCGTTCGCCATGGGGGTCCAGGCAAACTCCACTTCCTTCGACTTCTCCCCGGCGTTGATGAAAACCGGCATCATGTTTCCCGGCGTAATGGGCGCAGGCGGACCGATTTCCGTCGCCCGTTCCATGGTTTTCGATTGGCTCTGGAAACTCACCTTTTCCCAGCCCGCCAGGTGCACCACTTCTCCATTGCGCTCGATTTCGCCGCTGCCTTTCTTTACCAAAATTTCATGCTGATCGTCCCTGGGATTATTGTGCACCATGGCCGCCGAATCCGGAGCGAGCGAAGCTTTCGCGCCCGCGACAATCACCTGCGACTTTGAACCCTGAACATAGGTCGCCGTAGTCAGGTCCACCGTGCCGGTCGTCACCGCCACCGCCACGTTGGTTTGCTGCTGATCGTTGGCCGAGTTCTCTTCGATCACGATCAGCGAATCCTGTTTTACGGTGTAGTTGGTGCCGTCGTTGAAAACAATCTTCGCCATACCTTCGGCGCCGGTCTGCACCACGTCGCCCTTTTCGAGCGGGACGTTGTAGTCGGCGTTGATCCAGCTGTTGCCATTGCCTTTCCTTACCCGGATCGTGCCATCGAGCGCCGTGAAGTGCGCCTGTTGCGAAATCGTGGCCGACGGCCCCTTGAACGCAGGCGTCAGTCCCGCAACTTTTTCGAGCAAGCCCGTGGAAAAAGACCCGGCCGCCTTCACCGTTGAATCGGTGAATTTCGGAAACGCCACGTGCATGACCGCGCCAAAAATCAGCGCCACACCGAGCAACGTCATAATCACGCTGCGGTAGGTCACCGTCTTCCACGCGACGTAGAGTCCCGGCTTGACTTTATTCGACACGAGCCCGTGCCAACCTCATTGCAAAATTCTGAAAATGCGGGATATCTCTCCCAGTGTGACCATCATATCTCTGCCGGGATGGGTATTAGACTTGGGTCATGGCGGGAAAGGTTACGAAAGTGACCCAGCGGAACCACCCCTGCTCCTGCTCCCGTCGCTTGCCCGTCTTCACCCCCGGCGTTAGCATGAAGTCTCTGCATTACTCCCAGGAGGACTTATGGCGACCGATACCCTGACCGGCCCGGCGATAGCAAGCGGCACGACCAAGACCAGGATCTGCAAGAATTTCATTGACGGTGAATGGGTCGAATCCGCCAGCGGACGGACTTTCGAAGACCGCAATCCTGCGGATACGCGCGAAGTCGTCGCCATCTTCCAGCGGTCGAATAAGACCGACGTGGACGCGGCCGTGGATGCGGCCAAGCGCGCGTTTGCCAAATGGCGATTGGTGCCCGCGCCCCGCCGCGCCGAGATGGTCTTCCGCGCCGCCGAGATCCTGATCGAGCGCAAGGAAGGCCACGCCCGCGACATGACCCGCGAAATGGGCAAGGTGTTGAAAGAAACCCGTGGCGATGTGCAGGAAGCCATTGACGCCGCCTACTATAACGCCGGCGAAGGCCGCCGCCTGTTCGGCCCGACCGTGCCTTCGGAACTGCCCAACAAGTTTGCCATGGCTGTCCGCCAGCCGATCGGGGTCTGCGGCATGATCACGCCCTGGAACTTCCCCATGGCCATCTCTTCGTGGAAACTGCTGCCCGCCGTCGTGTGCGGCAACACCTGCGTGATCAAGCCGGCGCAAGACACTCCGCTCTCCACCTTCAACCTGGTGCAGGCGCTGACTGACGCCGGCATCCCGAAAGGCGTGATCAACATTGTGACCGGCTTCGGCGCGGAAGTCGGTACGCCGCTGACCGAGCACCCGGTGGTCCGCGCCATCTCGCTCACCGGCTCTTCGGAGGTCGGCAGAATCGTGGGCACCACGGCGGCCAAGAGCTTCAAGCACTGTTCGCTCGAACTCGGCGGCAAGAATCCGATGATCGTGCTTGACGATGCCAACCTCGACCTTGCCATCGAAGGCGGACTCTGGGGCGCGTTCGGCACCACCGGGCAGCGCTGCACCGCGACCAGCCGCATCATCGTGCAGAAAGGCGTTTATACCGAGTTCGTCGATCACTTCGTCGCGCGCGCGAAGCAGATCAAAGTCGGCAACGGCCTCGACGAGACAGTCGAGATGGGTCCAGCGATCAACGAGAACCAACTCAAGACCGATTTGGAATATATCGAGATCGGGAAAAGCGAAGGCGCCAAGCTCGTCACCGGCGGCCACCGGCTCGACCAGGGCGAGTACCAGCACGGCTGGTTCCTCGAACCCACCGTTTTCACCGACGTCGATCCCAAGATGCGCATCGCGCAGGAAGAAATCTT
>JBEKWL010000134.1:0-10292 GCA_049513095.1 Terriglobales bacterium
ACGACAGTCTTTTACGTGGACGACAATCCCAAATCCAGCCGATTGCTAACCAGTGTTCTTGAGGAATGCGGGTTCCGAGTGATCGCGAAAAACGACCCGATCCAGGCGCTCGCGCTTTGCCAGCGAACCCACTTTGATCTGGCACTGCTGGATTACGAAATGCCATTGATGTCTGGTTCGCGGTTGGCCCAGGAGATCAAGGTTCTGCTGCCGGATGTTCCTGTGGTCCTGATCTCGGGGCGCTCGACTCTGCCGGCTGCGGAGTTGGCGTTTGTGGATGCTCACTTCGGGTTTGGGACCGTCCTGGACGATCTTCTCTGGACCATGCGGATCCTGGTGCGGCCGAAGGTCGTGACGATGGAGGACCATCGCCCGGATCAGCGCGCGATGACACAGTGGGCGGACTCAACATGAAGCACTGCGGCGCCTCGGCGTCGAGTTTCTAGCGGGTGCCCCTCGATAAGAATGGAAGGCACTGTCAAGGTCAAAGTTGTCCTAGGCAGTGAAGGAGCACGGCTTGCTTTGCCAGAGAGGTTGTATCAACCGATCACGCAGGATTCAGGTTGAACTGATAACGTGGGGACGTTATGCAAGTAATATTGGGTGCGTTTATCTCTATTCTGGTTACGGCGCTCATAGAGTGGCTTCGAAAACCGCGATTCTCCCTTACGCTTGAAGATCCACCCTTCGATGCCTCGTATCCGGACGACTCGCCTGCACAGCGTGTCCGTTATCTTAGAGCCCCTAACAAAACTTGTTTCACCTCTGGAATCAGCTAGTTCAGAATTGGGGAGTACCCGTTGGTCCTGTCCTAGAAAGTGAGCCGCAGCCCGAACTCCAGTTGCCTCGGCGCACCGAGTGAATAAACGCCTGTGCCGACTCCAACACGATCAACGTTGTGGGCGCTCGGAGTTGTTCCGTTAATTGCACGCAACCATCTCTCCTGCAATGACGCACGAGACAGTCTTGTTGGCCGAACAAGGGAAACCCCATGAAGAGAAACACGGCGAGTAAGCGTGCAGGTCGGAACATGGAATGACCCCTGGTCCGGAGAAAGGGATTGAACGCCAGAAACTCTAGCACAGGGGATGCCCGTGTGGGTTACTCCCGTGTTAAATAGGCAGAGAAGTTAAGCTCAACCGGTGAAGTTACAGGTTAGCGCGGCGGCGAGGACAGCAGTCCCGGGTTTTTCTTTTTTTGTTTCGTGGAAAACAAGAACTGCATTCCGAGGTAGCCGAAAAATTGCGGCTGGCCGCTCGCCGGTCCGCGAAAGCTGCGCCCGGCCATGAACAGCAGCAAGAAATGCTCTCCCAGCTTGCAGCGGCCTCCGCCATCAAAGGTGTTCCAGTGGTCGGAACCATTAGTGTTGGCGGTCGCATACAATTCGCCATCCAGCTCCAGCCGCTGGCTGACCTCCCGCCCTACAACAACTCCGCTAGCCCAGGCTGCACCCGCTTTGTCGGCGAACCAATACCCGATTTCGGGATTGACCACGAACGGCCCGACCTTCTTCGTTATCTCGATGGGAAGATAGAACCTGGTACCGTTGGCAACGAGTCCGCGCTGCAGCGAGGATGTGGGATTGTTGAACTCGAGTTGGGGATAGGTCGAGATCTCGAGGCCCTTCTCATGGTTCTCGTAGAAGCGCCACTTCACGCCCGCCAGCGACTTCCCCAGGCCGCTGCGAGTCGGGCCGTCGTTGACACCGTCGACGAGATACGGCACCTGATACTTGAGCTGGATGCGGTCCCCGAGACCGTAGTTCATGTCGAGGATGGGGGCGTCGTAGATGCGCTCGTCGGGATGACGCTCGGCATAGGCCGCGACATTGATCTCCCAGTTGCCGTTACCGGGAGTGCCGGGATCGTCAGTGATGAAGGGCGGCCCTCCTTGCGCCGCGCTGGGCAGCGAGAGCGCAGCTAGCATCACGACGAACAGCGGGGTCGCGAATATGCGAACTGAGACCCTTAGGTGGAGCAGCGCAACGACTTCGGCTAGTTGGGATTCCCTTTTGACGTCCAAAACGATTATTTGCCTTGCCCTGCAGCCTTCGCCGCCGGTACCGAAATCGCGACCGAGTCAGGTTCCGTCCAAGCGGCTTTGCCGCTTGCCGGGTCGAGACGGTGCATGGTGACCTTCAGGCTGCCGCGATCTACATCCACCTGCAGGTAGTGGTAATTCACTTCCTTACTCTGGAAAGGATCGTCCTTAGCGCGTTCAATCGGGTAAGCGTGCGCTCCCGCACCACCGGTCACGAAATAGGTGACGCCGCCGTGCTCATGGCGTTCGTAGTTGTGTACGTGTCCGGAGAAAACGACAATTCGGGCGCGGAGGTTCTGTTGTCGTGCCTCCAGCGTTTTGGCCAGCTTTTGCTCCTGAGAACGAACTGAGTGTCCTCCGCCGAACATCTTCATATCCGACGAACTGGTGTAGGGAGGATGGTGAAGAACAATGAATACGAAGTCTACATCGCCAGAAAGATGGTCCAGTTTCTGGGCGAGCCATTGCCCTTGCGGGCCGGAGGTCTCGTCCTGAGAGCTGTCCAACACCAGCATAAGCGTGTTGCCGGCGCGGACGGAGTAGTAGCGGCTGTTCTTCAGTTCAGGAAAGCGCGCGAAATAATTGGCGAGCGCTACTTCCTCATCGCCGTGGAGATCGTGGTTGCCCAGCGCCGGATAAACCGGAATCTTGTCCGTGCGCCACACCGCGGTTTCGCTGTCCCAAACCTTCCAGTCGTCCTTGTCGTAGCCGTTATAGACGATGTCGCCTCCGAAGGAGATGAACGCAGGATTGGTCTGCGCAATCGCCTGCACCAGCGCCTGGCGCACCGCGGGATTTGCCGCTTCGGTGTTCTTGGGATCGTGGAATCGCGAATCTCCATAGGCGACGAAGTGGAAGGGCGTGCTCACTTGCAGTTGCAGCTCCACCGGTTCGGTTTGCCGTGCCGCCTGCGAGTGCGAGCGTGAGCACGCAACGCAGGCGAGAAGAATAACAATCGGCAATTTTTGGAAAAGTTTCATTTTACTGGCCGACCACCAGCACTTCAAACTGTCCCGCTTCCGCTGTGGACAGGAAAAGACGATGCGTTTTTGGATCGAGCACCATGGTCTTCGCCTTGGGCAGCGTCTTCACATTTTCGACAGGCGAATATTTGTCCGGACTGTCCTGGTGAATCACCGTGATGGTGCCTTCCCCATTGGAATTGAAGATAAGCCGGGACTCGGGGTCGAAGGCCGTAGCATCCACGTGATCGCCTATTGGTAGCGTAGTGATCACTTGTCCTGTGTCCGCATTCATGACCGCCATCACTTTGCTGCGACAGCCAAGAAACAACCGCCGATTTGGCCGGTCCATCGCGATGCTGGAAGGCGAAGCGCAAGGAGCAGTCGGCCAGCGCTGCTCGACTTTCAGCGAGCGGGCGTTGATTTTCAGGACCAGGCTCGCATCCTCCACGTTGTCGTAAACATACCCTGAACCGTCAGCGACCGCAAACTCGGGACCGCCGCCAAGATCAACCGTTCCCGCCACTTTTCCGTCCGCCGCCTGAATCGCGGTGGCGCTCTTGCTGTCGCCATTAAACACAAAAACTCTCGCCGTGGCGGGGTCATAAATGATTGCGTCCGGCTTCTTGCCAACCGGAACCTCCGAGATCGTCTTCAGCGTCTTTAAATCGAAGATCGTTACCGTTGAGGATTGGCCATTGCTGACGAACCCGCGTCCCAGTTCCGGCGCGATGGCGATTCCATGCACACCGGGAGTGTTCTCGATCTTGCCGACAATTGCGCCCGAATCGACATCGAGCACTTCGACCTGGGTGCCGTGAGAAACATACAGACGGCGCGCGGATTCATCGACGGCCAGGTAGTCCCATCCGCCCTGGCCGGCAATGGGGATTTTCTTGGTAATGTGATAGCTCTCGGTCGCTTGTGCGGACGTGACGAAAAGGCTCAATAACAAAGCAAAACTTGCCAACGTTTTCAAGGGGGGCTCCTCCTGAGAATGTACGACTCAGATCGCACTGCATTTTGACTAAGAACGCGGACAGCGAGTCACTGGGCACCAGTCAGCCCTTGGCCAAACTAGAACTTGATGCGCAACATGAACTGCAACTGGCGCGGCGTGCCGGTTCCGGTGTTCCCGGGGCTGGCGTTGTCATTGTTGCTGTTGTAATTTACCGACGAGTCGATGAGGCCGAAATCACCGGGAACTGCCAAGTTCCGCAGATTCGATTGGGTAGGAGCATATGCCAAGGTCAGATCCAAAGGATCGGCTAGCTGCACGTGATTGAAGATATTGAATGCCTGCGCCGCGAACTCCATCGACAATCGTTCTGTGAGTTTCGTCGCTTTCGTAAGCGCCAGGTCGATCTGCCAGACGTTCGGAGCGCGAATGATGCCGTTCGGTTCGTTCCCGAAGCGCGTGAAATTCCCGTTTGCATCGACGGGGGGCGCCTGGAAGGCAGCCGGGTTGACCAGCGGCGAGCCACCTCCGTTGGGACCAGCAGGGTGAGGGTGGGACAACATCACCGGTACACCTGGAATGAGGTCAGGCCGCTGGTTGGTCTGGTCGTTGCCGTCGGGAAGCAAATAATTGTACGTAAGCCCGTTTTGCGCAAACAGAGAATTCGGGAATACGGTCTGATCGATCGTGCCAGTAAGATCCATCAAGACCGTCAACGGATGCCCGGTGTGCCAAAGACCGATGCTACTCAGACTCCATCCGCCGACGATTTTGCCAAGCACACCTGTCTGGTTCATGTAGGGTTTGCCCGGGCCAAATGGAAGCTCGTATTCCGTGTTGACTGCTATATTGTTCCGAACGTCATAGACGCTGGGACCTTTATCGCATTCCAGGCAATTCACGTTCTCCGGTCCTGTCGATTCGCCTCCGCCAACGGATCCGTCATTAATCGAATGAGACCACGTGTAACGGGACTGGAACGAAAACCCTTTCTCGAAGCGCCGTTCGAGAGACACACCCAGCGCATGGTACGTGCTGGCTCCGATGTCGCGCTTGATGTCGACGGAGCCGAAGGGATTTCCAGCGGGATAATAGGGGTCTAACGTCCGGACACAATCGGTATCCGCAGGGTTGAACGTGACCGGCTCGGTGCACAAATTCACACCGCCGCGCGAGAACAGATGCACGCCGCGGCTGCCGATATATTGCATCGAGTACAGGAAATTGGCCGGCAGTTGTTGCTCCAGCGTCAGCCCCCACGTTTCCACGTACAAATCGCGGCGGCCCTCTCGCTGCAGCGCCCGCGGGTGGTTCGCTTGTTTCGATGACGCTGGAATACCGGAAAGATCAGGGTCCTGTTGCGCCCAGGCGGGTTGCAAGGTTGAGTTAACAAAAGAATCCACCAGGATGCGAAACGTGTCACTCTCCAGCCCCGCGTTCAAATCGTCATTTTGCGCTGCGCCGTGATAAATGCCATACCCGGCGCGAAACACGGTTTTGCCATGATACTTTTCAGGCGCCCAGGCGAGCGCAAGCCTCGGATCAAAGTTGCGGTAGCTTGGGCTATATAGAGCTGGCTTTCTGGGACACGACGGGGTGTTAATCGGACCCGGGCTGGGTGCCACGTTATAAGAACCTGATCCCAGACACACACCGTGAAATTGATTTAGGTCAAACACCGTGGTCCGGTTGGTTGCTTCATCGGCAGCGCCGTAGTAATCCCAGCGAATTCCAGCCGTGAACGTGAACGTTGGCGTGACCTTAAATTCGTCCTGAAAATACGGCATGTAGAAAGTCCGGCGGAGCCGGTGACAGCACCACGGGGCGATGTAATTGATGCTGCTCAAAGCTGCGGTCGCGAGTGAGTAGTCGTCGCCGAAGGTCAGGACGTTGTTCGAAGTTTGCCCCTGATTGAGGCGGACGCGGCGGATTTCAATACCTGCCTTGAATGCATGCCGCCCATGAACCCAGGTCAGATTGTCGATTCCGCCGTAGGTTGTGCCGACCTCGATATCGGCGCTGGTGTTGTTGAGCGTGACGAAACTGCCGGTGTTGACAGCGTACGGTAACGCGCTTCCCCCGGGGTTGTGAAATGGCGATCGATTGATATAGAGCTTCGCTTCGTTAAATAAGGTGGGACTGAAGGTATGCTGCAGCGCCAGCATGTAATTTGCGGGATGATTGATGGTTGCCTGATTGTCACCCGGAACGCTGGAGCCCGTAGCCGGTGCGTACCAAATGCTGATGTCGCGCTGGGCGCGGCCGTAAAGCAGAGTCTTGTCGCTGATCTTCTGGTCAATCCGTACGAGCCACGTATCTTCGTGGATGGTCGTCTGCCTGCCAACTGTCACGGAATCCTGATTATTCAAGGCATTTGGAGCGGTGGAACTGCCTTGCCACTGGAAAGAACCATCGGGAATGACGAAGCGTGGCGTGCAGCCATCGATCGAACCGGCCGAGGCACGCCACGGAAACGCCCGCATGACCTGGCACATCGTGGGTCCGATGCCAAGGCTCTGCGCCTGATCGAGCACGTATTTCTGGTAGGTCGAGGTGACCAGGCCCGGCTCGCCCGTGCCAGTGAAATCTGCGCAACACAGTCCGGCGGGAACAATCATTTGCTGCCCGTTGAACTGCAATTGGCGGATTCCTTCGTAGTTGATGAAGAAGAACGTTTTCTTCTTTACGATCGGCCCGCCGAGCGACATCCCATATTGGCCCATCCGGAATGGCGAGATTGCGGGGTTGCCGTTTATGTCGAAATCAAGGAAACTGCGCGCGTCGAAATAGGAATTTCTGAGATAACCAAAGACCGTGCCGTGAAAATCGTTCGTGCCGGATTTCGTTTCTGCGTCGATCTGGCCGCCTGCTTGCGTTCCATATTCCACGTCATACAACGCGCTGTTAACGCGGTACTCTTCGATAGCGTCCTGTGAGATCTGCAGACGCGTCGTCGACTTCTGTGCCTGTTCCTGGATCCCACCTGCGTCCACGCCGTCGATCTGGAAGTTGTTGTCGTCGCGCGCGCGCCCGGCAAAGCGGATTGTTCTCTGGTCGCCTCCGCCGTCATCCTGGGCAAAGGGTGCGAGCAGCGATAAGGTGGTCCAATCGCGCCCGTTGTTTGCGAGATCCGCAATTTGATCCGGCCGAATCACGGTCCCGGCTTCGGCCGAAGTGCGGTTGGAGAGTTCGTTGGCGGTGACTTCAACTTTCTCCGCGGGCACTCCCACCGGCAGTTTGACGTCTTGGGTGTGCGTCTCTCCCACTTCCAGGATGACATTCTGAATCACGGTAGTCTTAAAGCCGTTGCTCGAAACCGTCACCGAGTAGCGGCCGACCGCCAGGCCTGGGAAGCGGTAGTACCCGACGGTATTTGTCGGCCGCTCGAAGGTGAGTCCAGTGCCGGCGGCCAGGATCTTTACGCTGGCCCAGGCCACTACCGCTCCCGATGAATCGGTTACCGTGCCTTCGAGTTCTGCCCGATCGATCTGTGCATAAGCCGTTGTTCCCAGGGTCAGCGTGAGGATTACCGCAAAAGAGTATTTCGAGATGACCGAAAGAAGCGAGTGGGAGAGGTTCGGCTTCATAAGCTTCAGCTCCTTAGAGATCCAGCACCTCGAAGCGGGATAGGGTCCGACGACGGCTCCTGGCGGAATGCAACTCACTCAGGAACCTGTGGTGTCCCTGCAACAGAAATTCGCCGGTTGAGGTCACTGGCGATAGTAGGCAGGCGTTGTGAAGCCGTTATTAAAGGTAGGTTAATATTTTTTCAGACTCTATCCGACGAGCATGTTTGCGTTCTACCCTAGTGCTTCGCTCTTTCGACCAATCGGAGCCCGACAGGTTGTTCCATGAAACTGCTGGTGGTAGAAGACGAACCGCGGATGCTGGAATTGCTGCGCAAGGGTCTGAGCGAAGAAGGTCACACGGTCGCGTGCGCGGTTGATGGCAGCGCAGGATTGCAGATGGTTCGGGACCACGACTTCGATGTCGTGATTCTCGATGTAATGATGCCCGGAATGAACGGATTTGAACTGGCAAAACGTATCCGCGCTGAAAACAATAGCACGCCCGTGTTGATGCTCACGGCGAAAGACACTGTTCCAGACGTCGTTCATGGGTTGGACCTAGGTGCCGACGACTACATGACCAAGCCGTTCTCATTTAACGAACTCCTCCTGCGGCTGCGCGCTGTGCATCGGCGTGCGGTCGCTCCATCGAGAACGCAGCTCCAGGTCGGCGACCTGCTTTTGGATCTCTCCACGCGAGAGGTCTGCCGCGATGGGGCGCGCATCAGCCTGACGCGCACCGAATATGGTTTATTGGAGCGGCTCATGCGCGACGCGGGGAAAGTTGTTCCGCGGGAAATCCTGGTTTCGTCTCTGGGGCGCGAGGTTGGGAGTAACACGCTGGACGCTTTTGTACGGCTACTGAGAAACAAGGTCGATTGCAATGATGACGACCGGCGAAAACTGATTCACACCGTGCGCGGTGTTGGGTACGTGATTCGTTTGGACTACCCATCATGAAAAGACTCTCCATTGGCTTTCGGCTGACCTTGTGGTATCTGGCAATCTTTGCGGCCGCCCAGCTTTTCTTTGGCGTCGGCATGTGGCTCGTTCTCCGGCAGGACCTGTACAGCGTTGCCGACGATGCGTTGACCGCCCAGATCGAGGACCTGACTACTTTCCTGAAAACACAGAAGAAAAAAAATATGACAGTAGCCAAGCTTCGGGAAGAAGCCTCCGAAACCTACGTCTTGGAACACTCCGGCGACTTCTTACAAATCTACGATGGTGATGGAAACTGGATCTTCCGCGCGCCTGCGCTGGAACAAAATCGATTTGCGCCCGTAGCACCCGCAGCCGTCAAAGGTCCTTCGTTTCAAAACCGGCAGCTCGGAAATAAACCTTTCCGTTTCATTACGCAAGGGATTGAAGTGAATGGCCGCTCATTCACAGTACAGACAGGCGTCCCCACCGATCAGATCATTGCGACGCTGTCTCTGTTTCGGCGTTATCTCCTTATGCTGGTTCCGTTGTTGTTACTCGCCGCTGCCTCTGGAGGGTACTGGCTTAGCCGCAAGGCCTTGAGTCCGGTGGATGCAATCACTCGGACTGCGAGAAGCATCGGGGGCGGCAATTTGAGCGACCGGCTGGAAAAGCTCACCACTGGCGATGAACTCCAACGGCTGTCGGACACGTTGAATGAGATGCTGGCCCGCATTGAGAGCTCCTTTCTCCGCGTAACCCAGTTCACCGCGGATGCTTCGCACGAACTGCGCACGCCCATCTCGCTGATCCGCACCGAGGCGGAAATTGCCCTCCGGAAGTCGAGAGGAGACGCGGAATATCGGGAAGCTTTACGCCACATTCTGCTGGAGGCGGAAAGGAGCTCGTCGCTGGTGGAAGAGCTGCTGTCGCTCGCCCGCGCCGATTCCGGGCGCGAGAACTTGCACCTGACGCTTCTCGATTCGCGTTCAGTGATTGCCGAAACCGCGAGCGAATGGCGTCAACTGGTGGAATCCCGCAACCTGCAATTCACGCAAGCGATCGCGGATTGCGAGCTGCCGGTTTTTGCGGACCGCAGGGCCGTGCAACGATTGCTGGCCATCCTGCTCGACAACGCCGTCAAGTACACGCCGCCGCCCGGGATCGTCGAGCTGCTGCTGGAAGCACGGGATGACAAGGCCGTTATTACTGTGCGTGATTCAGGAATCGGAATTGCACCAGAAGATCAGACCAGAATCTTCGAACGTTTTTACCGTGTAGACAAGGCGAGAAGCCGTGAGCTTGGCGGATCTGGCGTCGGCCTTGCCATTGCCGATTGGATTGTGCAGCAGCACCGCGGATCGGTAACGGTTCAAAGCTCTATTGGGAACGGATCGACCTTTTACGTCGAGTTGCCACTGCAATCGAAGTTGACAACTTTGGGTAGACCGCCGGAATCAGTTGTCAAGGCGGCAAGGACGTAAGAAACCATGATTCTGGGTGGTTGACGGGCAAACCGGACATTATCGGGTCATGGAAGAGTAGCCGACAATCCGGGCGCGGTCTCATTGGGATGCAGCCTGGAACTGAGCGTCAACTTGCGCAAAGGGGACGTCGCTCGCCGGATAGGCTAGAATGACATACGAGGCTCCATACGATGACAACTCCAGCGATTGCCATCAAAGATGAGGTCCGCCAGCTGATTGACATTCAAATCGAGACCCTTCGACAGCCCGCACCCATAACATCTTTTCAACTCCACGAATATCACTACCGCTCCGAAAAGCTCAGGACGCTTTGCCAAGAACTGGATCGGATTGGCACAAGGCGCGTCGTAGAACG
>JBEKWL010000135.1:0-16955 GCA_049513095.1 Terriglobales bacterium
AAAAGGAGAACAGCAATGCCTCGTGTAAAACGCGGAACCAAACGCCGCGCCAAGCGCAAAAAGATTCTTGAACGCGCCAGTGGATATTTCCTAACTAAATCCAAACTTTACCGTTCGGCGAAAGAAGCAGTCGACCGTGCGCTGAAGTTTGCCTACTCCGGCCGCAAGCAGAAGAAGCGCCAGTACCGCTCGATCTGGATCGTGCGCATCGGCGCCGCCGCCCGCTTGAACGGTCTGAACTACAACCAGTTCATCAGCGGACTGAAGAAAGCCGGCGTGGAACTGGACCGCAAAATCCTGGCGGATTTGGCGGTGAACGATCCGGCAGGATTTGCTCACCTGGCGGAGCAGGCGAAGACGGCACGTGTAATCAAAGTTCTCGGCAGTTAGCGTTCACCATAAGACTTGTCATCCCGAGCCGCTCTTGCGAGGGATCTGCAGTTTTCGCGGCGTCGAGAAACTACAGATCCCTCGCTTCGCTCGGGATGACAATTACTAAAGGACTTTTCTGGAATCATGGCCTACGCAGTTCCTAAACTTACCGACTTTTCTCCGGTCGCGCTCGACAGCGCCGTGGGCGAGCTTCTGTCTGCGCTGAAGCAAGAGTCGGCAGCGGTCGCGTCTGAAGATGATTGGAAAGCATTCCGCGACCGCTGGATGGCGCGCAAGAGTGGCATTCTTACCCAAGTCAATGACTTGTGGTTGAAGGCCGCGCCGAAAGATGCAAAGCGCGACGTCGGGCAGCGCGTCAATCTGGTCAGGGCCCATATCGAGGCATCTGGGGAAACCGGTAAGCAGATTCTAACGAGTGACGAAGCGTTCAATAAGGCTGAACCCGTCGACATCACCCTTCCCGGCATTCGCCGTCCCATCGGCGCGGAGCATCCCGTCATCAAAACGATGAACGAGATGATTGGCGTCTTCCGCAATCTGGGCTACTCGGTTGAGGAAGGCCCGGAGATTGAAACCGATTTTTATAACTTTGAGGCGCTGAACTTTCCACCGAACCATCCGGCGCGCGACACGCAGGATACGCTGTTCATCGCCGGTCAGGAATCGAAACCGCTGCGCGACCGGTTGCTGCTGCGCACGCATACTTCGCCGGTGCAGATTCGCACCATGCAGAAGATGAAGCCGCCGGTGCGCATCGTGTGTCCGGGGAAAGTTCACCGCAATGACGCGCTCGACGCAACGCACTCGCCCATCTTTCACCAGATCGAGGGTCTTGCGGTCGACACCAACATCACCTTCTGCGATCTGAAGGGCACGCTCGACCACGCCATGAAAGCCATGTTCGGATCGAGCGTGAAGACGCGCTTCTATCCGTCGTTCTTTCCCTTTACCGAGCCGAGCGCCGACGTGCAGATCAGTTGCATTTTCTGCGATGGCAAGGGCACGCGCGACGGCGCTCCATGCCGCAACTGCAAGGCCAGCGGATGGATTGAGTTACTCGGCTGCGGCATGGTCGATCCGAATGTGTACGGCTTCGTGGATTACGATGCAACAAAAGTTTCGGGATTCGCCTTCGGCATGGGCGTGGAGCGGATTGCGATTCTGAAGTACGGCGTGGATGATATTCAGCTGTTTTTTCAGGGCGATGTGCGGTTTTTGGAGCAGTTTGGGTAACCGCTGGTCGCTGTTCGTCGTTGGCTGTTCGCTAGTTTACATGGCGAACGGCGAACAGCGAACAGCGAACGACGACCATGAAAATCTCTCCCCAGTGGCTGCGCGACTTCGTTGACCTCCCGGTCGACTACTCGCGTCTTGCCGACGAACTTACCCTTGCGGGCGTTGCCGTTGAAGGTATTTCCGGCGAAGGCGATAACACCGTCTACGAGATGGAGATCACGACCAACCGCCCCGATGCGATGAATCATTATGGCGTGGCTCGCGAGGTCTCGGCGCTTTACGATTTGCCGCTCAAGCCGATCGCGCCGAAGCTGCCGCCGTCGGAGGGCAAGTCCGACGTCACCATCGACATTCAGGAGCCAGAGCTGTGTCCCCGCTTCACGGCGCGCGAAATTCGCAACGCAACCATCAGGCCTTCGCCCGCAAACATTGCCAGGCGCCTGCAACTGATCGATCAACGGCCCATCAGCAACGCCGTGGACGCAACCAACTATGTTCTGTGGGAAAGCGGCAAGCCGACGCACGTGTTCGATCTCGACCTGCTCGAAGGACGGCGCCTAGTCATTCGCAAAGCTCAGGCCGGCGAAACGCTTAAAACTCTCGATGGCGTGGAGCGCAAGCTCTCGACCGATGACCTGGTTGTGGCTGATGCGAAAAAGCCGGTGGGACTGGCCGGCGTGATGGGCGGCTTCGACACGATGATCACCGAACGCACGAAGAACATCCTGATCGAATCCGCGTGGTGGGACCCGGTCACGGTGCGCCGGATGTCGAAGCGGCACGGCATTCACACCGACGCCTCGCACCGATTTGAGCGCGGCGCCGACTTCGAATCGACCGTCGTTTCGACCAACCGCGTTGCCGAGCTCATTCTCAATTCCGGCGGCGGCAAGCTCATCGGCGACGTGATCGACGTAATCGCCCGCCAGCTTGACCTTGCTCCGGTAGAGCTCGACCTCCGGGAAGTACACCGGATTCTCGGCGAAAAACTCAGTACGCTGGAAATCAGCCGCATCCTTGCTCGTCTCGGTTTTACGATGCTTCCCGGCAGCGAGGATACTTACCTGGTCCACATCCCGAGCTGGCGCCTCGACATCGAGCGCGAGATCGACATCATCGAAGAACTGGCGCGCCTGCACGGCTACGACAAGTTCCCGAACACTCTTCCCGCGTACAGCGGCGAGGTTCGCGAGCTGGCCGATGCGCGCAAGGACGCGCGGCTGCGCTCCTCCCTGCTGGCGCTCGGTTACAACGAAGCGATTTCTCTGACTTTCATCTCGAAAGACGATGCCCGGCGCTTTTCGACCGCCGCCGAGCTCGACCTTGCGAACCCGCTGAGCGATGAGGCTTCGGTGATGCGCACCTCGATGGTTCCGAGCATGCTCAACATGCTGGCTTACAACCTGAATCGCGGCACCGACAATGTTCGCCTGTTCGAATCTGGAAATGTATTTGAGGCGTCGGGCGCAGATGCGATGCCGCTGGAGCTGAAGCACATCTCCATAGGCGCGACTGGCAACGTGGATGCGGAGGTGGTGCGCGGACTAGCTCCGGGGGCGGCGGCGCGTCCGTTCTCGTTCTTCGACCTGAAGGGGGACATCGAAACGCTGCTCGCTCCCTTCAGCCATTGGACGCTCTACTACGATGCCCAGCTCCACGATGAGAAGCCCGATAATAAGAAGATCGCCGATTACTACCATCCCGGACGCTACGCTCGCGCCGTGCTGGATGGCGCGACCGTCGCCCAGTTTGGCCAGATTCATCCGGATGTAGCCACGGCCCGCAAACTGCGGCAGGATGTTTTTGTCGCCGAAATCTATCTCGACCAGCTCTACCAGCACGATTTGCGCCAGGTGCGCTATGAAGCGCTGCCGCGCTTCCCTGCCGTCGAGCGCGACTTCTCCTTTGTGTTTGACGATGGCGTGGAGTTCGAGAAAATTCACCTGAGCGTTACCGGATTGGGCATCGCCGAGCTGCGCAGTTTCGTCCCGGTAGAAATTTTCCGCGGCGAAAAAGTTGGCGCGGGCAAGTACTCGGTTCTGATGCGAGCCCAGCTCCAGTCCAGCGAGCGCACCCTGCGCGACGACGAGGTCGCGCAGTGGTCGGGACAGATTGCGAAGGCGCTGGAAGGGCTCGGCGGCGTGCAGAGGGCGTAGAGGCTCTCTGCTTCATAAATTCCCGTTCGAGTTGGTTGGTGCAAACGCGATCAGCGGTTGGCCATGGTACGGATCGTTCCCAATCCCAGCAAGCGTTCGTCGGCCGTGACCAGCGTCAGGTCTAAGACCTCGGCGGTGGCGGCTAGAATGCGGTCGGCGGGATCCTGGTGCAGGGATAATTGCCGGGCTACAAGAGCGATTTCATGGGTAAGCGGAGCTTCGCGCGTGCCGGCTGTGGCTCGCACCAGCCATTCCGAAAGGTCTCCTTCAATCTCGAATCTGCCTTTGTAGTACAACGTTAACGCCTCATAGGTGCTCATAGGCGAGAGCCAGAGTTCGTTATCCTGATCCTTGAGCTGAACCAAAACTCGTCTCCCAATCCGCCTGGGTTCGCTCAAACTCCACAACCAGATATGCGTATCGAGCAGCAGTCTCAATCGCGCAAAACCTCCCACTCGTCCTCATCGGTTGCCGGAGAGACGATGTCACCCGTGATCTTCATCGTGTCTTTCATCGACCCGATCCAGGCCTTACGATCCTCGACCGCCGTCGGCGGAACGACTTCGGCCACTGGCTTGCCAAACCGGGTGATCCGAAGCGGCTTCTTCGTGGCGCGAACCTGTTCCAGCAAAGCGAGGCATTTGGCCTTGAATTCCGAGATGGCGATTTCCTGCATAAACGTTCCTCTGATAGTCATCTTATCATACTATGGTCAATCTACTGGACCATTCCTAAGAATGTGACTGCTGGGCTTCGCCCCGCTGGACGGCCGAGGGCGGCCGTCCCTACGTGGGTGCTTCTTGTGCTAGCCTTACTTTCCATGACCCCCGTTTCGGCGCATCCCAAGCATTTTCTCTCCGACAAGGTTGAGCATTTTACCGAGTCCGTGATCCGCGAAATGACGCGGCAGGCGATGCAATATAACGCCGTCAATCTGGCGCAGGGGTTTCCCGATTTCTCTGCGCCCGCCGAAATCAAGCGCGCCGCGCAGGATGCCATCGCCGACGACCTGAATCAGTACGCCATCACCTGGGGCGCGCAGAGCCTGCGGGTTGCGATTGCCCGGCAGATGCGGGAGTGGCAGGGGATTGAGGTCGATCCGGAAAAAGAAATTGTGGTGTGCTGCGGCTCGACCGAAGCGATGATCGCATCCCTGCTGGCGGTGTGCAATAAGGGCGACGAGGTCGTGGTCTTCGAGCCTTTCTACGAGAACTATGGGCCGGACTCGATTCTGAGCGGTGCCAAGCCGAGGTTCGTCAGCTTGCGTCCACCGCAGGCGTCGAAAGGCGAGCGGGGAGGCGAGTGGACGTTCGACGAACAGGAATTGCGCGAAGCTTTTCAGCACAAGACCGCTCAGCATCAGGCCCATCAGTCTAGAACCAAGGCGATTATTCTTAACACGCCAAACAACCCTACCGGCAAGGTGTTCAGCCGGAAAGAGCTGGAACTGATTCGCGACTTGTGCGTCGAATACAACGTGCTCGCCATCACCGACGAAATCTACGAGCACATTCTCTACGATGGATCGGAGCACATTTCGATTGCGCGGCTTGACGGCATGCGCGAACGCACGATTACGATCAACGGGCTCTCAAAAAGTTACAGCGTCACGGGATGGCGCGTCGGCTGGGCAGTTGCGCCGCCCGCCATCACGAACGCGATCCGTAAGGTACATGACTTCCTGACCGTGGGCGCGCCCGCTCCTTTGCAGGAAGCGGGAGCGGCGGCGTTAAGCCTGCCTCCGAGCTACTATCGCGAACTGGCCGAGCGGTACCGCACGCGGCGCGATCATCTTATCCCGGCCCTGGAGAAAGCAGGTTTTCGCTGTTACCTTCCGCGGGGCGCGTATTACGTGATGACCGACATCAGCGCCTTCGGATTCGCGAACGACGTGCAGTTCACGACTTACCTGGTGAAGGACATCGGCATCGCGTGCGTGCCGGGGTCGAGTTTCTACAAGCATCCGAAAGACGGATCCCAACAGGTAAGTTTCGCCTTCTGCAAAAAGCCTGAGACACTGGATGAGGCGGGGCGACGGCTGCAAAAGCTACGGTCACGGTGAAACGGATCGGTGAAGACGCGGTAAACCGCGTCTCTACAGAACAGCACGAGTTGTGGCAAAAGTAGCCGAAAATCCACAGCCAACTGCGTTATACTTCGGCTCAACGCTGAAAATATTCCCCGAAAGCGAGTGGCGCCCATGTCCGTGAAAACCGTGGAAGAGGTATCTGCGCAGGTTCCTGCTGAAGATTTTCAGGCGCTGGAAGAGAAAGTTTATCGCACCATTGAGTTGTACAAGGCCGCCAAAGAAGCCCGGGCGACCGCCGAGCGCGATGCGAAGCGACTGCGGGAGCAACTCGAAGAACGCGAGGAACAGAACGAAGCCATGCGCCGCGAGCTGGTGCAACTGCGCAAGGATCGCGAGGATATTCGAGGCCGGGTCGAAAAGATGTTGGGCCAGATGGACAGCCTGACGCATGAGAAGGCAGCAAGCTGACTCTGGCGGCAAACTAAGAGACGGCGGCAAGGATGCGCCCGGCGGTCGTCGGGCAGGAAGCAATCCGCCGAGGAGTGACATGGCCACTGCGAGCAACCAACCTCCGACAAACGGGTTGACGAAACCTGTTCAACCCAATGACGTCCCGGCCACGAATGCTGTCAGTGGCAGTGTGCGCGTCGAAATCTTCGACCAGGTTTACAACCTGCGGGGCTCGGACGCGGACTACATTCTGAAGCTTGCCGAGTACGTGGACGGCAAGATGCGCGCGGTATCGGAACAGACGGCAACGGTCGATTCGGTGCGGCTGGCGGTGCTGGCGGCGCTGAATATCGCGGATGAATATCATCTGCTGAAGCGGCAACTGGAAAAGCCTTCGCCGGACGCGCGGCAGCGGGCCAGCAAACTGGCAAGCGCGCTTGACGAAGTTTTGCAAGATACCAGACGGACGGGCTGAAGTCGGCCGTAACCTGGCCTTCATCTTCGGAAGGTGTTGGGATTGCATTGGAAACGCATTCGAAGCACAACTGCCAGCAAGCTTCCTGCCAACTATTTTGCATTTTCCCCTTGCGAAACGGTTCGCGGTTTCCTAGCATCCAAGGTGGAAGCCGACCTGCAAGGTTGGTGATGGTGGCAACCGATTTTTGAACCAATGCCGAATGAACGGGGACTCGACTCGCAAAAAGATCCGGTGTGCTATGTTCCGCCATGCGGAAAAGCCTAATGGGCTTCGTTCAGGTGTCAGGTCTTAGGTGTCAGGTCTCAGGAAAACCTGAAACCCTCGTTGGCGCGTCCGCCCTTGTCTTTCCTGAGGCCTGAGGCCTGAGACCTGACACCTGAGACCTGCCCTGCTAGACTCTCTCTAGACCTTAGCCTGCGCTTGGAGCATCCAAACTAACGTGTTCCCCAGACTTTTTCACATTGGCAGTTTCTACCTGCCCACCTACGGTGTCCTGGTCGCCTCGGGCGTGCTGATCGGGATTTGGATCAGCGTGCGCAATTCGGAGAAGCAGGGCATCAACGGCGACGATGCCTGGAATTTTGGCATTCTCGTTGTCCTTGCCGGAATTATCGGGGCGAAGATTCTTTACATCATCAACGACTGGAGCAGCTACGCGAACAACTGGCGGGAGATTTTCAGCCTCAACACGCTGCAGTCGGGAGGCGTATTTTCCGGCGGACTGATCGGCGCGTTCCTCATGGCGGCGTGGTACATTCAGCGCCATCGCATGCCGGCGCTGCGCACCACCGACGCCTTCGCTCCCGGACTGGCCTTTGGCCACGTCCTCGGACGCTTCGGTTGCTTCTCGGCAGGCTGCTGTTACGGCAAACCGACCAATCACTTCTGGGGCGTTATCTTCACGAATCCTTTGGCGAATGCCGTCAGTGGAACGCCGCTCGGCGTCAGGATCGAACCGACACAGCTGATCGAAGCCGCAGCCGAGTTTTTCAATTTCCTGCTGCTGATGTTGCTGCTCGAGCGCAAGCGGTTCGATGGGCAGGTGTTTGGCAGCTACATGATCCTGTACGGAGTCGAGCGCTACTTCATCGAGTTCCTGCGCGGCGATCCCGGACGCGGTGAAGTTTTCGGCGGGCTAATGACGGGAACGCAGTTGATTTCGATTCTGCTGGTCATCGGTGGCGGATTGATCTGGTGGCTGAAAAGCAGCACTCAGCATCCAGCGCTCAGCACTCAGAAATCGGGCTCTGGGCTTTAGGCTCTAAACTCCGTACAAATTCTCCTTAGCACTTGCTTGCTGAATGCCGAGCGCTGAATGCCCGACTTTCCCATCACGCTGACCGCATCTCCCGAAGCCGCGGGACAGCGTCTGGACCAATATCTCGCGGCGCAGCTCTCAGAGGTCAGCCGGGCGCGCGTGCAGCAACTGATCGCCAAGGGTGAGGTGCTGGTAAACGGGGCCGTGGCGAAGGCGTCGCTGCGACTGAAGGGCAATGGCGACGAACAGATCACGGTCACCGGGCCGCCGCAAGCTCCACCGCTGCGCGCCATGGCGGAAGAGATTGCGCTCGACATCGTCTATGAGGACGACGACCTGGCGATCGTCAACAAGCCCGCAGGCATGATGGTGCATGCGGGAGCGGGCGCGACCGACGATGCGCGCAACCGCGGCACGCTGGTCAACGCGCTCCTGCATCACTTTGGGACGCTTTCCGCAGTGGGCGGCGAACTTCGTCCAGGGATCGTGCATCGCCTGGACCGGGCGACCAGCGGGCTGATGGTGGTGGCGAAGAACGATGAAGCGCACCGCAGGCTAGCCAAGCAGTTTAGTGGACGTGAGGTGCACAAGACCTACATTGCGTTGGTACACGGCTGGCCAAAGCAGGATCGCGGCACGATTCAAAGCGCGATCAGCCGCCACGCGCAGCGGCGTACGCGAATGACGACACGGGGCTTCGGCGGCCGCGAAGCGGTGACGCATTACTTGGTGGAGCGAAAAGTTGACTCGCCTTACGGCAAGTTTGCGCTGGTCCAGCTCAAGATCGAGACGGGACGCACGCACCAGATCCGCGTGCATATGTCGTCGCTCGGAAATCCGGTGGTGGGCGACGCGCTTTATGGAGCACCGGGCGAATTGCGATCACAGTCGAACAAACGCCGGTCGGCCGGAATGCCCGCGACGCTGAGGCTGGATCGAAATTTTTTGCATTCGGCGGTGCTCGAGTTCGCGCATCCGCGGACGAAGGAGTCGCTCAAGTTCTCACGGCCGTTACCGCAGGAACTGGAGAACTTGCTCAATAACCTGGAGAATGCCCGGCAAGAAGGTCCTCGGCCAGAACCTGCGTCCGGCAAAGCTTCTGCGTAGAGACGCGGCTTGCCGCGTCTCCCGCTCGGTGAGCGCTGCCGCTGCCAGCGGAGACGTGGCAAGCCACGTCTCTACGGGGAGTTCTCTGTTGTTCCACGAACCGATCGATGCGGTTTAAGGCCACGGGCTATAATTGAAGAAATCAATTCTGGTCAAATTGTTCCGATGAAAACGCGCATTTTTCTGCTTCTGGTTGCTTTTCTAATGCTGACTGGCTCGCTCATCGGCCAGACGGCGCCGGCTGCTTCCACGCCGAGCGCGGCGCAGAATGCGCCCGCGAAAACGAGCGCTCCTCCTGACGGAAAGAACCAGGCTCCGGCGCCGCCCGAAAATCCAGCCAAGTCCGATTCCGATGAGTCCGTCGCAACCATCGTCCATGTCGTCAACGAAGTTCGCGTGGTGTTCACCGTGACCGACCGGCATGGCCGCTACATCAAGGATCTGAAGGAAAACGACTTCCGAGTGATCGACAATGACCAGCCCGCGGAGCTGCGCAGCTTCCGCAGCGAGACCGATCTGCCCCTGCAGGTGGGGCTGCTGATTGACGCGAGTAACTCGGTGCGCGACCGCTTCAAGTTCGAGCAGGAAGCGGCCATCGAATTTCTGAACGCCATCATTCGCCCGCACTATGACAAGGCGTTCGTGGTCGGTTTCGATGCCACGCCCGAAGTTACACAGGATTTCACCGATAACACGGAGGGTCTTTCGAACGGCGTGCGAATGTTAAGGGCGGGCGGCGGCACCGCGATGTACGACGCGCTCTACTTTGCGTGCCGCGACAAGCTATTGAAGCAGGAGCAGACGGGACCGGTGCGCCGCGCCATCATTCTGCTGAGCGACGGCGAAGACAACCTGAGCCACGTAACGCGTGAGGAAGCCATCGAAATGGCGGCGCGCGCGGAAGTGATCGTCTACACCATCAGCACGAACATCAGCGGCATGAAGGGCAAGGGCGACAAGGTGCTGGAGCGCATCGCGGAGGCGACGGGCGGCCGCGCGTTTTTTCCGTTCCAGATCCGCGACGTGTCGGATGCGTTCCTCTCCATTCAGGAGGAGTTGCGCAGCCAGTACGCGGTGGCTTACAAGCCGGCGAATTTTGTCGCGGATGGACGCTACCGCTCGATCGAAATCCTGGCGCAGGATAGGAATCTGAAGGTGCGCACCCGCAAGGGGTATTACGCTCCGAAACAGTAACTCCTCAGCCCTTCGCAAACTGCATATCTCTCGCTTCCCCACCCCCTCGCGCCAAAAGCTGGCGCCGCTGGGGCCCCGGTTCGCTCGGGATGACAATTCCTAGAATGCAACTCATAAGAATGGTTGCCCGTGAAAAAAGATGTTTTTCGGGGATGCGCACCGCGCAACTTGGCTCCGGGATGTGGGTTTGCATGCAGAGACGCGGCTCCCGGGCAGCAAGGCACCGGGGGATCGAGAGGAGCGGCGATCGCAAGGAGAACGAAATATGAAACGCACGATAGCTGGGGTTTTATTGCTGATCGGACTGGGCGCGGGAACGATGTTTGCCGAAGATGGCTACTGGCGGGACCGGCGCGACATTCGGCACGATGAGGCGAGGATTGTGCGTGATCGCAGGGAACTGCGTCGCGACCTCTACTACGGGAACTACGCGGCGGCGCGGCATGAACGAAGAGAGTTGCGGCGCGATTATCGCGACTTGAACCGGGATCGCCGCGACTTGAATTGGGACCGGCGATAAGAAGCGTGGGTGACTTCAATACCTGAGCAACATGTCGGTAACTCTGCGACGTTAGTAACTTGCCGAAACGCGGCCCCGGGTTCTATTCCTTGTGGAAAATGACATGGAGAAATGACTGTGCGAATCGGAACCCGGCTGGCGGCAATGGCGATGGTGGGAATCATACTATGTTGGGCGGCACACAGCCAGACACCGATGTTGCGAGCGGAACGGGATCTGTTCGCTGCGGTTAACCAGGCGCGGCGGGCGCAGGGGTTGGCGCCGTTGCGGTGGGATGAATCGCTGGCGACAGCGGCGAGGCGTCACGCGGAAGTAATGGCGGAACGCGGATCGGCGCAGCATGGGTTTGCGGGTGAGCCGAGCCTGTCGGCGCGGGTCAAGCAGGCGGGTGCACATTTCAGTTGGCTGTCGGAAAACGTAATTCAGGGGCCGTCGACGGAGTTCATCCACGTGCAGTTCATGAAATCGCCTTCACATCGCGCCAACATTCTGGACCGGGATATGGATTCGATTGGTATCGGTGTGGTGGAGCAGCGCGGGCAGCTGTTCGCGGTCGAGGATCTTTCGCAGGCGCGGTGAGCCGACGCACCCGCTAAAAGGAAAAACGCTGGGAATCTGGAATCCGATTCCCGGTGTTGTCTCTTATGCTGACGTTGTATCCTGCTGGTCCCTATCTGGCTGGGCTGAACTTGCGCGTAGCCTTCGCCTTGGCGAGCATGGCCGTCCCTGCTGAAAGGTTGCATTTGCTGGTGGAACTGGTAAGCGTGAATGGCACCGTGAAGTAGGTGTCGTCAGTGATAGTGTTGAAGCCCCCACCATTGGTGTCATCGAGAATGCCCGCACATGCACTTTCCAGGATAGTGTTTCCGGTCACAGTGTTGTTATGGCCCGTGGAACCGCAGGAAGCGTCCAGGTGCACCCCGGCTTCCGCGCTATTGACGATGGTGTTTCCTGTGACCGTATTCCCGTTGGTGCAGACATCGATCCCATCGTCGGTCGATGTGCCAAAGACCTTGTTGTCGGTAACGGAAACGCCGTCACCGTAGACGCCAGCCGCATCGGTGAAAAGGACGATGGGAAGCTGGCTATTGCCGACTACGTTGCCAGAGATGATGATATCGCTGTTTTCTGCCGTGTCGTAAAGCAATACATCGGCGGAGGCCGCCACCGTTGGATCCCCATAGATATTGTCGATCACGACGTTGTCCTTGATCGTTCCCGTGGCTCCAAAGCCAAGCTGGATGCCGTTCTGAGCCGCACCCCCGTCCGGAACCACGCCGGCCCCCTGAACATAATTCCCAGTGAGGGTCAGGTTCGTGCCCGCATCATTCCCTGTGATTCCGTTCTTGTTGTAGTTGTGAACTGAACTATGTTTGACGGTCACGGCGGAAGAGTGACCTGCGGCGGTCTCCACCCATATAGACTCCCCAACCTGACAACCATTTGGAATGCCGTTTGGCACCTGGTTGCGCACGGCGACGTGATTCACCGTGCCCGAGGAGTTCTGAAACAGGATGCCCCGCACATCGGGACCGCAGGAAAGACCGTTCCCGGTTCCGTCAACGGTAAGATTGCTGATCGAGACCGGGCCGGCATTCTGCACCACGAGCTGGGCTGCGACAGGATTGCCCGAGACCACATCAGTCACGTTCGGAACCAAGCCGCCGGCGGGAGGCAAAATCACAACGGCATCCTCAGTCCCGTATTCGATCCCTTCGAGAGTAAGGTTCTTGGCAATGATTGCCACCTGTTCGGGGTAATTGCCGGGGCAAACTTTGATTACGGTTCCCGCGGGAGAAGCATTCACCGCCGCTTGAATGGTTGCGAAGTTGACGAGACTCGTGCAGGAGCCGACGGCAACGGTTTTGGAAAAGGCGTGTCCGCTGAGTGCAACAAATGCGACCAAAGCCAGACATGAAAACGTGAACCTGCGTTCAGGGTGCATTTAATTTTCCTCCGAATCTTTAGGCCTTAGTCTTCGTGGCGGGGTGTGGCGTAGTAGCCGCTGCGGGCCTGGATTTTGTAGTCCGATTGCTTGGGCTTGATCTCGACTTTACGGAAAGAGCCGTCGCGGGCGGTGTTGGTGGGTACGTAACCAGCGTTGTACTGGCTGCGGAGTTCCTGGGAAATCTGGTCGAAGGCCTGGCGGAGTTTTTCGATCTTGTTGCCGACTTCGATCACGCGGCCGCCGGTTTCCTGGGTGAGCTTCTTCATCTCTGCATCGCCGTGATAGCCGCCCATTCCGTAGAAACCGCGGTCGGCGATGAGCAGCACGTAGCAGATGGCATCGGCTTTCTGGGCGGCTTCGATGGCATCTCTAATTTTGAGGCGGCTGCCTTCGTCTTCTCCGTCGGTGAGCAGGATCATCGCCTTGCGGCCGACCTCGTGGCTGAATTCGTCGTGCGAAGCGAGATAGACAGCGTCATAGAGTGCCGTGCCGCGTTGGCCGCTCGCGGAGCATGGAATCGGGCCCTGCGGGCCAATGGGCCCGCCGGAACAGCCGACTCCGCCGGTGTTGATCCTTGCCGTATTGAGCGCATGTTTGAGCCGGCTGACGGAACTGGTAAAGTCTTGCAGGAGGGTAATGTCGACATCGAAGCTGATGACGAAGGCCTCGTCTTTCGGGCGCAGCGTGCTTTCGAGGAACGAGCCTCCGACTTCTTTTTCCATATCGAGGACCCGCGTCTGGCTGCCGCTGGAATCGATGAGGATGCCGAGAGTAAGCGGGAGATCGGATTCGGCCTTAAAATACTTGATGGTCTGCAGCTGGCCGTCCTCGAACAGGTCGAAGTTGTCCTTGGTGAGGTTGGGAATCAGCGCGCCATGCTTGTCTTTGACGTTGAAGAACAACTGCACGACTTCGACGTTGACCTTCAGGGTCTCGACCGGCTGGTCCTGCGACTGGGCGTTGGAGGCGCCTGCCGGAGCCGGGGAATTCTGCGCGGCGGCGGGAAGCGACAGGGGCGCCACCAGAACGAACGTCCCCAGAGCAAACATGGCCAGAGCGAACAAGCCCGCGGCCAGGCACGGTTTGTAATGTAGTGTAGGCATTGGCGTTTTTATCCCGAGACTTTGCTAGTCTATCCTGTAGGGGCCCGTAATGGTTAGATGCACCAAAGAGGCGCGGTTGGGCATCTGAAATGAGTGAAAAGCGCAGCGACCAGCGGTGCGCGGCTGAACAAGCGCGGGTGACAAGAAAGATAATAGAGGATTCCGGTGATGGCCACGAAAATTAACACGGCGCTGATTCTGGGGCTGACATTGTTGCTGGCGGGCGCCCTGGCGGCGCAACAGAAGCCGGAGGACATCCCGGACGCTCCGTCGGCGACGCGTCCGATACCGCCGCCGGCGCCACCCAGCATGCGGCAAGAGGCAGAGGAGGAGTCCAAGCCCGATGCCACGGCGGATGGATCCGGCGTGACCACTGGATCGAAGGAGCTTCCCCGAAGCGCTCCGGATTCGACGGATCAGAAACCGGCCCCGCCGCCGATGCCTCCGGTCAGGACCGTGCCCGCAGGCAGCGTGCCGAAGGATCTGGAGACCGGGCAGGATATCTACACCATTCCGGTGAACGTCAACATGGTGATGGTTCCGGTTACGGTAACCGACCGCGAAGGCCGGTTGATCGGCGGCTTGCTTCTCAGGGATTTTGAAGTTCTGGAAAATGGGCAGAAGCAGACGTTGAAGTTTTTCACCAGCGATCCGTTTGCGCTGTCGGCGGCGGTGATTTTCGATACCGGAATGGCCGACGTAGGTTTGAAAAAGGTACAGGAGACGCTGTCGGCGTTACAGGGAGCGTTCAGCCAGTTCGATGAAGTTGGGATCTATACCTACAGCAGCACGGTAGGCCGGGTGGCAGATTTCACCAGCGTGGGCAAGCAGTTGACTGCGACTCTGAACCAGGTGAAAGGGTTCAGCGGAGCAAATAATGGACCTCCGGTGACGAGCGGGCCGCTCGGGCCTCAGGGACCGATCATCAACGGGATCCCGATGGACTCTCCCGTGAACCCGGTAAGCACCCCGCCGAAGGTCGCACGCGTTTTGAATGACGCGATCCTGCTGGCAGCGCGCGATCTTTCGAAGCGCGACCGGGCGCGGCGGAAGATCATCTTCATCATCAGCGACGGACGCGAGCAGGGCTCGATCGCCAGCTACAAAGATACGCTGAAAGTGCTGCTGACGCAGGGCATCACCGTGTACGCAGTGGGAGTGGAAGGCGCGGCGATCCCGGTATACGACAGGTTGCAGCGGATTCACCTGCCGAAGACGCGGGCGGCGATGGGTTACAGCGACATTCTGCCGAAATACGTCAACGCCACTGGAGGAGGCACGGTGTACGGCGAGTTGGCGCAAGCCGAGATCGAGCGGGCTTACGCTCGGGCGATCGGAGACGCACGCAACCAGTACACTCTGGGTTACTCGCCCAGGTCCAGCGTCGGAGGCTATCGAGAGATCGAGGTGCGGGTGACGCGTGCGGACGTGAAGGTCTACGCAAAGCGGGGGTATTATCCTCTGCCAACGGCGCGATAATCAGTTGCCAGTAGCCAGTTGCCAGTTGCCAGTACCCAACACCCAGAGGCGGCAAACGTCCACTGGCAACTGGCTGCTGGCAACCGGCAACTGCCTTAGTAACGTGGGTAACCTGCGCCATAGCCTCCCGTTGTGGTATAAAAACCAGCAGGAACCGATACAGCAGTCAGATGAATTTGGAGCGAGAGGCTCGCGCTTTGAGGGAGTGGTTTGCGAGAGCCTTTTTCGCAGGAGTTTCTGAGGAAGCCTTTTGAGTTTCATCAACTTCGCAGCACGCGAGATCAACTGCAAGATCGTCTACTACGGCGCCGGGTTGGGCGGCAAGACGACGAATCTGCAGTTCATCTTCCAGAAAACAGCCGAACAGCAGAAGGGCAAGATGATCTCGCTCGCCACGGAGACCGATCGGACCCTGTTCTTCGATTTCTTGCCCCTGGATCTGGGCACGGTGCGCGGCTTCAAGACCCGCATTCACTTATACACGGTTCCCGGCCAGGTCTTTTATGACGCCAGCCGCAAGCTGATTCTGCGCGGAGTGGACGGCATCGTGTTTGTGGCCGATTCCCAGCAGGAGCGCATGGACGCCAACGTCGAAGCGCTCGACAACCTGATGGCCAACCTGAAAGAACACGGCTACGACTTCAACAAGATTCCCTACGTACTGCAACTGAATAAGCGCGACCTGCCGAATATCCTGCCGGTGGACGCTCTCTCCAAAGAACTGCGCAAGAAAAACGAGGTAGTGCTGGAGGCCGTAGCTTTCCAGGGCGTAGGCGTGTTCGAGACGCTCAAGGAAATCGCAAGGCAAGTGCTCACGGAGTTGAAACAGGGCGGGTAGGGCGGCTCTCAGCTCTCAGTCCTCAGCAAAACCCTCAACACAATCTTCCCGTAGAGATGCGGCTTGCCGCGTCTACCGTTGCTCGTGTGGGGACGGGCGCCCTCGCCCGTCCAAGCCGAGCGCAGCTCGGCAGCTGCCTGAGAACACAGTATTCCGGATTCCCAATAATTTCTCATTGCAGCGCCCCTGATAGCTCTTCCCATTCCTTCATCAGGCTGTGCAGAGTGTTCTTGTGATTGGCGAGTTGCTGGGTCTGGCGCTGCGTTTCTTCTGCGCTCACAAAGCTCTGGAGCTCGGTTTCACACCAGGCAATCGCGGTTTCAGCGTGGGCGATCTCTTCTTCGATTTCGTGTAGCCGGTCTTCCATCTGCTGGCGCTTGATTGGATTCATGCGCTTGCCTTTGGGTTCGGCTGTGTCGGCGGCGGGCGCGCGGTCTCCGTTCACCGGCGCCGATGAGGACACGGCCGAAGAAACGGAAGGCTTCGGCATTTCCACGGCAACCGCGGCTCTTCCCTGCTTCCGCCAGAGATAATCTTCATAATTTCCCGGATAGATTTCAACTTTCCCGTCGCCGATTTCGAATACTCGTGTCGCCAGCTTGTCGATGAAATACCGGTCGTGCGAAACGAAGACCACCGTGCCCGTGTACTTCATCAGGGCTTCGAGCAGGACGTCTTTGGCGCGCAGGTCGAGGTGGTTGGTGGGCTCATCGAGCAGCAGGAAGTTGGCGGGGTGCAGCAGCATTTTGAGCAGCGCGTAGCGATT
>JBEKWL010000136.1:0-10293 GCA_049513095.1 Terriglobales bacterium
ATGACCTGGGGAGCGGCGGTCTGGCTGATGCTGACTAAGTTTTCCAGCGGGACCATGGCGCCGGAATCGGAGCGCACGTAGTACTGCTTGATGTCCTGCGGATGCGAGCGGAATTGCTTGTCGGCCTGCACATAAACCCGATAAGAACGGTTATTGAAATCGAAATCGTTGATGTAGGCGGAACCCATGTAGACGCTGAGGGTGTCGGTGATCTGGCTGAGCGGGATGTGCAGGCTTTTGGCTTTTTCGCGATCGATGGTGACGATAAATTGCGGATCGCTGGCGGTGTAGGTGGTGAAGAGTCCGGCGAGGTCGTTGCGCCCGAAACCAGCGCGAGTGAGGTCGTGGGTGACTTTGTCGAGATCCTGAAGAGTGTGATTGCCCTGATCCAGGAGTTCGAATTGGAACCCGCCGAACTGGCCGAGACCTTGCACGGCGGGCGGTTCGAAGACGATGACAATGGCGCCGGAAATTCCGAACAAGGGGCCGCGCAGGTTGAGGATGGCGGCGGCAGTGTGGTCATGGCCCTTGCGCTGCGCGTACGGCCGGAGGGACAAGAAGACCAGGCCGGCGTTGGGCGCGCTGCCTCCGAAGCTGAATCCGGCGATGGAAAAGGTACCCTCGACTTCAGGAAAATTCTTGGTGATGGCGGTCACCTGCTGGCCTATTTTCCGCGTGTATTCGAGCGAAGCTCCGGGGGGAGCCTGGATGACGACGACGAGGTAGCCCTGATCTTCGGTGGGGACGAAGCCTTGGGGCACTTGCCGGAAGATGAAATAAGCGAGACCGAGTCCGGCGAAAAACAAGATCAGGGCGACGGCTTGAAAACGAAGAAAAGCGCGGAGGGCGAGAACGTAGCCATTGTTAATCGCGCTCAGGAGGCGGTCGACGCGCTTGAAGAACCAATTCTTTTCTCCATGCTCGCGACCGAGCAGGAGCGCGGAGAGCGAGGGTGTAAGAGTAAGCGCGTTGAAGGCAGAAATAGAAATCGAAAAGGCGATGGTCAGCGCGAACTGGCGGAACAGAATGCCGGTGGTGCCGGGAAAGAAGGCGACCGGCACGAATACGGCAACCAGCACCAGTGAAGTGGCGATGACGGCTCCGGTGACTTCCCGCATGGCGTCAGACGAGGCTTTGACGGGATTCAATTCGCCTTCCTGCAGGTGGCGCTCAATGTTTTCGATGACGACGATGGCGTCGTCGACCACCAGGCCGGTGGCGAGCGTGATGCCGAACAGGGTCAGCGTGTTGATGGAGAAGCCGAGCAGCTTGACGAAGGCGAAAGTGCCGATGAGCGAGACCGGGATGGTGACGGCCGGGATGATGGTGGAGCGCCAGTCTTCGAGGAAAACGAAGATGACAAGGATGACGAGGAAGATCGCCTGGCCGAGGGTCGAGACTACGTCGCGAATGGATTCGCTGACCGCGTCGGTGGTATCGAAGGCGAGCTCATACTTCATGCCGGGCGGAAAGCGTTTGGAAAGACGGTCAAGTTCGGCGATGCACCGTCGGTCTACGTCGAGGGCGTTGGCGGTGGAGAGCTGGGTGATGCCGATGCCAACGGATTCGTGCCCGTTGTAGTCCAGGTTGGAGCTGTAGTCTTCGGCGCCGAGCTCGGCGCGACCAACGTCGCGCAGGCGGACGAGAGTGCCATCGGCGTTGCTCTTGAGGATGATGTTGTCAAACTGAGTGGATTCAGAAAGACGGCCTACGGCGCGGACGCTGATCTGGAACTGCTGGCCGGGGATCGAGGGCTGGGAACCGACTTGCCCGGCGGCGACTTCAACGTTCTGCTCCTGGAGAGCGCTGACCACATCGTCGGCGGTAAGGGCGCGGCCGGCCATGCGGACGGGATCGAGCCACAAACGCATGGAGTATTTGCGTTCGCCGAAGATGATGACGTCGGCCACACCGGGCACACGCTTCAGGCTGTCGCGGACGTAGACATCGAGGTAATTGCTCATGAAGAGCGTGGAGTAGCGAGCGTCGGGCGAGAAGACGGCGGCGCCGAAGACAAAATTCTCCGAGGTCTTGGCGACGGTAACTCCGACTTGCTTGACCGCGTTGGGGAGACGTCCTTGGGCAGTGTTGACGCGGTTCTGGATGTCGACGGAGGCGAGATCGGGGTCGCGGGTGAGATCGAAAGTTGCGGTAATCGAGCTGACGCCGTTGTTGTCGCTGGAGGAGGTGATGTACTTCATGCCTTCGGAGCCGTTGATCTGCTGTTCAAGCGGCGTGGTGACGGCGGACTCGACGGTCTGGGCGCTGGCTCCGGTATAGACGGCGGTGACACCGACCTGCGGCGGCGCCAGGTTGGGGAATTGTGCGATGGGCAGCGTAGGAATGCACACCGCGCCGGCGAGAATAATCAGCAGGGCGCAGACGGTGGAGAAGACCGGGCGATGAATAAAAAAGTCGACCATAAGAAACAGTTGCCAGTTCTCAGTTCTCAGTTGCCTGTGTCTCGCGCGTGCTGCTTGTCATTTGTCTGAGCTGGTTTCTAGAAAGCTTCTTTGACTTTTGCTAGCTGCTGCTTTCTTGCGGGACTACGGGTACTCCATCGACTAGAAACTGGGTGCCGGAGACGACCACTTTGTCTCCCGGTTTTACGCCGTCGAGGACGACGTAGTCGTTGCCCACGATTTGGCCGATCTGGAGCGGCTTCTGGTGGGCTACGTATCCACCTTTCTGGTCAGACTCAGCGACGAAAGCGAAATAGAGGCCGCCGATTCGCGACACGGCCACGACCGGAACCACCGGCTTTTCCTGGCTGCCCCACACCACACGGGCGCGAATGAACTGGGCGGTGCGCAAGGTGTCGTTCGAGTTTGCGATAGTCGCCTTGACGAGCACGGTTTGGGTCGCGGTATCCACCTGTGGCGAGATGAAAGTGACGCGACTGGTGGCGAGCGGGCTTCCTGAAGCGTCGACGATCTGAACGGGAAGATTCATCTTCAGCTGCGCAGATTTCTCGATGGGAACATAGATGTAGGCTTCGAGGCTGCCGGGACGGTCGACGGTGGTGAGCGTAGTAGTGGTGAGGACGCGGTCACCAACGCGGACGGGAACATCGCCGACAATACCGGCGCGCGGCGCGACCACCTGGTAGTAGTGCAACTGGACCTGCTGCTCGCTGACCTGGGCATCGAGTGAGTGCAGTTGCGCCTGGGCGGCGTCGAGAGTGGCGCGCGCCTGGTCGAGATCCTGCTTACTGACTACGCCGGCATTGGCCAGGCCGCTGACGCGGTCGTAGTTCTGCTGCACCCATTTGACCTGAGCAACCTGGGCGGCGCGCGCGTCCTCCTGGCTTTTGACCGTGGCCTGCTGCTTGGCGGGATCGATTTGCATCATGGGAGCCCCGGAAGCGACTTGTTCGCCGGAGCGGACGAAGATCTGCGTAATGATGCCTTCGACCTGCGGCATCACCACCGCGGAGTCGCGGGATTTCAAGGTGGCGACGTAGTCGGTGGTGTCGTCGACTTCTTGCGCCTTGGCTGTTTGAACTTTAACCGCCATGGCCGGCTGGTCGGCAGCCTTGGCTGCTTTCGTGTTGCTGCAGGCGGTGGTGAAAAGAAGCGCCGCCAGAAGGGCGCCGGGCAGAATCCCGGACAGCATCAAAGATGGCGTTCTTGCGAAGAATAGAGACATATCGTTGCTCGGAGACGCGGCAAGCCGCGTCTCTACGGGAAATCAGACGCCCTTTCAGGGCCTGGTCATCGCGGCGACCCGACCGCAGCAATACTAAAACAATTATAGATTCCCGGTAAGGGCACGAGGCACCTAAGAATTTACGGTTCTGCTAGATTGTTTGGTCATGAAACCGAGCCGAAGTTTTGCGAGCGACAACAATGCAGTGGCGCATCCCGAGGTACTGGAGGCGATACGGCGGGTTAACGAGGGGCATGTGGTGGGATATGGGGACGATCCGCACACAGAATCGGCGGTGGGAAAATTCCGGGAGCAGTTTGGAACCGACGTGGAGGTCTTTTTTGTTTTCAACGGGACGGCGGCGAATGTGCTGAGCTTGCAGGCGCTGACGCGGCCGTTTCATGCCGTGCTGTGTCCGGAGTTGTCTCATATTTATACGGACGAATGTGGGGCCCCAGAAAAGTTTACGGGATGCAAACTCGTGCCCTTGGCCGCGCCGGACGGGAAGTTGACGGTGGAAACGGTGGCGCGTGCGTACCACGGAATTGGGGACCAGCATCACGTGCAGCCGCGGGTAATTTCGATTACGCAATCGACCGAGATGGGCACAGTGTACAAACCGGCGGAAGTCGAGGCGCTGGCGCGGTTTGCCCACGAGCGCAAGATGTTCTTGCACGTGGACGGAGCGCGGATTTCAAACGCCGTGGCAGCGCAGCGACTTACGCTGCGGCAGGCGACGCGCGACTTGGGAGTGGACGTGCTTTCGTTTGGCGGGACGAAAAACGGGCTGATGGGCGTGGAGGCGGTGGTGTTTTTTCGTCCTGAACTGGCGGAGGATTTTTTGTTTGTGCGCAAGCAGGGAATGCAACTGGCGTCGAAGATGCGCTACCTGTCGGTGCAGATGGAGGCGCTGCTGACGGACGATCTTTGGCGGCGAAATGCGGAGCACGCGAACCGGATGGCGCGACTGCTGGAACAGGAAGTAAAGAAAATTCCGCGGGTCAAGATTGTGTATCCAGTGGAGGCGAACGGGGTGTTTGCGCAAATTCCGCGGGAAGCGATTAAGAAGATACAGGAGCGGTACTTCTTCTATGTGTGGAGCGAAGAAGAGTCGGTGGTGCGGTGGATGTGCTCGTTCGACACGACCGAAGCAGACGTGCGGGAGTTTACCGAGTTTGTGGTCGCCGTGTTGAGAGATCTCCCGAACTGACGCGCCCTTGGGCGCGTCTAAGGGAGGATCCGATTTTCCGCCTCGTGGGCGCTCTCGGCGAAAGACGGGCGGACTTATTTTTTCTTGGCTGCCGCCCTAACCCTTGCCCATCGCGCCCTCTGCGCGGCTGCTATTCTCTTGCGTCCGGCAGCCGAAATCGTTCTTTTCTTGCGAGTTGCTCGGCCTGGCTTGCTCCCCTGCAGGAAAACCTTCCCGAAAGTGGTTAGCGCAGCGGTTACGCGGTGGAGTTCGCCCTCAAGTCGCGAACGTTCTTGCTGAAGTTGTTTGACTACTGACTGAATTAGTGTTCTTGGCATTACGGGATTGTATCACTTGTAAGTTGGATATCAAGGCAGTTCCTGCGGGAGAGGCCTTTTAACTGGCGCCAATTTCCCGTTTCGGATGAAATCCAGCTCTGGGCAAGGACTTCAAGCTGCAGCCGCGCTCCTATACGGCGAACCACCCCGATAAGAGGACACGGGACTACGCGGACAGAGATCAGTGAACAGCCTACGGTCGGACTTGTGTTTGGAGTTACGTTGCTCGCCGAACAGGTTGCGCTTCTTATAGGACTTGACCATCAGGTCGATGCCGATACCCATTGGCGGGAAGATGAGGACGAGGATCGCGCTCTTTTAAGGGGTTGAATCATGCGAGGGCCGCGATTAGCGCACGCCCCAGAATCTTGGGCCCGAGCATCATTACTTCGAACGAACTTCATCGCTGAACAGTCACGACCCCGTGATCTTCATCCGCAGTTCTTCCGGTAGCTTCTCGCGGATCTCCGCCGGCAGCCGGTCATGCACGTGTCGTGCGCCGAGCTTCGCTACATCCACCACCGCCATGGGCGCGGGAGTCGCCACGGCCACGATCAGCCAGATCAGCGCCGACAGCGCAAAGCCCGCTAGCGCGCCCACCTCCAGCCAGAAAGCGTGGCGCAGTCCAAAATGCCGGATCACGGCAAATGCCAGCAGAAACACCGCGGCCGACGCCGAAGCCAGCACAATCAGAGAAATATCGATGATGCGGTGCAGTTTCTGGCGGCTGCGGCAATGCTCACAATCGGCGAAATGTAACTCGTAGTCCCCGCGCATCTCCGGAGCCAGGCCGGAAATATCGTAGCGCCATCCCGCAAGGATTTTGCCGACGATCGGTTCCACACACTCACTCATAAGAGGCTAAAACCGGAGAGGCTACAACCGGATGGATTCGAGAACCTCCGTCTGGGTTGCCAGCAGCACACGATTGTGCCACAGCCCCTGACGGCCGCCGAGCGCCTGTTCTGCCGCGGCGCGCGCGATTTCGGGATGATTATTCTGTTCAGACAAATGGGCCAAAATTAAGTAGTCGGCTCCCCCATCATAGTCGCTGGAGAAGAATTCCGCGAGCGCGTCATTCGACAGATGCCCCACCCGGCTCATCACCCGTTGCTTCACCGACCACGGATAAGGCCCCGAACGCAGCATTTCCACATCGTGATTCGACTCCATCACCATCACGCTGCAGCCTCGCAAATTGTCCTTCACGTTGGCCGACATGTAGCCCAGGTCGGTGGCAAAACCAATCTTCACTCCTTCCGCGCGAAACGTGAAGCCCACCGGATCCTCGGCGTCGTGCGGAATGGTAAAGGGCATGACCTCAATATCGCCCACGCAAAAGCCGCGACCGGCGGAGAAGTGTTCCGACTTCGGAAGCTCGGGGATTGCACCTTTCTCATCGCGCACCGCCCGACTCCAGGCTTGATGCGTCCGCGCCGTCAGGAAGACGGGCACGTTCAGCTTGGTGGCCAGCCGCTGCAGTCCGGCAACATGGTCGGAGTGCTCGTGCGTAATCAGGATCGCGGAAATTTCTTCCGTGCGCTCACCGACAGCCCGCAGCCGCTTGAAGGTTTCGCGGCCGGAGAGACCGGCATCCACCAGAAGGCGCGTTGAACTCGTCGCCACCAGCGAGCAGTTCCCACGGCTGCCGCTCGCCAGCACCGAAACCGACACTCCCATAGCCGTAGCTTACCCCCACCGGCTGTGGAAACGGGAACAGTTTTTCAGCGGGCGGTACCTTTGGTGGGACGCCTGCTCGTTGGTGTAGAGACGGGCTTGCCCCATCTCCCGTCACGAGTCGGGGAGGCGGGCGGAGACGCGGCAAGCCTCATCTACGCAAAATTTAGACATCCCTTTATTAGTCTCGGACGAGCCGCCGCCCCCGCTCACTTCCCGGCAAACAAATTGTCCACCACGCCACGCCCCACCGCTCCCCCGAACGCGCCCGCAATTCCCGGCACGAACGCCAGAAAGGATTCGTAGATCTGCGCCCGCTCCGGCTTTTCCGCAAGAACAAAATATGCCAGCCACTCCACCACCGGCACGAAGACTCCGACCAACAGCACCCAGCGCCAGGGCCTTCGCGGGCTCAGAAATCCAAGCAGCATGTTCGCCGCCAACACCACCATCGCCGTCAGCAGCAAGTCACCGACTTTGATATCCAACCATCCCGCCAGCGCTCCCGACATCGCCGCCAGCAAATAATAGAAGCCGTCGCCGCCCGGTTTTCTTTCCGGAAGAATTCCGCCCCATCCTGTCGTCATATCTCCCATCTTACGAGTAAGTGTAGAACCCACGGCCGCTCTTGCGACCGAGCCAGCCCGCGTCCACCATCTTGATCAGCAGCGGACAAGGCCTGTACTTTGGATCCCCCAGCCCATCCTGCAGCACCCGCATGATGTCCAGGCACACGTCGAGCCCTATAAAATCCGCCAGCGTTAGCGGCCCCATCGGATGCGCCATCCCCAGCTTGAACACTTCATCCACCGCCTCCGCCGTCGCCACGCCCTCCATCACCGCGTACATCGCCTCATTCAGCAGCGGCATCAGCACCCGGTTCGAAACAAATCCGGGAGCGTCATTCACCTCGACCGGCGTCTTCTCCAGTTTCACCGCCAGTTCGCGCACCGTCTCAAACGTGGCCTGCGAAGTCGCGAGGCCTCGAATCACTTCGACCAGTTTCATCACCGGCACCGGGTTGAAGAAGTGCATTCCAATCACCTTGCCGGCGCGCCCGGTCAGCGCCCCAATCTTGGTGATCGAAATCGAAGACGTATTCGTGGCCAGAATCACCTCCGGCTTCGACTTCATTAAGCGATCCAGTTCGCGGAAAATCTCCGCCTTGATCTCAAACTTCTCCGTCGCCGCCTCGATCACCAGATCGCAGTCCGCCATCTTCGCCCGGTCCACCACCCCCGTAATCCGCCCCAATGTGGAGACCTTGTCGCCCGCCGTAATCTTGTTCTTGGCCACTTCGCGATCCAGGTTCTTCGCAATCGTCGCGAGCCCCCGATCCAGAAATCTCTGCTCCACATCGCACAGCATCACGTTGAACCCGCACCTGGCAAACACATGGGCTATCCCATTGCCCATTGTGCCCGCTCCAATCACTCCCACCAACTGCATCGCCATAATTGCCTCGCGCTCCCCGAAAGGAAGTGAAGAGTTTAGCAGAATGGACTTCGCGCCCGCCCGCAATCTTATAATCCCGCAGATGATGTAACTACCACGCCCTTGCGCAGGCAAGCACGGTTAAATAGGCGGGTGAGGCCAGGCGAGTTCAGGCGCACGTTGTTCTTAGCGTTTGGCAGAGAAGAAAATCAGGGTGCCCCACTTTTCGCGTTTTCGAAAAGTGGGCCGCTGGACGGCCAACACCAGAGTGAGTCTTGTGTTTGCGCGGCGGAGGGACGCTACTTTTCTTTCGCAACGTTCAGACGCGTGTCCGCGCGCTGCAATGCGTCTTCGGCGCGCGTGTAGTCTACCTGGAGATCGTTGCTCTTCAGGCGTTGTTCGGCCCGGCCTTTCGCTTTTTGCGCGCGCTCTACGTCAATTTCCTGCGGACGCTCCGCTGCCTCCGCCAAAATCGTCACCTTGTCCGGCAGCACTTCCATAAATCCCCACGCTACCGACAGCGTGTGCGTAGCGCCACTCGCCTTGTAAGTAAGCACGCCAACGGCAAGCTCGGTAATCAGCGGAGCGTGCCCAGGAAGAATCCCCAGATACCCGCTCACCCCCGGGATCTGCGCTTCCTCGGCCGCGTCCTTCACCAGGAGCCGGGAGGGAGTAACGATTTCGAGTTGGAAAGTATTAGCCATTCGGTCGTTAGTCGTCGGTCGTTAGTTGTTATTCGTCAGTCGTTAGCTCAGAACTAGCCGTTAGGCATTTGCCAACGACCACCGACTAACGACCAGCGACTGAATCTTACGCTGCCACGGCCTTCATCTTCTCCGCCGTCTCCAGCACTTCCTCAATCGTTCCCTTCATGTAGAAAGCCTGCTCGGGGATGTCGTCGTACTTCCCTTCCACGATGCCGCGGAAACCTTTTACCGTGTCGGCGATCTTCACATAACGTCCTGGAGTCCCGGTAAATTGCTCGGCCACAAAGAACGGCTGCGAGAGGAACTTCTGGATCTTGCGCGCGCGCGCCACCGTAACCTTCTGGTCTTCGCTAAGTTCGTCGATGCCCAGAATGGCGATGATGTCCTGCAGGTCTTTGTAAGTCTGCAGCGTCTTCTTAACCATCTGTGCCACATCGTAATGATCCTGCCCAACAATTCGAGCATCAAGAATTCGCGAAGTAGAAGCCAGCGGATCCACCGCCGGATAAATTCCAATCTCCGTAAGCGCACGCGAAAGCACAGTCGTAGCATCCAGGTGAGCAAACGTAGTGGCCGGCGCCGGATCAGTCAAATCATCCGCCGGCACGTAAATAGCTTGTACTGAAGTTACCGACCCCTTCTTAGTAGATGTAATTCGTTCCTGTAACTCCCCCATCTCGGTAGCTAAATTGGGTTGATAACCGACGGCGCTGGGCATGCGGCCTAGCAGGGCTGATACTTCGGAGCCGGCTTGCGTGAAGCGAAAAATGTTGTCGATGAAAAGGAGCGTGTCGGAGCCTTCTTCGTCGCGAAAATATTCGGCTACGGTCAGAGCAGTTAGTGCAACGCGGAGACGCGCTCCGGGGGGCTCGGTCATCTGGCCGTAGATCAACGCGGCTTTTGACTCGTCAGGTTTGCCGGGCTTGATGACTCCCGACTCGCTCATCTCTAGCCAGAGGTCATTGCCTTCACGAGTGCGCTCACCCACGCCGGCGAACACGGAAAATCCACCGTGCTGCTTCGCAACGTTGTTGATCAGTTCCATGATGACGACGGTCTTGCCGACGCCGGCGCCGCCAAAGAGGCCGATCTTTCCGCCTTTCAAGAACGGCTGGATGAGGTCTACTACTTTCACGCCGGTCTCGAACATCTCGGCCGTGGTCGACTGTTCATCGAACGCGGGCGCGAGGCGGTGAATTGGCATTCTCTTTTCGAAGGCGATGGGACCGAGTTTGTCCACGGGTTCGCCGATGACGTTCATCACGCGGCCGAGCGTGCCGCGGCCGACGGGGACGGAGAT